>JBCBOO010000170.1:0-14235 GCA_039821235.1 Planctomycetota bacterium
GGCGCGAGGGTCGTTTCTTGTTCCGCCATGTCGCTGGCCTGCTTCATAAAGAGCACGCTGGCCAAAACGATACCTGCCGCAACGGCGTGGATCAAGTTTCCGAACACCGTCCAGACCAAGACCACGACCATCACGACCGCGTCGGCACGAGGAATGAGCAACAAGTGCTTCAGACCTTTGTAGTCAATAATGGCAACGCCGACGGAGATGAGCAGACCCGCGAGAACGCTCAGTGGGATGTACGACGCGAGCGCGCCGGCGCCCAGCAAGGCCGCCAATTGAAAGACGCCGTGTGAAATCCCCGATAGCCTTGTCTTGGCTCCCGCATTGATCGCAACCACGGTCCCTTTCGTTGCACCGGCACCCGGAATACCACCAAAGAACGCGGCAACCACGTTTCCGATCCCCTGGCCAATCAACTCACGTTTGCTGTCGTGTTGATCCTTGGTCAGATTGTCCGCGATCACGGCGGTGAGCAACGAGTCAATCGAACCCAACAGCGCGAGCGTGACGCCCGATTGAAGGATAAAGGTGTAGTACTTTGAATCCACCGAAAACATTTCGCCGAGCTGCAGCGGAGGGAACCCACTGGGGATATCTCCAATCACCGGAACATCCAGTCCCAAGACGAGGGCGAGAATCGTACCAACCAACAGTGCCACCAACACGGAGGGTATTTTCTTGGTCAGCTTTGGGAACGTGTAGTTCACCGCCAAGGTCACCACGCCCAACGCAACCGCGGCAAAATTGATCGACGAAAGTGGTTCCGTGATCCGAGTGAAAACCTGAATCGTTGACTTGGGCGAGGCACTGCCCAAAAGAGGCCACAGTTGCAGAAAGATAATGATCAGGCCGACGCCACTCATGAACCCAGAAACGACGGGGTACGGGAAGTACCGGATGTATTTGCCGACACCCAGCAAACCGAGGGCGACTTGAAAGACGCCTCCCGCCAAAAAACACATCAGCACAATACCGAGGCCTTCTTCGATGCTGCCGGCCGCGTTGGTCGCGAACACAACGATCGACGCGGAAACCACCGTCATCGGACCGGGGGGGGGCCCGAGGCTTGTGTGGCAGTGCCTCCGAATAGTGCGGCAAAGATGCCGACGGCAATCGCACCATAGAGCCCCGCTGCGGGTCCGAGGCCGGACTGCACTCCAAAAGCGAGTGCCAACGGCAAAGCGATGATCCCTGCTACAAAACCGCCGCTCAAGTCACCTTTGAGATTCTTCAGGTCGTAGTTCATCATGTCTCGTTTAAAAAGCTCACGCTGCCGTCGTCCATGTTATAAACCGCACCGCAAATACTGATTTCCCCTGCCGCCTCCATTTGAGCGAGGATGGGGCTTTCGTCGCGGATGCGCTGCATGTTCAAGCGGACGTTCTGTTCCGTCACCGCGTGGACGAAGGGTTCATTCTTGCTGTCGCGTTGACCTTCGTAGCCGCTGGTTTGCTCCACCGCGGGCATCACTTTGGAGAGCATTTCTGTAATATTGCCCAGTTCCACTCCGTCGATCGCACTCTTGACGGCACCACAGTGCTCGTGACCCAAGACCAGAATCACTTTTGATCCGGAAACCTTGCAGGCGAATTCCATTGACCCGAGGATGTCAGGATTGACGAAATTGCCGGCCACGCGAGCGACGAACATGTCTCCGATGCCACGGTCGAACACATCTTCCACTGGAACGCGTGAATCGACGCAGGACAGTACGATCGCTTTGGGATGTTGGCTCAACACCGCTTTTCGGATCTGTGCTTTGTGGTTGCGTACCGTGACTTCGCCAGCGACAAAGCGGGCGTTCCCTTCACGCAACATCTCGATGACTTTCAAAGGGGTCAGCTGATCTTGCTGCTCTTTCGTTAACACCTCTTCAATCAGACCTTCTCGGTCGGTAGACATCGGGTCGTGCATCGACTTAACTCCTGGAGACACTTATGATGACCGCGGGCAAATGCCCAAGGAAAAAGGGGGCCTTCTGGAAGAGACTCTAGCGACGAGGTCCAGGTTTGTAAGCATCGTCAAAGAAAAAAGTGTCACGTGTCTTTAACCGAGAAGCGTTATGGTTCTCACACCTTTCGTCCGTGAAGTCACCGCAAGTCTGACCGGGTCTTGGCGGAGTTTGGTTGCGACCGACTTGCTTTTTAAGCTTTTCGCGTTCTCCATCCTGACACCCCTCTTCTCTGTTTTCTGGCAGGGTTTGTTGTTGGTTGTCGGGGGTGGCATTCTCTCGGACGCCGATATCGCCAGGTTTTTTCTGGGGCCGTTCGGTTGGATCTGTGGAATCACCGTTGGCGCCGCCTGGCTGGCAATCTTGGCGATGGAGCAAGGTTCGCTTCTCTACCTGCTGGCATCGCGATCGGATGTGGAAAGGGCACATTCTACGTTCGCCATTCATTTTGCGATTCGCAATGCCGTTGGGGTCTTTAGCGTCGCCGCTCGAATGATCGGTTGGTTGTTGATCGCGACGCTACCATTTTTGTTGATTGCCGGAGCGTGTTATATCATGTTACTTCGTGAATATGACATCAACTACTACCTCAAGGAGTGGCCGTCCGAGTTCATTTTCGCGCTGGTCGTCGCATGCATTCTGGGGATCGTGTGGTTGGCCGTTCTGCTGCGACTTCTGTCGAGCTGGTTCCTCGCGTTGCCGCTGGTGCTCTTCCATCAAGAGCGCGGAAATGATGCACTTCGCACAAGCCGAAGGCTGATAGAGGGGCATCGCCATCGTATCTTGATTTGGTTGCTCCTTTGGTTTGGCTTTGTGCTCTTGTCCAACCTGTTTTTCACGACGTTGGTTGGCGTGATCGGCGGCTGGCTGATTCCCGAGGACGTCAGCTCCATTTACACACTCGCGTTTCAGGTAGGCGTCTTGGTGTTGCTGTTGGCCGGCAGCGGTCTTCTTGTGAACCTGGCCGCTGCGATCGCCGGTGCTGGCGTCCTGTTCCACGCCTACAGGCAATTTGTTCCGAAAGCCGAACTGGCCATGAACAAACGTTTGATTGAAGATGGTTCTCGCAGTGAGAAAAAGCTGGATCTATTGACTCGGCCGCGACTAATCGCGGGGTTGCTGATTCTCTGTCTGTGCGCGGGTTTGATCGGATTCTATTCTCTCGATTCCATTCGCCTGGAAGATGATGTTCAGGTCATGGCTCATCGGGGCGCGTCAAAGACCGCGCCGGAGAATACGATGGCCGCGTTTCGGCAGGCCATTGAGGATGGAGCGGACTGGATCGAAATCGACGTGCAAGAGACCGCTGATGGGGTCGTTGTGATCGCCCACGACAGTGACTTTATGAAAGTCGCTGGCAACCCGATCAAGGTTTGGAATGCGAAGCTGTCCGACTTGTCAAACATCGACATCGGCGGCTGGTTTGATCCACAATTTGTGGATCAGCGGGTGCCAACGCTCGCCGATGTTTTGCGGCTCTGTAAAGACAAAGTGGGCGTCATCATCGAATTAAAATATTACGGGCATGACGAGCAACTTGAACAACGCGTGGTGGAGATCGTCGAAGCGGAGGAGATGGTCGACCAAGTGATGGTGATGTCACTCAAGGCAGAGGGCATCAAGAAATTGAAAGCCTTGCGTCCGACGTGGCGGTGCGGGCTACTACTGTCCGTGTACGTTGGCAATCTCAAGAAGGTCGACGCGGACTTTCTGGCCATCAATGCGTCCTTCGCGACGCGCGACTTTGTCCGCCGAGCACATAAGCTGGACAAGGACGTCTACGTCTGGACGGTGAACGATTCGGCGACGATTTCCAAGGTACTCAATCGCAACGTCGACGGGATCCTGACCGATCGACCACGTCTGGCTCGTGACGTACTTCGGGAACGTTCGGAAATGAGTAGTGCGGAACGACTACTCGCCGAATTGTCGTTGCTGCTGGATCAAACTCCGCCCGAAATTGGCGAGCCCTGATGGTGCTGCCAACCGAATACGACGACGGTGGTTTCACTGGCGGGAACATGAATCGGCCGGTGCTCAAGCGAATGAATCGCGCTAGAAGGATCGCTTCAGCGCGGTCCTGGCTGACGAGATACACCGGCAAAAATATCCTGCGAGGTTACAGCAAGCACTTCGGAGTGGATTGGCGGTGCGCGGCCGCGGAGCTGGAAATGCTGGGCGTTAAGATTGACGCAAAGTATTTGGCGACTCGTGAAGCCAACGAAGCGGAGTTGGTTCGGAAACGCAAGGAGCGAAAACGAGAGCGGGAAGAACTAGAACGAGAGACCGCCCAATCGCATCCCTATACCGATTCGTCTTCTGCCTACTTGGCTGGCGACTTTGCAGCGCTTCATGATCTTGAGCAAAGGTCGGCAAACACTGAGGATGTGTCGGCCGAGCGTCTGTTCCAAGATATTCCGTCTAAAAAGTTGCGTTGAGCGCCGTCTCGGGGAGGGACCTGGGCGACGGCTCATGAATCGTTCGGATTATTGGTTCCTCAATTGTCGCCCGGCTGATCTGCCGATTCAAAGAACTTGCTTCTCAATGTGTCGACCTGTTGCTCGCCAACTCGATGACCTATTTCAAACAGCTGGTTCGTTACGGATGTGTTGTCGAGTGTCCAAGACGCATCAGGAAGGGGGAAGTCAATGTGCGTGTACCGTTCTCCTAACACCATCTTTAGCGGCAAGTGGGTTCCCTGGACTTGCGAGACGCTCATCACTTCGGCCACGTGTGGCGCCCAGAACAGCATGCCAGCGTCTCCGCCGGGCGGAGCCAACGTGTACGAGGCGGTTCCGGTGCCGATCGAGAGCATGTGCACGTTCTCGAGTCGCTCTGTCTTGCCCTCGCAGGCGGCGTCCCCATCGATTATCCGAGCAGCCTCGGCAAGCGCAACGACGCCAGGATCAATTGCCCATAGGCCACCATCGACATAGTACTTGCCGTCGGGCATCTCTTTGTGCGGAAAGTACGTTGGTGCGGCAGTGGACGCGACAATGATGTCCGCAACTGGCCAGTCGTATTCAGGTCGCTGAATGTCGAGATGAGGAGTGCGAAAGACATAGGTCTCTCCGTCAGTTAAGTTGACAGTCGGAATGATCAGCCGGCAACGATCCGCTTCGCGCAGCGGTCGTTCTCCAAATCCGTCGACCATGGAGTCCCTCAGGGCAAAGGGACAGTATCGGGATTGAAAAAAGTGATCCAGATTTTTGCCGCTGCGAAATCTCAAGTAACGCCGCAGCAAGGGGTAGATTGGCTTCAACGCGTGCTTGGGTTTGAAGTCACTGCGCGGTTTGAAGATCTCTTCACTGTGCTTTTCATAGAACTCCTGCACTTCGGCAGCGCTCTTACCTACGCAGAGCGCCGCTGCCGTGATCGATCCAGTCGACGTGCCGGCGATCAAGTCGAAGTAGTCGGTCAGAGGCCGGTCCAATTGCTCTTCGATTTCAGCAAGAACACCGATAGCGAAGGCTCCTCGAAGGCCACCGCCAGACAGAGCGAGAATTCGAAACATGTTCTTGATCTCTCTTCCTCTTGAAGCCGAGGTTGCTACTGAGTGAATGATGCGAGAACACGGTGAACGAACTGGACGCAGATACTGCCTTCGCCAACCGCCGAGGCGACGCGTTTAACACTGCCGGATCGGACATCACCGATCGCGAAGACTCCGGGCAAGCTCGTCTCGAATAACTCGGGCGCCCGATCCGAAAGCGGCCATCGATTTTCCTCTACAACCGATGAACCCGTACAGATAAACCCGTTCCGGTCAGTCAAGATTCTATCGCCAGCGAATTCGGAATTGGGTCTTGCTCCAATCATTAGAAAAACATGGCGAAGCAGGCGTGTGGACCGCTCACCCGTTTCCCGATCAGTCCAGGAGACTTCTTCCAAATGGTCATTACCATCAAGTGAAGTGATTTCAGTTTGCGTGTGCAGCGTGATTCGATCGGATGCGTGGATTCGCTGGATAAGATACTCTGACATCGTCGCGGCCAGTGAATCGCGACGGATCAGCAGGTGCACATGCTCTGTCTTTCCTGATAAAAACACCGCTGCTTGCCCCGCGGAATTCCCGCCACCCACCACAACGATTTCGCTGTTTTCGCAGTAGCCTGCTTCGATCGCAGTCGCTGCGTAGTGAACGCCGCGTCCCTCAAAGTGCGCATCATTCTCGAGCCCCAGTCTTCGGTAAGTTGCTCCACTGGCAATGACGATACAGCGGGCTTGGACGTCATCGATGCCGTCCAATCGAATGGTGTAGGGCGAAGCCTGTCCGTCGATGCCGAGCACGTTCATTGGCAACGCGAGAGTTGCACCAAACTTCTGCGACTGAATTTGAGCTCGGCCCGCCAGCTCCTGACCGGACAGACCATTCGGAAAGCCAAGGTAGTTTTCGATTCGGCTGCTCGTGCTGGCTTGCCCGCCGGGAGTTTCGCGTTCGAGAACAATGGTCTTCAAGCCTTCGCTCGCTCCATAGACCGCCGTTGCCATGCCGCCGGGACCGCCACCAATAACGGCTAGATCGTACACAACGTTAGGCTGGGGACGTTCCAAAATTCCGACGACTTCACCGACCTCTAGCAAGGTCGGCTTCGACAGCACTTCCTCGCCGTGACAAAGCAGAAGCGGCAAGTCTTCTCTGGTGCGTCCGTACTTGGCGAGTAGTTGTTCGGCGTCGCTTTCATCTTCGATAAAGCGTGTTTCAATTGGATATCCGTTTCCGCGTAAGAAACGACGAATCCTTAAAGTCATTGCGTCGTTCTTACTTCCAATCAGGTACGACGCGCCTAGATTGTTTTCAAGGATGCCAAGCCTGCGAACGATGATGGCACGGACGATCGTCTCGGCCACGTCTGGATTCGCCGACATCATCTGCCGAAAGGAGTCTCGAGCGAATCGAAGAACTCGGGTCATGCCTTTCGCACGTCCGGAAACCAACGCCTTGCGGTTGCTGAACAAATCCGTCTCACCAGTGAACTCACCAGCGCAGTGGCTCACGAATACCTGTCCGTTTCCGTCGCAGTCAAAATCAAAGATCTCAATACAACCATCCAATAAGACGAAGAAGTCCAACGAACGCTCACCGCGGCTGAAAAGCAGTTCACCATCATTGAACGAATCTTCCACGGCGAACAATCGCATTCGCTGAAGCTGCTCTTCGGCTAGCTTGGGAAAGGCTTGGTGATCACGTCCGGCTGGTACAGCGGATCTTGGTTTCGATTTGTCATTCATGGGTTTCAACCGGATGGATTAGAAGAACCAGGTTGCCCACAATAATACAAAATCCGCATCGCTACCCCCAGCGCCCGTAACTGCGGAGCCTGCGTCCAGGTGAACGTAAGCCACAGCGGATTCAATCGAAGGACGTGGTCTCCATTCGGTGGCAATGGACAGCGTGTTCCCGATGTAGCGAGCATCAGAGCTATTGCCCTCAATCGATGGAACACCGGGGGGCACGTAAATCGCATCAGCGGTGCTGTACCGCCACAAGAAATCCCACAGGATCACGGTGCTAAGACGGTCGGAAAGCTGGAGTTCCAGGTTCAAGTTCAAATCCAACAAATTCGCGGGCGCGAAGATTGCCGCTTCACTGAAATAGCTGTTGTTTGGAAAGTAGGCGTTGAAGGTTCCTAGCTGTTCGTCAAGAGGACTTTTATCACCACTGATGGCATCGAACTTCATACCCAGCCTTGGGCTTAGAAATGCATCGGGAAACGTGCGGCCCAGGAGGCTGGCGATCGTCCAGGCAAAAATGTCTTGTTCGGCGATGCTTCCAACTTGGAAAACAGATTCCACGTTGTAGTCCCAGGTGTTGTCTGGGCCGAATAAGCCAAAGCCACGAAGCCCAAACGAGTGCCTTCGCTCTTCACCACTTACCGTGTCGAATGCTGCGTCTGCATTTCGGTAACCCAGGTAGTAGATGTCCAGGCCGCCATTGCCGGGCATCACGGAATTCGGGCCGGACTTCCATGTGTGGTAATGTCCCCAAAGCAGGCGATCCCCGCGAATTTCGTTGTCAAAGGCGTCGCCGCCAAACGAAGCATCCGCTCCGAACAACAACTGCGATTCAACGCGGTCATTCTCGAATCGCAGCCGCGCCGCATCAAAACTCCTACGGATGTTGGGGCCATTGCGAGTGGCAACGAGTCGGCCGGATCCCAACGAAAAAGTTTGTCGCCCAATTAGCGAAGAAATCTTGCCTTGCGGCGTCTCCAGTAGGTTGACTTCTGCAAACAGCTGTTGAACGTAGAGCGGATCTTCGTCGATCGGTGCTGGCTCGAATGGCGATCCGAATTGAAATGAACTTCCAAGTTCCAGTTGGGTCGACAACCATTCGTTAACGCGAAGCTCAAATCCTAAGTACAGCCGTTGTAATAAGTAATCATTGTTTGTGTCCGGGATCAAACCAAACTCGCGGCCTCGCCATGATTCGTACTGCTCGCGAAGCTCCCCCTTGATTCGAACACGCTGAGCGTCAAGGGGCAGGAGCCGCTCCAACAAACCGGAGCTTGGTTGATCGTCATCCCGCGTACGAAGCGGGCCGGTTTCCGGCAGGACCTCTTCGATCGCAGTCTCACCGGAAAGAGCCGTCGCTTCGCGGGTTGTCTGTTCCTGCGCCGCAATGCACGTCGGCATGCATAACAGCAGGAGGACCCCAGCAGTCGCCGTGCAAGTTTTCACGCGAATATACCTCTACTTAATCTCGACGGCCTGTATCTCCACTGCCCGCGTACCCGCCAAAATGCGCTACCGGTGACCAAGCTGGACTGACGTTGGGTAGTTCAGGATCGAGATCCGAAAACTCATCCGCAGCGTAAGTGGTTCGCCCATCAACCATCGTCAAGACGGATTCGATGTCTTTGATCTGTTCTTCTTCAACGGAAAAATAGTCCTCAGAAAGCACGGTCAAGTCTGCAAACTGCCCGGGAGCGATTCTCCCTTTGATGCCGTCCTCGCCGCTAAACCACGCGCTTCCAAGCGTATACAGTTGCAATGCTTCCTCACGGCTCAGGCAATTGGATTTGGGGTACAACTGTGTGCCACCGACGGTCTTTCCGGAAACCATCCAATAGAGCGAAAGCCACGGGTTGTAACTGGACACACGAGTCGCGTCGGTTCCAACGCCCAGGGGAATGCCGCTATCCACTAGTTTTCTTAGCGGCGGTGATTCTGCCGTGACTTGTTCGCCATAACGCTTCAGAAAATACTCGCCGGCAAAAGCCATTCGATTCTGAATCGCAACACCACCGCCGAGTGCCTTCACGCGTTCGATGCTTTCCGGCGAAATCGTCTCCGCATGGTCAATCGCCCAACGCCGACCGGCAAAATCGATTTCCTTTTCGTCGAGTTCCTCAAACACATCCAACAGTTTTCGAATCGATTCGTCATAGGTGGCGTGTTGTCGGATGGGCCAGTTGTTCCGCAGTAGCAGGCGAGCTACCGGAAGAATCTGTTGCTTCATATCCGGTGCGAGCTCAGGACGTGGCGAAAGAAAATTCTCAAAGTCGCCGGCGGCCCACACCAGGTACTCACCGCCGCCACGCAACGTGTATCCATGGAGTGTTCGCATCGCACGGTTGTAATCGCGCTCATTCGCCTGAAGCCAGCGACGGAAGTCAGCGAATTCCCTGCCCGGCGTCTGGGGAAACAAATAGACGCTGACACGCATGGGCATTTCGCCTCTTCTCGCCAATACTTCGGTCGCGATGTAATTGTCAGGAAAATTATGCCCGCCACCGCCGGCGTCGACAACGCTTGTCAATCCAAAGCGCGCCAGTTCGTGATACCAGTGTTTGGACGAATTGATTTGATCCTTGACGGACATCGCTGGCAGCGCTCCGATTGTCTTGTAGAGAATCATTGCGTTAGGCTCTGCATAAAGTTCGGCACCGCCGTCTCGGAAAGCGTATCGACTTTGCTCGTTCGGTGGTTTTGTTTCCGGGGTGATGTCGAGGGCCTCACAGCCGGCTTTGTTTAAAAAACCGACGCTATAAAGAAACATCACGTAAACCGGCGTGTCGGGCGCCACTTCGTTGAGTTCCGCAATCGTGGGCATCCGTCGTTCCTCGAACTGATACGGCGACCAGCCACCGATGACGCGCACCCATTGCCCCTTGGGAGTTCGCGCAGCCTGCTGACGAATCATTTCGAGGCCCTGGCGCAGCGATTTCACTCCGTCCCATCGCAATTCCAAGTTGTAGAAACGGCCGCCGCGAACGGCGTGAATGTGCGAATCATTCAGTCCGGGCAACACGGTCCTACCCTTTAGATCGATCACCTTTGTTCGATCCGATTTCAGCTGCTCGACATGCGAGCGATCGCCGACTCTTACGAAACGGCCGTCAGCGATCGCGCAAGCCTCTGCGCCCTGTTGACCGTCGACGTTGGTGTGAAACTTTCCGTTCACCAGAATGGTGTCTGCGACGTCGGCTTCCTCGGGAACAAACGTGTCGTTGACTTGGCCGGATAAATTCACACTTTGTGCTTGGAGCGGACCACTTGCTAGGCAAGCAACCAAGAACGCTGAAAGAAGGCGTAGTGTCTCTTTTGGGATGGTGCTCATGGGGCTATTTCTGTGTCGAAAAACGTGACTGGGTCCAAAAACGTGACGGGAAATGATGGAGGTCAATCTGCGCCGGACTGGGGCTTCGAGAAGAGCCAGCCCGCGAAACACCGTGTTAAAAAGGGCATCACCAACCAAGTCAAAGTAATAACCGCGACGCCGGTTACCACGGCAGTCACGACAATTGGATGCAGCGGCTGAAGGAATGGTGGAAGCGCCCGAGACCAAAGCAGAACAACGGGGAAGACGCCAAGCCAAGTCACGAAAGCCATTTTCCAACGTGGCGGCGGTGCCTTCGTTCCATCGCCGCGAAAAAACGCCTCGAGGCCATGCAACCTTCGATGAATCGGTTCGCCCTCGACCAGTTCCTTCACCTCCGACTGCCACTGTGTAAACAGATCGGAGGCGTAGAAATCATGCATGTGCTTCTCGCTGCGGAACGACCGCAGGATGCCATACTCACGAGGTCGGCTCGCTTTGGTTGGACGCAACAGATGGGCACCGGTGGTTCCGTGATGATCGAGCGACTTCGCAACGAAGCGTTTTAACGCGTCTTCGAATTCGGCTTCCTTCCCTTCGCGAACGACACGCGTAATCGCGCAGTGGACCATCGTCATGAACTACGTCTCCTGCGACTGGGGCAAAGAACGACGCGAAACATAGTTGCCTTTTGCTCCGCAAAAGAAGCATGAAGGGACGCTACTTTCGCGGAGCGAAAGCCGACAATCGAAAATCAACAGGCTGCTAGGCCCCTTTTGCTTCCTGGATTTTGGAGTAACTGGTCATCAGGTTGCGGTAGTTCGGCAGGTGGTTGGAAAGCAGATTTCCAAGGCCCTCCATGTCGTTTCGCCAGTCACGATGTAACTCACATGCAACCGCAAACCAATTCACGAGCTGGCAGCCTGCGGCCTGCATGCGATGCCAGGCTGCTTGCTGCACGGTTGTGTTGAAGGTTCCCGATGCGTCCGTCACGACGAACACATCGTAGCCCGCTTCAACGGCGGACAGGGCCACGAATGCAACGCACACATCGGTGACCACGCCTGCAATGATCAGCTGCTTTCTTCCTGTTGACTCGACAGCTTTCACGAAGTCTTCATTGTCCCACGCGTTGATCTGGCCGGGGCGATGGATGAACGGTGCATCAGGAAACCTCTCTTCGATTTCGGGAACGATTGGACCGTTGGGGCCTTCGTCGAAGCTGGTGGTCAAGACCGTCGGCAATTCGAAAAACTTGCCGATGTCGGCAAGCGCGATGACATTGTTCTTGAAATCGTCGGGTGAAAAATCCTGCACCAACGAGATTAAGCCTGATTGGTGGTCAACCATCAAAAGAGCTGCTTCGTTTTTATCGAGTTTGGTGTATTTGGACATTCGTACGCTCCAAAGAAAGTCGTTGAGACACGGGAAGTGAAGTAGTGGAATTGAGGCCGTCGGAATGTGTTGCTTTTAGGTTCGAGTTGCATGAGTATCAATGCGGAACAAGGCAACAGTTCGTATGTTTGCATGTAAACCGATTGAGCAAAAAATGTGCTATCTTGGAATCGGTTTGGCAGCTTTCCTTAGAATTTTGGTGGCTGAGTCGGCTTCGTGTTGCGTCAAATGACCGATCAACAGCTCCTCCCAGTTCGTGAAGGAATCATGAATTCGTTTGAGGGTGCATGCGCCTTCACCCGAGAGCACGACAAGCACCTGCCGCCGATCCTCGTCACCTCGTTCGCGGGTAACGAGGCGGGCTTTGACCAGCCGATCGACATAAGACCCCAAGGCAGAAGTCTTCTTCACCAGACGGTCATTGATTTCGCCCGTCGGCAAACGCCCACCAGCGTCCTTCAGAATCGCGAGGATGTCGTACTGGCAGGCGGTCAAACCGAACGGCTTGAGAAACGCTGTGAGTTGATTCTCAAACTGGTCCGCTGTGTAAATGGTCGTGAAGAACATCTCTTGCAACGGTGCACCAAAGTCGTTTTCTCGGCGAAGGAATCGGGCAAGGCTCATGGCTGCGTTTCTTCCGTCGGTTTGAGTGACCGGTTGTCGACGCTCAGTCGTCCTGAACCATTGGCCATCAAGAAAACCATCGTCCCCATCAAAGACAGGTTCTTCATGAACTGGATCATTTGCTGCTGACGCGCTTCGCCTTCCAACGTCCAGAAATCGTGGAAGAAGTAAGTCGCCAAAATCAAGAACACAAGCAGCAGCCCTGCCCCGATTTCGGTTTTGTACCCCGCAATCAAAGAGAGACTGCCAGTGATTAAGAAAACGATGCCGCCAAACAACATCACGCTCGGTAGCGGAACGCCTTCCGAGGCCATGTACTGTGAGACACTGCTGAAGTTCGGAATCTTGTTGCCTACTGCACTCATGAAGAAGATTGTCGCGATCATGAATCGACCGGCGAGAGAGAAGTAACGATTCATAAGGTTTTCCTATTCGGGATTTTTAAAAAGAGGGAGTGAAACGCAGGCTGTCGGCCCGCGTTCCCGCCGTGATGCGTTGAAATTCACCGGGACGAAGGACTTCGCCGTTCCCCATCGAATCCTTGTGCTCCAGTTCACCGTCGAGGACATAGGACACGATTTCCATATCGTTATGCGCGTGAGTCCCAAATCCTTGGCCGGCGGCCACTCGGTCTTCGTTCATCACACGAAGCGAGCGGAAGCCCATGTGGTTGGGGTCTCGATACCCGGCAAATGAAAAGGTGTGATACGAGTTAAGCCAGCCGTGATCTGCGTGGCCTCGTTCTTCAGAGCGTCGAATCGTGAACATCTTTTGCCCCACCTGTAGTGGACATGTAAACGAATGGGTGAAAATTTTTTAGTTCGTTGACTAGCCAAGATCGAAAAGCAAGGCGTCGGTTTTTTCCTTTGCGACTGCGTGCAGTTGAGTCGCTCGGCTCGTTGCAATCGCGTCCCCGGCCTGAAGCTTCGTTCCGTTCACCGTCAGGGAACCTCTCGCGACTTGAAGCCACGCGTGGCGGCCCTTTTCGACGGTGTAATCGAGCGTCTGCCTTGCGTCGAGCTTGGTCGCGAAGATGTTGGCGTCCTGGTAAACCGAAACGGTGCCCTTGCCGCCGTCCGGCCCGACGATTGGCGCCCACTGGTTACGTGTGTCGTCGGCTCTTACCTTTCCATCGCTGTAGCGTGGTTGGACTCCACGCATGGACGGCTGAATCCAAATCTGCAGAAAGTGATTGCCTTCGGTTCGCGACGGGTTGTATTCGCTGTGCGTGATGCCGGTTCCTGCCGACATCATTTGAATGTCATCTGGCGTGATGACCGCACCTTTCCCGGTACTGTCTTTGTGTTGAAGCGCTCCATCAAGGACGTAGGAGATGATTTCCATGTCCCGGTGCGGGTGCGTCGGAAAGCCGCGTCCTGCCGCGATCTTGTCATCGTTAATGACCCTCAACGACCGAAAGCCCATGCGCCGCTGGTCGTAGTAGCCGCCAAACGAAAACGAGTGGTAGCTCTTGAGCCACCCGAGATCCGTGTGACCACGCTCGGCCGCCTGCCGCACGAGCAGATCTGCTGAGCGGTCACGGTCCACGCCCTCAGCCAATGCATTTTCGGATTGCGACGAAATATGGATAAGCCCGGCTGCAGTGAGGGATAGTGCGTTTCTTCGATTCAGTTTCATTTTCTAGACTCCATCAACAAAGTTTACATGTGAACCATAGATACAAAAAATCAATCCGCTACGCTGCTGCGAACCACTTCCA
>JBCBOO010000171.1:0-14217 GCA_039821235.1 Planctomycetota bacterium
TTTGTCCAAGGGTGTACTTGCCGACGATCTTCTTGCCGATGGCGATGCGTGTTCCTTCGCCATGGCAGAACAAACGCGGCAAGTACACCCTTGGACAAATCGATCCTGACGACACCGTGTTGATGCTCAGTACGGGAACCGGGGAAGCACCGCACAACGCGATGCTCACATCGCTGCTGGCCCAGGGACATCGCGGCCGCATCGCATGCGCCTGTTGCGTCCGCTATCGCGGCGACCTCGCTTACCTAACCCGCCATCTCTCACTGATGGATCAGTTTCCCAACTACCGCTACATCCCCTGCACGACGCGCGAACGGTTCAACGTCGATCCCAGTGCCGAGAACTTCGTCGGCAAACAGTACCTTCAGCAACAGTTTACCAGCGGGGCTCTCGCAGACGCGGCAGATGATCCGCTCTCGCCCGATCGCACCCACGTTTTTCTTTGCGGTAATCCTGCCATGATTGGTTACGTGCCGCCCGGCGGAGCCCCCATGGAGACGGACGGCATGATTCCGCTCCTGAAGCAGGCCGGGTTCCATGAAGACGATGGCAGCGACGGACCGGGGCGAATCCGCTTCGAAAAGTACTGGTAATCACTGCGCGAAACCTTTGCGCTACCACCGAGTTGCGTTAGAACGTGCCCGACCGATCTCCCACCTTCGAATTCTCATCAACGATAAAAACACCATGGGCGTCAACCACAAAGATCTCTCCTCCAACACGATCGCCTTGATCTTAGGGGGCGGCCGTGGGACACGCCTGTTCCCGCTCACCAAGATTCGTGCGAAACCTGCCGTTCCTCTGGCCGGAAAGTACCGCTTGATCGATATCCCGATTTCCAATTGCATCAATAGTGGGCTGCGACGCGTTTATGTATTGACTCAGTTCTTGTCGGTTAGCTTGCACCGGCACTTGCGCCAGACCTATCGCTTCGACCACTTCACCGGTGGTTTCGTCGAGTTGCTTGCTGCCCAGCAAACCGTCGAAGCGGAAATGGATTGGTATCAAGGCACCGCGGACGCCGTTCGTAAGAACCTGCGCTATATCGATCAATCCGACATCGAGTACGTGCTGATTCTTTCCGGGGACCAACTCTACCGAATGGACTTTGCCGAGATGATGAAAACGCACATCGAGAGCGGTGCCGATGCAACCATCGCGGGAATTCCAGTCGACCGAAAAGATGCCGGCGCCCTTGGGATCATGCAGTTGGACGACAACGGGCGAGTGAAAGGCTTCATCGAGAAACCACAAACCGAAGAAGAGATCGCCAAAGTGCGCATGGATCCTTCTTGGATCGACGCACGCGGAATCGCCAGCAAAGGCCGCGACTGTTTGGCCAGCATGGGTCTTTATATCTTCAACAAGGACGTCATGGTCGAACTGCTGGAAGGCAACGATCACTCCGACTTTGGAAAAGAAGTCTTTCCGAGCGTGCTGGATTCTCGAAAGGTCCAAGTTCACCTGTTCGATGGTTACTGGGAAGACATTGGTACCATTCGCGCCTTCTACGAAGCCAACCTGTCGCTCGCCGGGAAAGCTCCTCCGTTTGAGCTCGGGAGTGCCAGCGCCCCGATCTACAGCCGCCCAAGGTTCTTGCCGCCCACCGTGGTCGGGGACAATGTCACCGTGCGTGGCAGTCTGATCGCAGACGGCTGCCGCATCGGCGACAACGTGACAATCGAAAATAGTGTGATCGGGTTGCGAACCATTATCGGCGACAACGTCACGATCAAGGACAGCGTCGTCATGGGAGCCGACTATACCGAAGATGCTTCCTCACCACCCAAGGAATCCATTCCCGTCGGTATCGGATGTGATAGCACGATCACGGGCGCGATCCTCGACAAGAATTCCCGCATCGGCAAAGGCGTCGTCATCAGCAACAGCGGTAACGTTGAGTCGCTGGGTGAAGACGAATCGCTGCAGGTGCGCGACGGAATCTCCATCGTCATCAAAAATGGAATGATCGAGGACGGATTCAAGTTCTAAGGCGACCCTTTGTCAGCTCCGCGCTCGGGCAAACTCCCAGCCATACACCGAGTTGGCTGGAAAGCACCGCTTTGTCAAAGGCCTTTCGATGACTTCTTCAACATTTGAACTCACGGTTTCTGCCCTTGAGAAGAGGGGAGTTAGCCTGGACTGCTACAGGCCTTCGGCCCATTCGGGCCATTCGGAAGTCGATGATTACACTAGTGAAACGGAAGGAAAGCTGCGCGAGCAGAAGGACTATTGATCCACCACCACTCGTAGGAGTCCGCAATGGCAACTGATCGTGGCGAAGTGCCTCGCCTCAACTTCTGGCTTCCCCTGTTGATTTTGGTCCTGCTGCTTGGCGGCGCGGTCACCGCCCTCTTTTGGCGACCCAGCCAGGCGATGAAGGGGAAACTCCCTTCCGGAAGACAGGTCTCCGCCGTTTCAGATGCCGTCACGACAACACTCCAATTTGAAGGAAACGTGGCAACAATTAAGGCGGGGCAAAAGATCATCGAGGTGAAACCGGATTCCGTTTGGGTCGACGGTCAGCAGTACCAGGAAATCGATCCCAATGAGATGAACATCCACGTCAGCTATGTCGGTGGCACGGTCAACATCGAAGAAGGCGAGTGAGTCGGCTCACCAATCACAGCAGCATCCGAATCATGGATTTCAAACCGATGAATACGATCAAGTGGCTTCTGCGATACACGGGGTGCTGTGTCGTCCTGCTGGTATCAACGTCCAGCCACGTCGATGCCGGGCGTCCCAACGTGCTGACCATCATGGTGGACGACCTGGGCTACTCCGACCTGGGCTGCTACGGCAGCGAAATCGAGACGCCCAACCTCGATCGTCTGGCCGCAGATGGCCTGCGATTCTCTCAGTTCTATAACACTGCGAAATGTCATTCGTCGCGAGTCAGTCTACTCTCCGGACAGTACTGCATCGCCGCCGGTGATGTCGCGCTCACCCATGCCGTCACCAGCGCCGAAGTCCTCCAGCAATCCGGTTACTTCACCGCCATGACGGGCAAATGGCACCTCTAACAACAGCCCACCGACTTTGGATTCGATCGCTACTTTGGTCACCTCAGTGGAGCCTGTAACTTTTTCAGGGGAGACAATACGTTTCGGCTCAATGGCGAACCCTGGCAGGTTCCCGATCAGGATTTCTACACCACGGTCGCCAATGTCGATTACGGGCTCAAATTTCTCGGCGAAGCCAGGAAAACCAAACGCCCCTGGCATCTCTACATCGCTTTCAATGCACCCCATGCGCCCCTGCAGGCGCTCCAAGAGGATTTTGATAAGTACCGCGATCGCTACGACGAAGGTTGGGATACGATCCACGAATCGCGATTCAAACGACAGTTTGAACTTGGAATTTTCGAGCCGGAAACCCAACCCTCTCCACGCCCTGATCACTTGCCATCTTGGGACTCATTGACCGAGCCTCGCAAGCGTTTTGAATCCAAACGGATGGCGACGTTGGCGGCAATGATCGATCGAGTGGATCGGGAAGTCGGTCGTTTGATCGAGGAACTAAAAGAGGCCGGCGAGTTCGACAACACGCTGATTCTGTTCGTGTCCGACAACGGTGCGTGTCCGTATGACCGAACGAGCCGCGGAATCGAAGCCGATCCGACTCGCGCGGAAGTCGGCTACAGTGATTCAACCGGCTGGGCGTGGGCTCGTAATACGCCGTTCCGTTTCTACAAACAAAACCAATTCGAAGGCGGAATTCGAACCCCCGCCATCGTGCACTGGCCTGCCGGACTCAAGACGAAACCTGGCTCCATCAACTCCACTCCGGCGCACTTGATTGATGTCCTGCCAACCGTCGCCGACGTGTGCGGCGCGACCATTCCGAACCAGTGGTCTGGACGCACACCACGCCCCGTCTCGGGCATCTCGCTTCGTCCGATCTTGGAAGGCGACTCATTGGCGCGTGCCGAGCCGCTGCACTTCCTATTCGCCTCGGACCGCGGATTACGCGAGGGAGACTGGAAGATCGTTAGCTTTCGGAACGGCCCCTGGGAACTCTACAATCTGCGAGCCGATCCGACCGAGCTGAAAAACTTGGCAGATTCCTCGCCCGAAAAACTCACGGCGCTCGTCGGCCGATGGAGAACGATGGCCGAACAAACACTGAAACTTCCGGCGAAGAAGATCCGCCGTGTGGAAGCGTCCGCCGGCGGAAAAAAGCATCCCGAATGGACCGAGTTTTCGGTCGATCCTCAAAACGGCAAACGCGGCAGCCTGGGCAACCGCGGAAAAGCCCGCCGCGCCAAATGAACGACGACCGGCTCAGCATCGGAGCGACGAATGCTCAGTCCGAATGTTTTTTGTTGCCGAACTTGTTGGTGCCATCTCGCTTGCTGAGTCCCGCACGGTCCATCAGCGAACTTCGCATCATCTCGTCCATGTAATCATCATCCGCCGGTGGTGGCCCATAGGCACCCAACGTCTGCGGATCATATTCGACCAAGTATTCATGTCTTGCGATGGACAGTTTTGTCTTGGGATCCAACCGTTTTCGAATCACGGGCTTGCCGTCCACCTTGATTCCATTCCGACTGTTCATGTCACGAATGAACCAATAACCCTGTTCCAGCGTGAGTCGAGCGTGCTGTCCCGAGACGTTGTTGAACTTCAATTGAATGTCGCACTCACTGCGACGCCCGACCAGCAAACGTTCTTTGGTCAGCGGAATCGGATCCCCGCCCCCGGTAGGCGTGAGCTGACCGAATTTGCCTACGAAGTCCTAATCCTCGTCATCGTCGTAATAGTTCACCGATTCTCTCGCGCGGGCTGGGGGGAATATGCAGCGGCGTTTTGGGCAAGGTTGGGCGGACGCTTCCGGCCGGATAGACTCGTCCGCTCCATACGATAGGGAATTCGTATCCCACTACAGTTTAGTTCGTACAGAGGGGCAGTAATTCACGCTACCGCCCCCGGAAAACTCCTTTCCCGTCGCAATCATTGGTCCCAATCGCCATTTGGCAACGCAGCGGCATGACAAATCTGCAATCCGACTCCCGACTTTGCTGGATCGATGAGGGTCTTCCCTTCAACGCATTTGGGGCGGCACTCCGCCGCCGTTTTAGGGGGCGCATCCAGCGGGTCAGCCTGGATGCCGGATTCACCTGCCCCAACGTCGACGGCGCGGTGGCGAAGGGAGGCTGTAACTTTTGCGACAACCGTTCATTCAGCCCTTCGCGGCGCGTCCGGCTCAAGCGGGTCAGCGAACAACTCTGCCAAGGCATCGAAGGCGTTCGGCGGCGGTATAAACGTGTCGAAGGATTCCTGGCCTATTTCCAACCCGCCACGAACACTTACGCGCCGGTGGACCAACTCGAAGAGGTATTCCGGCTGGCTCTTTCGCAAGACGAAAATGTGGTGGGGCTGGCCGTCGGCACACGTCCAGACTGTGTTCCCGACTGCGTCCTTGATTTAGCCGAGTCCCTCGCGGTCGATCGCTATGTATCGATGGAGTTGGGCATGCAGACCATCCACGAAGAGGGATTGCGTTGGATGAATCGCGCCCACTCCCATAACCACCTCATCAATGCGATTGATCGAGCCCGAGGACGTGGATTCGAATGTTGCGTTCATGTCATTCTCGGAATACCGGGTGAGACGCATGAGATGATGATGCAAACGGCGGACGAAGTCGCACGGCTCGGTTTCGATGCCGTCAAACTTCACAACCTGTACGCCGTCGAAGGGACTCCGCTGGGAGAGGAAGTTGCGGCCGGAAAAATCAAAATGATGGAACGCGACGACTACATTCAAACCGTCGTCGATTTCCTGGAGCGAATCCCGCCAACGACCGTCGTCGAACGCATCAGCGGCGAGGCCCCGCCCAAGTACTTGATCGCTCCGGCGTGGTGCCTGGAGAAGTCTATTCTGAAGCTTGAAATCGAAAAGGAGTTCGAGCGACGGGGCAGCAAGCAAGGCGACCGCTACCAAGCCCCAACGCCCTTACCCGAACAACGACCGCGACCGGCCGACAACACCCCCGAACCCATCCTTCGGCAGATCGACACTCGAGGGCGTCTTCCGGTTCTCAAGATGGAGCAGTAGCTGACGCGGCTTCTCCCGCCGGTAGAAGCGACGTGCTCAAGCGTCAAAGGGGCAGTGACTTGTCACGACAACTGCACTTCGCAGATGGGTGCGTGCTTGGGGACTTTGGCTTGGCTTCGGATCATCGAGGCGACGAGTGCCGTCCAGCCCGTTTGATGACTGGCTCCCAAGCCCATCCCGTTGTCGGCGTGAAAGTACTCGTAAAAGAGCACGAGATCCTTCCAGTGCGGATCGTCAGCATAACGTGTGTCCGCGCCGTTTACCGGACGCTTGTCGTGTTCGCCACACTCGAACAATGAGATGCAACGGCTTTCGATTTCCGCCGCCACCTCGCGAAGGTTCATGAATTGCCCGCTTCCTGTCGGACATTCGACCTGAAACTCATCTCCGTAAAAATCATGGTAGCGTTTGAGCGACTGGATGATCAAAAAGTTCATTGGGAACCAAATGGGACCACGCCAGTTGCTGTTCCCACCAAACATCGCGCTATCACTCTCACCGGGAACGTATTGGACTTGATGACGCTGTCCGCCAAAATCGAATACGAACGGTGTTTCGCCATGCGCGGCGGACATGCTGCGAATACCAAACGGCGAAAGGAACTCGGACTCGTCCAGCATCACACTCAATAGCCGACGAAACTGTTTTTCGCTGGGGATAGCGAGTAGTCGTCGAGTGAGTGTCTTGCAATCGGGACCCTCACCCTCCACGTAGGTCATATGCTCCATCAAATCGGGTCGACTGCGAAGGAACCACTCCATCCGTCGCTTGAAACCGGGCAACCGATCGATCACCTCTTCGTCCAGAATCACGCCCGTTGTGAGCGGAAAGAGTCCAACGAGGGAACGAACGCGAATGGGAATCGACTTCCCATCGACGTAGAGGTGGTCGTAGTAGAAGCCCTCCTCGTCATCCCACAGCCCGGTGCCATCGATCGTATTCATCGCTTCGGCGATCGCGACATAATGCTCAAAGAACTTACTGGCCATATCACCGTAAGCTTCGCTTTCTTCGGCGAGCTCAATTGCGATCCGTAGCATCGCCCCGCAGTAGAACGCCATCCAAGCGGTTCCATCCGCTTGTTCCAGGTGTCCGTGCGGAAGCGGCTTGCTTCGGTCAAAGACTCCGATGTTATCAAGTCCCAAAAAACCACCCGAGAAGATGTTTTTACCGCGCGGGTCTTTGCGATTCACCCACCAAGTGAAGTTAAGCAACAGCTTCTGGAATGCCCGAGCAAGGAAATTGCGATCGCGTCCGCCTTCGGGCCCACTTGCCTTGTAAACCTGCCAAACGCCCCAGGCGTGAACCGGCGGGTTCACATCGTCGAGGTGCCATTCATAGGCAGGAATCTGGCCGCTGGGATGCATGTACCATTCACGCAAAAACAGCAGCATCTGGTCTTTGGCGAACTTGGGATCCAGGTGAGCGATGGGCACGACATGAAACGCGAGGTCCCAAGCCGCATACCAGGGATACTCCCATTTGTCCGGCATCGAGATGACATCGCGGTTGAACAAGTGGCGCCATTCACTGTTGCGTCCGTACTTTCGATGCTCGCTAAAGCTGACTCCGTTCGGATCACCGTCCAACCACGTGTCCACGACGTAGTGGTAGAACTGTTTCGTCCACATCAATCCCGCGTACGCCTGGCGCATGACTTCGCGGCGGCAATCGGGAACGGATTCGGGAATGCGAGTTCGGTAGAACTCATCCGCTTCGCGTTTTCGCAATGCAAAGACTTGATCGAAAGACTCATCAAATGCCGCATCGCGATAGTTTTCAATCTTTCCGTCGCAGCGATCTTGAATCAGCGATTCTTTCGAGTGAGTCAAGCGCAACCGGACCGTCTTGGTTTCTCCGGGCCCCAAAAGCTCCAGACCGTAGCTTGCGCACTTCGTGCCCTGTTCGCCCGGATTGACGGCATCAAAGTCGCCATCGACGACGTAACGGTGGAATGCATCCTTGAAGTACTCGGATTCGGACGGCAGTCCCGGATGACGCTGTGTGTTGGTTTCGTTGTCCGTGAACAACCACTTCCATTGATCCGAGTCATTCATTTCATCAGACACGAACCAAAACTCATTCAACGTCTCATGGTTCATTCGAACGACGTTGCCGACACGCTTCATGGACGGGCGAACGGTGCACCCTTCATCGGTGCACTCCCAAGTCCAGGTATTGCGAAAGAACAGCTGTGGCAAGATATGAGCGACGGCCGCCTCCGGCCCACGATTGCTGACGTGCAATTGAATCAGTACGTCGTTCGGTCCCGCTTTCGCGTACTCGATTTCCACATCAAAGTAACGTGATTCATCGAAGACGCCCGTGTCAATCAACTCGTACTCGGATTCCGTGCGCGACCGCGACTGACTCGTTTTAACGAGGTCTTCGTAGGGAAACCTCGCTTGAGGATATTTATAGAGCGCCTTCATGTAACTGTGCGTCGGCGTACTATCCAAATAGAAATAGCATTCCTTGACGTCTTCGCCGTGATTGCCTTCTGGGCCGGTCACCCCGAAAAGCCGTTCCTTTAGGATCGGGTCTCGGCCGTTCCAAAGAGCCACCGAGAAGCACAACCGTCCTTTGCCGTCACACATGCCCAACAGCCCATCTTCCCCCCAGCGATAGGCTCGGCTGCGGGCGTGATCATGCGGCAGATAGCTCCAAGTTGCGTCGCCACCGTCGCTGTAGTCTTCCCTTACCGTTCCCCATTGCCGCTCGGAAAGATACGGTCCCCATCGCTGCCAGTGTTTTTCGCGTCGTTCGCTTTGCAGTAGCCGTTGGTCTTCAGCGGAGATCGGAGCAGTCATGAACGTGGAGCTCGGCGAGGGATACTGGATGGAGACTGGAAATGAACGATGTCAGTCATACTACGTCTGACGGATCGAAATCGTAAGGCTGTTGACAACCGATCCGAAAGGGCCCTTTCCCTCCGCCACGTCGAAAGCCCCGAGCTCGCCCGGTTAAACTGGTCGGTGGCCGCGATTCCGCGTTCCGGTCGCCGCGTTCTTTTTCGAGGGGTTCCTATCAAGATGCTCAGCACCGCCAGCTACCGAGACGAACCCGCAACCGATGCGTCACTGCTACGGCGTGCCAGCGAAGGACACGAAGAAGGCTGGCAACGCCTTGTCCACATCTACGGTCCACTTGTTTATCGCTGGATCCGCAAATGCGGCGTCCAAAGTGCCGATGCCGCGGATGTGATGCAGGAAACGCTCGTCTCGGTCGCGGGTGCCCTACCAAAATTCGACGCGACATGCTCCACGGCATCGTTTCGTGGTTGGGTTTGGACCATCGCCAAGAACAAACTGCGTGATCGGCAACGACAGGAAGCAAAACGTCGCTCGGCGGAGGACGACGGCAAATCCGGTGCTGGATCGCTGGACGAAATCGCGTTTCGGCAATTTCTCGACGAATCCGACGAGCCCCCCACCGAGCCACAGGCCGACGCGGATCTGGTTCGCAAGCGAACGCTTGATTGTTTGCAGGACCTCTTTCCTGCGCGGGCGTGGACCATGTTTTGGCGAACGGAAATCGACGGCGCCGACGCCTCCGATGTCGCGGCGGAGCTTGGAGTTTCGAAATGGGCGGTGTACAAAGCCAAAGCGCGTGTTCTGCAGCGTTTGAAGCAAGAACTTGCCGGCCTCGAGTAGGTCCGAATCGCTTTTCAACGATTTTGTCCAATGGTTTCGTTGTATGGGAAAAGGCCGATGAATTCTTGATCGGCCGCCTCCTCCAACGCACCGCAACACCCAATGATCGCTATCAACGAACACTGCCTCACAACACAACAACTCCGACAGTTCGCTTCCGGACAACTCGCGACGGGTGAATTTGATTCGGCACTCCGTCATCTCGATCATTGCGAGCGTTGTCAGCGTTCGATCGAGGAACTGGACGACTCGGACGAGGCTTCGGGTATCTTGAGCCAGTCGCTCGAGGAACCCGGCTCGGAACCATCCGGCTTCGACTTGGACTCTCAATGCCAAGCCGCGATGCGCCGGCTTGCCGAGCGACCGACTCCACTGGCTCGCGCTGACGCCTCGATTCGTCAGCTAGCCGCCGAGCAGTTCGTTCCGGAACAACTCGGTCCCTATCGCCTCATCAATGTCTTGGGTCGTGGCGGAATGGGAACTGTGTTTTTAGCCGAGCACGAACGGCTGCGGAGACGTTGTGCGGTGAAGGTCCTGTCCCGGCATCGCAGCGATGATCCGGCATGGCTGGAGCGTTTTGAACGGGAGATGACAACCGTTGCGGCGTTGGTTCATCCCAACATCGTGCAGGCATCCGATGCCGGGCAACAAGACGGTTGGCATTACTTGGTCATGGAGTACTTGGACGGGCTGGATATCGGTCGCATCGCATCACGATTGGATCGATTGAACGTAGCCGATGCATGCGAAATGGTGCGACAGGCGGCGTTGGCACTCCAACATGTCCATGCCCGTGGGCTGATTCACCGCGACATCAAACCGTCCAATCTGCTGGTCAGTCGCGATGGTACGGTGAAACTCTTGGATCTTGGTTTGGTGTTGCCCGGGGACGATCCGTTGGTGGTGGACGAACGTTTGACAACGGTGGGCCACTTGATGGGAACGATGGCGTACATGTCACCCGAGCAGCTCGTCGACAGTCGCGACGTGACGGAAAAGACGGACGTGTATGCACTGGGCGCGACTTTGTTTCGCCTCATCACTGGTCGCGTTCCACACCGCCGAAGTGGCGGACTGGGCGCACAAGTACTCGCAATGACCGGGTCACCGGCACCGCGACTGGATGTCGTCGCAGAATCCGTTGACGCTCGGCTAGCCGACCTGGTCGAGTCGATGCTTGCCAAACAAGCCAGCCAGCGACCGAGTAGCCAAGAAGTCGCCGAACGCATGACGGACTTCTCAGGTGACGCGAACTTACCCGCCCTGGTTGGTCGGGCCGCACGACTCCCCGACCGTGAACCCGTCACCACCTCGCAGGCCACCGTGCTTCCAAACAGCGATGAGAAAAAGCCGCCCCGTAATTGGCTGGGGTGGATTGTGGGTGCGGTAGCACTGGCTGCGGTACTCTTGACCATCATCTTGAAACTGCAAACCGAGACCGGTGAGCTGATCATCGCTTCTCAAGTGGACGATGTTTCCGTCTCCATTCGCCAAGGAGAGAAACTCGTCGAGCGGCTGGAGTTGACACGAGCGGGCGAAAACCGCGTGACGCTCAGGCAGGGCAGCTACATCGTTGAAATCGATGGCAACGTAGACGACGTGCGGCTCAGTCAAAACCGCGTGACAATCGCCGACGGCGTGGAGTCGGCGCTGAGTCTGTTCGATGAATCCACACCGGCCAATGAAACCGGAGCGCTCTTTCAAGGCAAACCTTATGCGTACTGGCTGGACTTGTTGAAGCGTGAACAGGACATGGAAGGAATCCTCCAATCCATGCGAGCCGTGGAACTCCTTTCGCGAGGAACAGACCAGCGCCGCGAAGCCGCCACCGAAACGATTCGACTCGCGCGAAAGTGGGGCGGCATTGTCATGGGTGGTGGAAACCCCCGTCACCGGTTCGCCGAAGAACTCGGAGACATTTACTACTACTATTTCCCAGAGCCGGGACTGAAAGTTCTTGTAGATGAGCTACAGCAGAACAATCCATCAAGCACCATGTCGAGTACCTGGACACTGAACCATTACATCAGCGGTTTTCTCCCGAAAGAAGTTATCAGCAACCGACCTGAAAACAGTCTCGTCGCGATAAAACGGATGGCTTACGGTGAGTCGGAAGATCGAGAACTCTTTCAATCACTCGTCTCAGAACTTAAACGCATTGCCGATGACTTTGAAACGAAGAACAGTTCCCGGTCGTCTCAAATACGAACTCTGGCCTGGACGACCCTCTACAAACTGATTCCCGTGTTCGATGACTTGGATTCGGTTCCAAGCTGGCTGATTGAACGCATCGAGTCAGACTTCCAAAAGAACCAAGAATACTTCTCAGAGTTGGTAAAGAAGAACGGCGGTAGCACTACAGCCGCCGCCTATGCAGAAGTCAATCAATTCGGTGGATCTCCGACTTGGGCCAACAACCATGATGCCTTCGGAATCATCTGGAAGCTACATCAAGCGGGACGATTCCAGCTGGACGCAGGATACGCGTCCGCGATGGTTGGAAAACGTTACATCGGTAACTACTGGGAATGGGAAAAACTCGTCGACCTCTGTGAAGCAATCATCACCGAGTTCGACTCAGGAGCTCGTCTTCTTCGCCCGTTTCTAAGAGAAGACCTGAGGAAATTTGCCCAACCTGGTATGGGGGGTTTTGCTACCGGACTTCCGATCGCCGCTCTGCCCTACCTTGAGTTCACCATCGAGCTTCTTGCAGAGGATTCTGAATTTCCCGGGGTGACGCAACCGGTCCTTCAATCATTCAAGCAGCGACTGGGCAGGGAGGAAAACCAAGAACTTCGCGACGCCCTGCTCGAAAAACTGGATGCCGCCATCGCGCGCCAAGAAGAGCTCTTTCAGGAAAAACTGAAAGCCAACGAATCCGATTGAGTCCTTGCGTACGTCCGAAACAGGCTCGTCACTTCCGTCGTCAGTGGCGGACTTTGGCTCTCGTCAAGACGTTTCCGAAGAGGCTGAAGAGGAGAATGCCAAGTCCGTAAGGGACAAAGGTCCGGGACCACATGGATGAATCGATCAGGATGAGGGCGCAAGTGGCGCAACACAGAACCGCCAAACCAATTGCACATGTGATCGCAACGGTCCTGGGCCAACCGGCTTCCACATCAAAAACCGTTGACACAGGAAGCGTCAGTCCCACCATGCAACCGAACGCAATCATGGCTTCCGGATACCGAGCTTGGACACAGAGGACGATGGCGGACAGAACCCCAAGACCGATGCAAGTTGCCAATAAGTTCGAAGCGAGTTTCTCCGATCTGCTGAGAAGAAAACGCCCGAACGGATGAAAACGCAGGAAGGTGTTGAACAGCGGCCCCGAAATCCAGGTGAGCAAGCAGAACAACAAATAGATCACCAGAATCGGAAGCACGAACGGCTCGAGTGCAGGATTTTGTTTCGCCAGTCCCCTTAACAGCCGCATACCCAAATAGAGGCCGATCATGATCGCCCACTGCATCTTGCCGCTCAATCGTCCCACGACGGAATAGAAACGGAAGACGAGACGGAAAATCAAATGATTATTGTTCAGCGATTGGACCATGCCGCTACGAGCAAATTCGTTGGTCGGGTCCAACCGCAAGGCCTCGCGGAACGAATCCTGAGCGGCGCGGTAATCGCCGTTTTGCAGCAATGCCCAGCCCTTCATCGCGTGAGCCTCGGGCGAGTCCGGGTTGCGGCGTACGGCGGCTTCCGCCTCCGACGCGGCGTCGTGCGTGCGTCCGAGTCGCTCCAACGCCAGTGCCCTCAGAGACGCGCACGTTCCATCTTCGGGATCGACCTCCAAACCCTTGGTCGCCATGTCCAACGCTTCGTTCCATTCGGTGCGTTGGCAATGGATCGATGCCGCCAACGCGTAGCTGCCGGCGTGATAGGGATCGATCGCAAGCGCCTCTCGAATCGAGCCGAGTGCTTCGGCATCCTGGTTCCGCTTGCCCATCACGGCGGCGCGAGCGTAATGAGCCAGGCTATTGTCGGGCTCCAGGTGAATCGCCATCTCTGCTTCGCGAGTCGCCTCGGACCATTGATCCTTGTCATGGGTCAAAGTCAGCGACAACAGCGCATGCGCGTCGGCACTGTTTGGTTCGCTGGCCAAGGCTTGGCGAAATTCATCGGCGGCAAGGTCGTAGCGATCTTGTTCGAGCAGGAGTCGCCCCCGTGAAAGATGGGTCTGCGCATTCATTTCAGTTTCAGGTACTCCAGAATGTCGTCATACGTACCGCCTTGATTGGAGTACAGCGCATGATTGCGAGCCGTCGCGAACCACTCTCGTGTCGACGGTTTGACGCTTTTGATCGCTGCCGTGAGATTTTTGGTCGTCAGCGGTGACGGCTTTCCAGACTTGATTGCTTCTTGCAATTTGGCTTCGATCGCACGTTCGACGACCGCCTTCAAGTCTGCGCCGGAAAATTCAGGCGACTTCTTCGCGACTTGCTTGGTGTCCACATCCTGAGCCGGCTTGCCCTGCAACTGCACTTCGAGAATTT
>JBCBOO010000172.1:0-14157 GCA_039821235.1 Planctomycetota bacterium
GCGTCGGTGTCATCGAACAAGATCGACAACAAAACGACTGCGGCGATCCGCAACACCTCATCGACACGAGCTCGCACCGGCAACATCTCGGTGACTTCGGACTCGAATCCATCGATCCGCAGCAACATCAACGCGGTCTCGGTTTCATTTGGGCTGGGGCTGGCAGGTAGTGTCGTGATCGCCGAAGACCTCGTGAGCAGCAATACGGTCGCAACCGTCAGTGACGCGACATTGGAGGCACTTGGTAACGAAGTGATCGTTGCCGCAACTAGCACTGCAACATCGTCACCCACGACGGGCGCCGCCGCGGCGGGTCTTTTATCCGTCAGTGGCATGCACAGCAACACAAATATTGGTGGTTCAACGCGGGCGACCATCCGGGGCACGAACGTCATTGATGCCGATCGGACGGAATTGTCAGCAACCGATCAATCCGAAGCGGATCCGACGTCCATCGTCGGTTCGATCGGCGGCATCGCCGTCAACGTCGCGTTCGCCGATACCAGTCTCACGCGGACGACGGAATCCGCCATCGAGTCTGGATCTTCTCTGACACTGGGCGGTACCGGTTCACTGTTCGTTCAAGCCGATTCCGCAGCCACCTCGAACTCAAAAGTGAGCTCGGGTGCGTTCGGCGGCGTTGCCGCGAGCGTCTTGAATATTGATTCAACGATTGACGGGACAACGCGAGCCAAGATTGACTCAAGTGCGATCGTCAATGCCGCCGGAGGAAATGTAGTCGTGCAGTCCACGTCAACCAATCAAGCCGATGCCGCAACGGAAAGTCTGTCGTTCGGGCTCGTTGAGTTCGGAACCAGCAACCCCACATCGACCATCGACAGCACCAACGAAGCACTGTCGCTCGGTGATGTGACGGCGACGAATCTCAGTGTCGCCGCATCTTCGGACGACGCGACCACCACCAGTTCAAGTTCGATCGGTGGTGGACTCGTTTCGGTCGGGCTTTCCAACGTAAATGCGACGACCACACCGACGGTCACCGCAACGGTGGGCGGCTCGATCAACGTCAGCGGCAATTTGGAAGTCACGTCCAGTTCGGTCACCGATGCCGATGCATCCTCGGACACCAAGTCGGGCGGAGTCTTGGCCGTCACCCGGTTGGAATCCAAGGTCACGGCGGAACCCACGGTGTCTGCAAACGTCGCGTCGGGTGCGGTCCTATCCGCATTGGGTGACGTAGTCATTCGAGCCTCACACGGTGTCACGCCACCGCCGACTAGCAATGGAAGCTTCGATGGCCAGACCGGTGTATCCGTGGGCGATGATACAATCCGCTTTTCCGCCAACCATGGTCTTTTCAGCGGTAGCAGTGTCGTCTATCAGCCGGGAACGGAAACCGCCGTCGGCGGACTGGTCGATGGCCGACGCTATGGAATCTTGACGACAGACGATGGACAATCGTTGCAGTTGGGTGAAACGTTTGAATCATCAGACGTTGATTTGGTTTCTGACCTGATCACGTTCACGACGCCGCATCGATTCGCGACCGGCGACCTCGTTCGCTATCAACCGAATTCTGGTTCAGCCGTCGGAGGACTCAGCAATGCGTCGGGGCCTTATCGTGTCACGGTGATTGACAACAACACGATCAAGCTGGCGGAGGCCGTCCCGACGGCGAATGCTCCCGTCTCCTTCAGCGGATTGGATATCGCATCTGACACCATCACATCGGCTTCGCATGGGTTTACCGATTCGCAACCGGTGACGTATCGCGGGCCCCAAGCCACTTCGTTCAGCCTGATCGCGGTTGATGTTGTCGGCGGTGCCGGTGCGGAGGCAACCGAATCAGCCGACAACGATAATGTCTTGTTACTTGGGCACGACTTTCAAGCCGGCGACGAAGTGATCTACTCGACCGATCGGCCGGGCGCGATTGGGGGCCTGGTTGATGGGCAGCGTTACTTTGTGATCGTCGATCCGGCAAAACCCAACGAAATCCAATTGGCGGCGACTCGTGATCAAGCGATCGGTGTGGATGCGAATGGAAACGATCCCGCGATTCCGATTACGGCCATCGCGCTGACGCCTTCGGATAGCGATACGGACACCGATGCCGTGCTTTCGTTCCGCAAGGCCAGCGACCAGTTGATGGGTGGCTTGTCAGACGGGGTGACTTACTACATTGCCAACCGAACCGACGATACATACCAGTTGGCGATGGACCCTTCGGGCACCTCCATCGTGTCGATCAGCAACGTTGATCCGGCTGATGGCACAACCGTGTTGACTGGCACGCATTCGTTCGGCACCGAAGGCGTTGACTTGACTAACCAAGGCAGCGGCAGCCATCGATTGGTTCTGGATCTGACATCGGTTGGCTCGGGGTCTCAGACGTTCGATGGCATCGGCGGTGCTCGGTCGCTGACCGCTGCACCATCGGGCGATGGAATTCCGACCGCGTCTGCCTCCGGTGTCGGTGGTGGTTTGATTGAATCAGGTGCATCAACGACCACCGCCATCGCCAAGCCCACGGTCAATGCAACGGTTGGCGGCGGTGCGGAAATTTCAGCAACAACGATCGACATCGACGCGAAAGCGTTGACCTTTGGATCTGCGGTTTCGGCAAGCGATGGTGGCGGGCTCGTGTCGATCAAGACGGCGATCGCGAATCTGGAGATCAATGGAAAAGCCAACGTCGATATCATGGCAGCGACGCTTTCGGCCAGGGACAGTGTCACCATTGATTCGCTCTCCCAAATCAACGCGTCAGCCTATGCCAGCAGCACCAGTGGCGGTTTCGTCGACGTCTCTGATGCCGATGTGACCGCGTCGGTTGATTTTACATCCGATGTGACGATCGGCAGCGGGACCACAATCTCTGCGGACAACAACATTCATGTCGAATCATCCAGCGACGTTACCATCGTTGCGGAATCAAGTTTAGATTCGTCGGGTGCGGGCTCGAGTGCGGATACGAGCGTCGATTTGGATGTGGGCAGCCAGACGCAGCGCGGTGCGACGACGACGACCATCGGTGCCGGGGCGAAGCTCACCAGCGAAGTGATCGATGTCATTGCCAATGCAAAGAAACTGGATTTGACTGCGGAGGCGATTTCGCTTTCCGGCGGCGTGTTTGCAGGGGCGGTCAGCAAATCGGAACTCGATATCTTTGACGAAGCCTCCCTTCTGATCGATTCCGGTGCGGAACTGTTCGCAGCTGATGTGGGCTTGGTCGCCAAGCATGAATCGGTCGCGGCGAGCTCGATCGCGAACGCGGACGGAAACGGATTGCATGCCGACGCAACGGCAACCGCACGTGGGAATCTTGATAGTGTGAACTCGGTGACCGCGGCAAGTGGTGCGAAAGTGTCCGCCGGGATACTGGATGTTCAATCGACCCAGGGCAACGGAGCCGGCCAAGTCGACTTGGTGCGAACCACGATCGCCGACACAGGAGCACTCGGAACGCCAACGACGTCGACGCCGGGTGAGTTCAAACCGTCGCGTGAGATCGATTGGAATGCGAATGTCAATTTTCTTTCGTCTCCCACGCCGCAATTGGAGATCGGTCCCGATGGTGCAATCGTCATTGCCCGTGGGGTGACGGTACAAGGCGCAGACGCCTCATCTGACCCGATCCGCATCGATCCGATCCAGTTGGAATCGGGGGCGATCGCGAACTTTGTGGTCGACGCAACGCTGTCTTCTGGTTCACCAACCCAGGCGACCAGCGCGACCAATCGATTGACAGGAAGTGGTGGTCAGTTCAGCCGAGACTCGGTGTTCCCGCAAGTCGACATCGTCAACCGATCCGACAAGGATCTTGTGTTGGACGACATCACGATGGGCGCTGCTTTGGTGCAACCGACCGTCAACATCAATGCCGATCAAAGCGACACGTTCACGTTTGACATCGCTGGTTTGGACATTGCTGGCGGCGCACCGATCACGGTACTGAATCAGGGCAGTGGTGATGTGCGAATCGGCGGTGTGATTGATAACCCGTTAGGTTCGATCCTGATCGAGAACCGGCAAGGTTCCATTCTTGTGGAAGGAAACGATGAGGAAGCATTACGGGCATTGACGGTTGGTTTGCAAGCGGCTGGCTCGATCGGCCAAGCCGGTCTGTCGGTTCCCGTTGATCTGGTTGCCTTCGTGGGCGGCCCGTCACGTTTTGATGCTGATTCCGATGGCGACATCCACATCGACTTCACCGGGCTTTGGCGCGACCCGACCGATCCGATCGATGCACATTTCGAACTCGGCCATGTCGTCTCAGGCGGCGACGTCGATCTCAGCTGGAATGAAACACGACGCGAAATCACGCCGGGCGGAACCGACAATGGAATTTTGGTCAGCTTGAACGGGGCCGCACCGACGGCATTCCAGTACCGCTATCAACCGGATTCTTCACAGCCGGCGCCCGATCTGGATTTCCGTGTGTTCCCCGACGTGGGTGCTGCCGAACTGATCGACGGGCGATTCCGTTTCGAAACCATCACTGGAAAGAACATCCGGTTGACATCCAATCAAGTCGCAAGCGGCTCGGTGATGACCCACGTCACGTCGCTGATCGATCACGCGGACGATGGCAAGTTGGATGCAAAACTGACCGGTGAAATTCGTTTGAACGAATCCACAGGCGACATCCGAATCGGCACGATTCACTCCACCCAAAGTAACGTGTTCTTGGAGACGAATGACCCAGCGGGCAGCATCATTGAAGTCAACGCCGGCGACAACGGCGGCGTTCCGTTTGTCCTCGGGAATCAGATCTGGTTGAAAACAGAAGGCTCGATCGGAAGAGTCAACGATCTTTTGGAGATGGATTCGTCGTTCAGCGGTGACGGACGGGTCGACGCGTTAGCGGGACAAAACGTCTACGTATCGGAAACCGCCGGCGACATGGTGCTCAGTGCCGCCCTCGCGCGGCAAATGTTTGGCGAAGTCTTGATCGAGGTGCTGGACGGATCCCTGTTGGACTTCGAAGACGATACCGATCCGTCGTCCCAAGATTTCCTAAGGGCGGACATCCAGGCGTCTCGAATCGACCTGATCATCCGCGGTGGTGGTGTCGGAACCGTAACCAACGATTTGGAAATCTACGGAGGCGGATTCAACCAAGCACCCAACACAGGACTGCAAGTCGATCCGACCGACGGGGTTTCTCGGCCCGGTCCGGGACGCTTGTGGGTCGATGCGGAAGACGACGTTCGTCTCATGCAAGTCGCCGGCGCGATCAATGTGCTGTCGGTGACTTCGGCATCCGGCGACATCGAATTGCGTGCCAAAGACGGTGCCTTTGAAGGCAGTTTCGCGGGTGGCGAAATCAAGGAGTCGATCATCGTATCAGCCGCCGGCGGTCAATCACTGCAAGGCGCCTCGGTCTCCAGCGGAAAAATCAATGCGGCCGGCAACGTCGTGTTGAGTGCCGGTGATGACGTCTTGATTCCCGCGGGAACAAGCATCACCGCGGGATCGGTGGTGGAAATCAATGGCGACAGCGGCAGCGGAATCATCAGCGCAGACACGATCGGATCCACAATCACGTTGGCTGGCGACATCCATGCCCAAACCGTCATGATTGGCGGCGGTCCACAGATCGATCACATCGAAATGCTTCGTTCGGGATCCGTCAATGCTCCGGCGACAATCAACGGCGGTGGTTCCAGAGATAATTTCTACATCCAATACGCCGACCAACCGCTGACGATCAACGGCCAAACCGGCGATGACGTCTTTTACTTTGGCAGCGACGCATCGGTCACCAACGTTGGCGGCAACATCCTTGAATCGATCGGCGGCGATTTGAAGGGGATCAATGCGGCGGTCACCGTCAACACCGGACCGGGCACCGCGACGGTTCCCAACGTTGTCTACTTGTCCACCGCCGGCAGTGAGAGTTCTGTCGCCGGTTCGTTGGATGGCGGAACGTTCGCGGGTCTCGGCATGACCGGCAGCATCAACGTGACGACGCCAGACAATCCAACCACTGACGAAGAGCGTGTCGGTGCGACGGTGGTGTTGGGGCTAAGTGACTTTGATGATCAATTCGAAATCAAAAGTCTTTCCGAAGCGGTCTTTCTGTCCGTGCAGGCAGGACTTGGTGACGACACCCTGAATGTTGGAAAGACCAACCGCAGTGTGGTTGGCGTCGATGGGGTCATCGGCTTCTTTGGTGAAGGCGGCGACGGCGATGTATTGAATGTTTACGGCGATGCGACCGACGCAAACCGTGGTGGCCAACTGACGGGCATCGGTGTGACGGGCTTGGGCATGGGGAGGAATCTGAAATTCACGACGCACAATGATGTCTTTGGCGCCGATCTGGATGTGAAAGACGCCAATGACCCTGGCGATGATCCCGACAACTATCCGGCTGCCATCTACTATGGCTTGCGAGACCGTCATTCGGCCGGTCAACCGATCGTCAGCACCGTCGAATCCGTTAACGTCATCTTGGGTTCCGGGGATGACCGCTTTGACGTCGACAGTACCTACGACTATGGCGTGACCAACGTCGATGCAGGGCCGGGCAACGATGTGATTCGCGTCGGATCGACGGCGACCGGTCTGCGGACTGTCGAAGTTCGCGACCGGGTGGACTTCATCGACGGGCGGTTGAACTTGGTTGGTGGACAAGGAACGAACACCGTCATCGTCAATGATGCCGAAGACGATGATGTGGCTGGCAACACCGGTGTGTTCCTGGGTGACACGATTAGCGGGTTGGACAACCAAGGCCTGATCGAATTCAAACAATTCAACACCGTTGAAGTTCGACTGGGAAAGACTGCTGACGAATTCTATGTTCCGGCCCTCGACGCTGATCAGAGTCTTTGGGTACGAGGCGGATTGGGAGGTGATCGGTTCTTCGTCGGTTCCAGTCCGAACGGAGTTGGCGGTTCCCTGCAGAAGATCGCGGGGCAATTGCGAATCGATGGCGACCAGCCGAGTTCGCTGGATCGATTGTTCATTAATGACCAGTCAATGCTGTCCGGACGCCAATACACGGTTTCCAATGAACCGATTGTGTTGGCCGACGGAGGTGATGGAGACATCACGACCGTGACGCGAGCGGATCGAACGGGACTGATTCGCTACACGACCGTCGAAACCGTCGTACTCAGCACGGGCAGCGGCAACGATGTGATTGATTTGAATGCCACCCATCGTGAACAAAGCAACGGCGGTGCATCGACGTTTACGATCAACGCCGGGGATGGCGCTGACCTGATCAACGTCGGTGACGCGGTCACCGAAGGGTTTTCACTGGAACGTTTCGCCATTGATCTGAATACGTTGACGGACGTCGGCGGCATTCGCGTGTTTGTCAACGGACAGGGTGGTGAAGACACGGTCCACTACTTGAATACCGCATTGTCCGACAACCAAAGTTTGGCGCTGAACCACCGCACCTTTGATGAAATCTTACCGCCCGATCCGAATGCCGATCCGTCATCGCTGGAGCTGTTTACGGAGATCTTTGGCGACGATCCCGAGCGGACGCCTTACTCCGAAGTGGTGTTATCCTCCGCGACTGATTTGACAGTCAACGAGTTGACGGGGACGCTCAATCCGACGTTTGATCTAAGCACCCGAGCGACCGGTGGAACGTTCGACTTGCGGGTGACGATTCAGCCGGACATCGAGTTCGAGTTGTTTGCGATTCCGTTTGATCTGGATGCGGATGCACTGCGAGACCGCATCTTTGTGGCCTCCGGCGGTAACGTGTCGGCGAACGTGACGTCGCCGGCGGGACCGATGCTGAACGGTTGGAAGATCGAATTCCCCGGTGTCAGCGGCGAAGTCCGTTTGACGGCGGACCCGTTGAAACTAACGCAGAGTCCGCCCCTGAATATCAACTCGCGTTTGACGGAGAACATCGAAGTCTCGTTGGGCGGTGGCGACGATGTGATACAGCTTGTCAGTGGCGTCTACCAGACCGACTTGATCATCAATACCGGCGAAGGCGTCGACACGTTTGTGGTCGAACCCGGCGTCGACTCGCGTGGCCACGAGATCCGGCTGAATGGTCAAGGCGGTGACGACGTGTTGTTCTTGGATTTCCGCGACGGAGCGCCCGCAGGCACGATCGAATCGCTGGTGTTCGATGGTGGAGCCAACGACGACTTTGGTGACAAGTTCCGGATCGGCGGCGACGGCAACCTCGCTGGCGGAACGTACACACCCAGCCAGTTGGTCGCTCGGGCCGGTCAAGTTGACCTGGCCGGCAACCGGTTCGAGTTTTTGGAGGTGGAACCACTCGTGGTTCATGGGCTGGCGGACTTTCACGTCATCCATCCGGAACAAGCGGCTGTCTTGGACCTGGAATCGATCGCGGTTGAAGATCTTCAGCTTCGCAACTTGGAGTTGCACGTTCTGACGGTTGACGGCGTGGTCAGCTGGAACCCGCTTGGCGGCGACCTGAATCTGCTGGATGTTCCGACCAACGATCCGAAACACTTGGGACAGGCGACCGACACGAATGGAAATACGCTCGTGGTGGGAAGTTCGCTCGATGGTGCCGAATACGGGGCTGCTTACGTTTACGACTGGAATGGTACCGGCCAGCAATGGGATCAGATCGCGAAACTGTTGCCGGGCGATCGGGATCAATTCGGACAAGACTTTGGTAACTCGGTTGCGATCAACGAAGCGGGTGACGTTTTGGTCGTCGGTGCACCGGGCGATGATGAATCACGACTCTCGACACAAGCGACCCAAGATCAATCGGGCGCCGTCTATGTGTTCGAAAAGGCTGGCGGGAATTGGAGCCAAGTCGCGAAACTGAAGGGCGACAACGTCCAGGCGTTTTCACGGTTTGGCGAAGCGGTCGCGATCAGTGGGACAACGATTGTTGTGGGCGCTCCGGGTGCGCAGTCGAATTCTGATTTCGATCACGCGTACGTTTTCAACCGAATTGGGTCGAATTGGACGCAAAGCCAAAGTCGTGGAAATAGCGGAACTGATTATGGTCGTGCGGTGGACATTTCGGGGTCACGAATCGTGGTCGGAGTGCCGGGGAAATTCAATGGTGGATTCACTGGCGGATCCGTATTGGCAACGGACGGTCGTAGTCTGACGACATCGCAATCGTTCCTGACCGCGTCGGAACCTCAAGCAGGTGAACGGTTCGGCGACGCCGTATCGATCGATGAAGCCCGCGTCGTCGTTGGGGCGCCACAATGGGACGATGACGGAAATGATGAAGGCCGTGCTTTTGTATTCGATCTTATCGATTCCGAGTATGTCCGGGTCGCTCGTCTGACGGCTGACGACGGGTTGCCACAAAGCGATTCCACCGATCAGGGTAACGTTAACGATCGTTTTGGTACCTCGGTCGATGTTAGCGGTGACTATGTGGTCGTCGGTGCTCCATTGGTAGATTCCACCAGCGGCAACTCGACCATCGAAAATGGTGGGGCCGCGTATGTCTTTTACGAATCGCCCCCCGTCGACTCGGGACTCGGGTCCACTTGGGTTCGATCATCTGGTCCGACGGGTTCGGGCAGGCTGCAGGCCACCAAACCAGAATCCAATGGGGCTCAATTGCCAGGCACGGCCAGCGAGTTCCAGACGGCGGATCGATTCGGGACGTCCGTCACCATTGGCGGCGGTCGCATTGTCGCGGGAGTGCCGGGCCACAACGAAGCGACCAGCGACGACAACGGTGGCTTTCACACGTTTGTGACCGATGGGGTCTTGCCTGCTGTCACGAATGAAATCCTTCGTGCCGAAACGATCACCGACTCTAACGCTTCGTCGAACTTTGGTTCGCGAACGCTTTACGACGAAGCCTCACGGACCCTCTTTGTCGCATCCCCGTCGGACGTGGTCCCAGAATCGAACGTCAAGGTCTATGTAAACGAAGGGCTTTCCTGGCGACTCGTTCAGACGATCAACAGTCCCTTTGTCAATGGGAAATTTGGGACCGACATGGCCATTGACGACGATCTGCTAGTGATTGGAGCACCGGGCGTACAAGCAGGCTTTGCAGGTCGTGTGTTTGTGTACGAGCGGACCGGCGAAACTTTCACACATCGAACAGACATTTTCGACGAACGTTCGGATATCAGTTTCGGGACTTCAGTTGACGTGGAGGGTGATCGAATCGCGGTGGGCGTTCCCAATGCTGATGTTGGTTATAGCACGCAAGGGCAAAGTGGATTTGTCAATTTGTTTTCGCCCGGCAATGCACTGGTCTACAAGCGTGAGTCGGTTGAAACATGGAGTCTCGAACGGCGATTGTTTCCATCCGATGGAAAACTGCCAACCGAAAGCGACCAGCGGATTCCGATTGCGATCCAAGGAGCCGGCGAAGCATTCGGATTTTCAGAGACTGATTTTGGCGGAACGAGAAACGATTTTCGAGTCGCGCAACCTGAATCGCTCTCTGCGGTAAGCGTTGGGGCGAGCACACGACTGACGCTTATTGATGAAGGAGGGTTATTTGAAGATTCTGGCTACATTGAGATTCTTAATAGTAACCAGGGAAACGACAACTTCTATGCGTTGCCACTCATCAACTTCAGCGACTCGTCAGAGACTCTTCCGGCTGGGATCACTGTCCGAATTCTAGCGAGAGATATTTTTGGAGTTGCCGACGACTTGAGGATATTCGGCCCCGGGAGCATTCTTCGTTATGACCTTAGTATCTTCGACAATGACATCAATCGAGGTGTCATTTCGTTGTTGGATGTCAGTGGTGACGGGCCGGGCATGCGGGGCGAGAACACTACGATCGGCGTACCCAATGCGAATACTCCGGGCGTCACTGATCCGATCTCGTCTTACCAAGGTGTGTTTGGAGACCGGTGGGGGACTAGTGTCACGTTCCTGGACGACAACACCGTCATCGTCGGCGCCCCGGGGAATCAGGGGCGATTCGCAAGCTATGACTTATCCGATTCGTCTGACTCGGGGTTCCAGGCGGGTTTCCCAGGCGGTGGTGCCCTGAGCGGCAAAGTACTGCTTCCGAAGGCAAGTGCTGAGTCTCCCGTTTCACTTGGAACCGAATTGGTGAAATTCGTCCCTGGAACGTTCCTTGGGAGTGCTCCCGAATCGAACCGTATTGATCTCTTTTTTGAGTCCCAGGGTCAGTTGCTGTCTTTCACTTCTGTGCCGATTCCCAATGGTGCGGCGCGATTCGGCGACGCAAATACGCTCGCAGCCTCGGGTTTCGTGTTTCTGCTAGGTGCTCCCGGAACTCCATCGGGATCATCCGTCAATCCGGGCACCGCCTATTTGGGTGCAGGCGTTGAGGACTTGGAACTAAGACCGTTTCGATTCAATGGGTCGCAACTGGAAGACGATCCGGCGAACAGAAACTTCGGCGTTGGAACAGCGATCATTAGTGAAGGTCACTACGTGGTCGGGACGGAGTCGTCGGAGATTCTCTACAACTTCCGCCGTCGTGGGCCGGCTTGGAATGTAATCGGTGAAATCACCGTTCCCGAACCCATTCCACGCAGCTTGCTCGGCTACGACATTGCGATCGATGGTGATACCGCTGTCTTGGGCGCACCGGACTATGACGGCACCGGTGCCGTGTTCGTCTATCGCAATGACGGAACGCAGTGGAATCTGGAATCCGTGCTCCAAGGCGATGGCATCGGGCTAGGCGATCACTTTGGAACCGGCGTCGCGATCAGCGGCGATACGATCGCAGTTGGCGCGCCGGGTGCAGCAAGGGACTTGCGTGGTCAGGCATACGTGTTTGAGCGGGTCGGGACCCAGTGGCGACAGTCGGACCAGATTGACGCCCCGTCCCAGACCGATGCGTTCGCGCGCAGCTTGGCCATTGACGTCGATACTCTCGTCATTGGTGACTTTCGAGTCGGCGAGGCTTATGTCTACGGCGCAGGCGTCGACGGCTGGTCGCTGGATGAAACGCTCTCTTCGGAACTTGGATTTGGATTCGACGTCGATATCGATGGCAACCGGATCTTGGTGGGGAACCCAATCCAAGGCGATAGCAACGGACACGCAAAAGTCTTCGTCAATGAGACCGGGCAATGGGTCGAAGAATCGACACTCGAAATTTCGAATTCGGGTTTCTTTGGGTTCTCCGTGTCGATCAGCGACCAGACCCTTTTGGTCGGTGCTCCCCGAGAAAACGATGATACCGGAGCGGCGTATGTGTTCGAGTTCGATTCCCAGGGAAATTCCTGGGCAATGACCGATGAGTTGTTGAGCGAAGCGCCGATGCCCGGAGACGTCTTTGGATATTCGGTTGACTTGGGCAGCATGGCTGCCGTGATCGGAGCTCCCGCTCGCAACCGCAATGATCTTGACGGCGTTCTTCAAGAGAACGCCGGAGCCGCGTTTGTCTTCGGTCGGGACAAGGAGGGTGATTGGAAAAACGAAACATCCGACGGTCCCATCGGCCCGGCCAGCCCCATCGCCTTCCACAACGTCGGTTTCTCGGTCGGCATCACCAGTATTCTTGAAATTGATCCGGTGACCGGTGAACCGACGGTTGCGGGTGAGTTTGTGCTTGCGGGGGCGCCGCAGGCTGACGATGCCGTTGGCGACAACAAGGACAGCGACGGGATCGGTTACGCGTTCCAACGCGACCTCGCGCCGCCGACGACCGTGACCGTGCCGGTCTTGCAAGAGACTTTGATCGCAGGGGCTCAAGCCAACCGACTCAGTGGCACCGTCGGAGGTGTCGAAACATCGACGTTGAACTTCTTTGATATCACCGACGTCACGATCGAAACGGGGGCCTTTGATGACCAATTCACGCTTCACGACGAAGGCTTGACCGCGTACGGTTTGGCGAAATTGCTGGTCAAGACGCACGGCGGCGACGATGTCTTCAATGTCTACTCGAATCAATTGACGCCGACTGCGGATGGAACGGTCATCCGCGGCGGATCATTCGGAGACGCGGCGGCAGGTGATGCGTTGCCCGATGGCGCTTCAAATCTTGTCATTGAAGGCGACTTTACGTTCGATGCCGGCGGCGGATCAAACGAAATCCTTGCCGACAATCAGTCCGCGGGCAACGACACCAACTTTGATTGGAAATTGCAATCCGATCGACTCAGCTCCGGCGACGAGTCGGTTTCGCTTGTCGGCTTCGACGGAACCGCAACGCTACTTGGTGGTGATGCGGGCAACAAAATCGAAGCACTATCCTGGCCCGGCACAGTCATTATTGATGGACGAGGCGGATCGGACCAATTCCGCGTCAACCTGGGCGGACTCACTCGCGCCGACGTGATGGAAACGCCCGGCGCAGGATCGAACGACCAACTGATCGCTGTCGGAACGCCGCAAGACGACGTCATCTTTATCAACGGGAACGCGATCAACATCGGCACGCGAGCAGCAAACTACAGCGGTATCGAATCGGTACGCGTTTTCGGCGATGACGGCGACGACACGCTTGCCTTGGTGGATGTCGTTCCGGGAACTCGGCGGGTCCTGCTGGACGGCGGCAAAGGCTCGGACGTTCACGAGATTGCTGGGGCAATTAGCGACGACGACGTCTTGATCGAAGTCAGCGATAGCGGTCCGCCGCAGATTGCCGGAGTGGGCGACTTTGACTCGCTGAAACTGCCCGTCTCACTCTCGCAGAACGTGAACGTTCCCTTCTCGATCGGATCCGCAACGGCGGTCTACGATTCGTCGATCGAGAGTCTTGCCGTGATGCCCATCAACTTCCCGCCTCAAAATGCGAGTGCAGGCGGGGACCAAACGGTTGCGGAAGGCACACTGGTTTCTCTCTTGGGAACGTTCACCGATCCCAATGCGAACGACATGCATCAGTACTTTTGGAATGTCACTGCCGAAAATGGTGATGTCATCCCAAATGGAACGTCACAGGACTTTCAGTTTACTCCCGGCGACAACGGTACCTATGTGGTGCAATTCACCGTGACCGACTTCGCCGGTGCCTCCAGTACCGACAGCGTGACGATTGAAGTAAACAATCGCGCCCCCGCGGTCCGCGATGTGGTCGCCACTCCAATCCTCGAAGGCGAAACGACGTTCGTCACGGGAGTGATCGATGATCCCGGACACCTCGACACCTTGACGGTGGAGATTGACTGGGGCAACGGCATCGAGACCCTTGAAAACGTATCACCGGGTCCGTTCTCGTTCTCACGCGAGTTCTTGGATGACAACCCGAGTGCCTCGCAACGCGACGACATGCCGATCCGAATCACGGTGGTCGACGATGAT
>JBCBOO010000173.1:0-14079 GCA_039821235.1 Planctomycetota bacterium
GATGGTCTCACGATCATACGCTTGCGTCGGCCCGTAGCAAGCGCTTAGAGCAGGCACAACGCCAGGCAGACTTCGTCGGGAAGGTGTTGCGGGAGTTGGGTGATGAACACCATACCCAACCATCGCTTTCGACCGCGGCGTGCAATCCGTGCAACTTGCTGAAAGAGAACCTCCATTTTCTTGATCCGATCGGCTGAAAGGAATTCATGTGCTTCTTCAATGAAGATGACGGTTGACGTGGGATCAGTGCCAGCAGTCACCGCACGTTGATAGTTTCGCTCCTGATGAATCTGCACACCGCGGAGCAACTCAGCGATGACGAGATTGTTGATTTGGGGGGAATCGGTGTCGCTGAGATCTACGATGGTCACTGTCCCCGGTTTGAGCATCGAATCGTAATCAAGCTCGGGTGCGTTTGGGGAGTCGAAAATTTTCAGTCGGCGAAGCTTTCCGAGCTTCCCTTGAAGCGCCCGCCAACTGCGAACATCTTTCGGGGTTTTCAAAGTTTTGATAATCCCGTGAAGTTCCTTTCGCCGTTGCTCGAACAGCCCAGTATCCAATGACGGTTCAGATCCATCTTTATCAACCATCGCCCCGATCTCTTTGATAATGTCGTATAGATGTGCGAGCGTCATTTTGGGGTAACCGGATTCCATTTCGTCAAGTTCCATCAACTCAATTTTCTCTGCTTCGTTTATTGGCCAGACGCCAAATTTTTCTAAAGCGAGTTTGGCGATGTCGTATGCGGCCCAAAACCGAGCGGCCTGTCCTTCGGACAAATCAAGGATCTCCTGAATCGCGAAGGGTGATAGTTTGCAAAACTGAAGCGAAAACTGACTGCGGCTCGGATGCGCCGGATTACTGGTGTCTTTGCCGACTAGATGAACGATTTTTGTTCCCTGAACGCCAGCTGGTTGTTGCCCAAGTCGCTCAAGCGATTCTTTCATTCCTGCATCGCTAGTTGGTTCGTTAATCGAAGTGTATTCACCTTCGGTATCGATAAGGATTACCGCCTTGCCTTCCAGCTGGGCTTTGTTGACCATGCCGGATACGGTTGTCGACTTGCCTCCACCAGTTGTTCCCAGGACGCCGACATGGCGTGGAAACACAGCCTTGCTCTTGCCATCAATAGTTACGTCCAGATCCTCGAAACCATCGGCAAGTCCGAGCCGGAAGTCACCCTTGATCCCAAGGGTTTTCTTGGTGTCGTCCGCATCTAAAGCGAAGACAGGACTGTTCGGTTTGGGGCGGCGTCGCGGCGGCACGATACTGCCGGTCGGCAAGCGTTCGCCAATAATCTCGATCTGCGCCCGACCGTGATACTTCGGAATCAACAGCCCGCCATTGACCGCTGTGATCACCATCGGTGTCGCGTCAGCGCGGAGGCCATCTGGTTCGGCGAAAGGGCCTTCGACAATCGCACCCATATAGGTTCGGTTGTCGGTTCGACTTTCAATTCGGACGAGCGACTGGCTACAAACGGCGTCGATCCTATCCTTTGGGATCAGGACCGTTACGGTGCCGTCTTTGGCTGATGGTGCATCAAACATCGTTCGGCCAAAACTACCAGCATCGGCTGGATCCCCTATAAATTCACCACCAGCGGTTTCGCTATCTTGTAGTAAGGCCTCAAAGGCGGACTCAGGCGGCGAACCGATGGGCATAACATCATTCGTTTCCTCTGATGCTGACTCGCCATTGCGTGAAACAGCGGTAGGTTCTTCTTTAACTTTCGGCATGGATTGCTCCGTCTATTTGCGGGTGCTGCGCTCGGACATGTATCTATAAGGTTCACCGGATTCGGTGTACGCCATCTGGGTGGATGCTGCGAACACATCGCCACCAAAGTTTGTGGTGCATAAACCGTCGGCGAGGTCAATCAGCATGGGGAAGCCACGGTGTTCCTGTAGCACGCTATCGGCCATCGCGATCAACGCGGCTTCGTGGACGCGATCTGCATGCGCGTAGAACATTTGGCAAGGCGAAAAGCGAGATGCACGGAAAAGGCCAACGACAATTTTTGGGCCACATTCGTTGGTAAGTTCATCCACTGCGGTTTGAAGCCCAGCCCATTCTTGGCCCCGATAGTTTCCTCCAGCGATCCTTGAAAGGGTTTCCGTGTTGTCGTCGACCACCGCGTATTCGAGCGGCATCAGCGCGTTTCCGATCGTTAGTAAATCTCGAGCACCCGTCGAACTGGGAACAAAAACAAAACGCTGGTGGTCCAGAACCATTCGTTTCATCAGATCCAGACTCGATCGAAGCAAATCCGGCATCCCAGATCCAGTCACCAACTCGTAGGGTGTTGGGCTGCCATGCCCCATTCGCCAAACCGACTTGCACTTGTCCAAAAGAACCGCGCGCTCGGCGTAGGCCATGATTCCACGTCGCGCGAGACTAGTCAGGCCGTCCTTTGATGCCGAGTGTCCAACCGCTCCTCGTGTTCTTCTGCGGTCAAGTAGATCCATCGTCTCGTCAATCGGATTCTTTCCTTTGGTCCGCAAGTCGCGACGAAACATTTGGTGAACCCAAGAACCTTGGTTGCCGTTATACGAAACCAAGCAGACCCCAATTTGGGTAATGGTGATCGGTAGGGTGTCATGGCTGACCACTGTTCCGTCGCAGGCAACAACGCCGCCGTTAAACAGCAACTGCCGATGTACACGTTCGAGATCTTGAGGGGTGACTTGATACACACCAGCTTCGCTTGGCGCGCCCTCCCGTGAACTGAGTTTTGGAAAAACACGTTGTCGGATTGTTTTGATGTAGTCGTGCTCCTCGCGAACGGCAATTTCAACCTCGGACGCCAGTCGCTGGTACATCTCCAGCAGGTCCGCGCCGGGATGCCACGTGTCGAGGTCGAGGGTCTGGCTGAGTCGTTCACCGTGCGATTCAAGAAATTCGTCGCCCGTCAGCGCGGGCGTCGGCTCTTCCATGCCAGGTAGGGTTTGCTCGCTGGACGGTATCGGTAACATGGATTGGCTCATTGTTCGGTCATTCCTCCTGTCGTTCACAGTCTTGTTCCGAACTAGGCTGAAAACTTCGACAACTCAGTCGAAATTATTTTCCGATCCAATCCCGAAACGATCGTTGCTGGACCTGTTTTGCCGAGAGAACGCGAGCGTATTGCAACGCAATATCGTTCGGCAGCCCGTATGATTTTATCAGGACATCCGCGATCTCTTGTAGTGTGCTATTCTTCCGGTGACTCTTAAGCTTCAACATGACTTCTTTGCGTGGAGCAAGCAGTTCCAAAGCAAGCCGATCGGCATTGTCCTCTGCTTCAATGATGCGAATCGACCTCGCGACACCATCGGCATCGCGATCCATCAAATGATCGAAGTTGCCCAGGGTTACAGAGCGGAGCGATCCCGCAAGTCGCTCCTCAACGGTGGGCTGACGGTCGCCATCGAGTACTTCGATGATCGAATCGCCAAAAAAGGCGATCGCTCGTTTTCGAGGCAACTCATATTCAAGAATGAAATGGGCGATCTCATGAGCGAGCGAAAATCGTCGTTGATCTTCTGGGTCTGTCCCATTTAGGAAGATGAATCCTTGCCCATTGATGGCTGCAAGACATGCGCGGAGTGGGCGGTCCCGCCGAACCGAATCCCGAAGAATCCCGTGATCCGCCAACCAAGAGTGAACTGCCGAGAGCTTTAAATCCGCGAGAGTTAATACGGTGACCGCATGTCCCCAGCACACGGAATGCTCTAGGTTCCGCGGATAATTCGATGGCGTCGGTACGTCTACCCAGTAAGCATTTGCCAATGCCTCGATCTCTTGATTTTTCACTGGGAGACACCATCGCCTGAATCGTCATCGGATTCGACACCCTCCTTTTGGTCGCGGGCAGCCAGGGAATATCGAGATCCGTCTTCGGCAACTCGTCGCGTTGCGATTCGTACGGCATCACACTTGCGAATTAACAATGCCAGCTGCCCCGCATCGCAACCTGCAAATGAAGCAAGCTTTTGAACGTGACTCGGAAAGTCGTCTTTAGGGGTCGGCGCAAAGCACATGGCAAGACGAAGTAGCTGGTCTGAGTCACAACGTAAGTACTCGGCAACGCCAGAATTGTCAATCTTCTGTATTTCCCTAAATTGAGCCAACTGGCTGGCGACGAAGTGATCGCGATCCTCTGCTCGTCGCACCAATGCCGAAAGAGATTGCTTATTCATCATCCGGCCTTAGCTTGCGTTGCAGGGTTTTGTTTATCCTATCTTTGTTCCGCTTGACGGCCCGTTCTACCGACTCTTTGTCGGCGTCATCACAACCAAACACGGCGGCGAATCGCACAGTCGCCTTTTCGCCGTCAATGATCATCATCGCTGCCTCTTGGTCGCGTATATCTGGCAATACCGCCGCGATTTGACGTTCAACTTCATCGCGTCCGAGTTTTTCCGCCAATTCCGAAAGTTGATTCCGAGGGATCACGTCGAGTTCGACAGCGTTTTCGATCTTCTCCCGAGATTTTTTCCGTTTGATCGAATCGAGCGCGTTCACCAGGTCGCCCTGTGCCGACATCGCTAGGTACCCGAATAGCCCCCTTTTCTGGGAATCGTAAGCTTGTGGCCGGCTCAAGTAGTTAAGCACGGCATCGGAACAAGCGTCCGAAATAAGCCCGTGATCCTCAATGGCGGGGTTCGACTCAACGATTCGTTGAGTCAGAGGGACAATGACTTTTTCGGCCAACTCCGCAGACGCAGTTGGGTCACCTTCAAGCAAACGATGGTGGATTTCGGAGAACCATTCTTCGGTTGGCATGATTCATTTCCGAAAAGCGACGATGACCTCGCGACGCATCCGCGCGGCGAGAAAATTGGTCGCTCCCACGCGACTCGGCGCTGGCAGCGAACGTCGTTCTGGGTTGATCACCCGAACAGAACTTCCAACGGTTCTTAGACCGGCGTGTTCGGCGATTTGGCTCAGGACGTCGGCTGCGTCCGTCTTCTTCGCATTGATCATCGTCGGTCCAACTACCATCACCGCCAAACCGCCTGGGCGAAGCACCCGCTTCATTTCACCGACCGCTTTACGCAGATCCGATAGATACCGTCGTGTCATTGCCTGCTCCCTCCGCGGAGAAACTATCCGTGCTAATCGATCTTCAAGAGCATCAGGGATTCCGTCGAGGCTAAACAACCCACGCTCACTGCCGATCATTGTTCCCCGAAGATCTCGCACCTCAGGTATCGAGGTTCCCATCCAAACGAGTGAGAATTTATGGGATCGCAGATAGTCAACTGCGTTGCGATAGGGCGGAGACGTCAGAATGAAATCGACCGAGGAATCCTTCAAGTTGACTTCTCTCGCGTCGCCTCCACCTAGGGTCAGTTTTGCCTTTGCCGTTGCGTCGACAAATGGTGTTCGCTTAACGGCCGCGTTAAATCGGCGGCTCCACATCTCAAATGGATACGCAATCGGCTTGTCCTGAACCTTGTGCGGGCGTGAACGCGAAATGTCAAGCGCAAACGACGCCCCGGCTGACTTGGCAATGATCAGGCTAGAAAACACAACCCAAGCAAAGTTCTGTAGTCGGTCATTGTCGATCTCTTGGATCGCCTGCCGAAACGCGAAAAGCTCTTTCTGCGCCTTCGTAGAAAACCAGAATTTCAGGAAGGCGATGTCTTCGTCCAACAGTCCTTCACGAAGATATTCCATGCTGCGCTTAGACGCATGGATTTCGTCAGCTCGATCCAGAATATTTTCGCCCAATTCCTCTAGCTCTTTAGACGTATAAGACGCCGTCGCACTGCGAGCGATCCGTTGAGCTAACAAGTCTCGATCAAAACCAATACATGGACGCCCGCATTCTTTTGCAGCAATCAGTGTCGTTCCCGACCCCATCATCGGATCCAGAATTAGCGATTGGGCGCCTGTCAGACCTCTAACCAAATGCTTTGCCACCGAAATAGGTAGCCGAGCCGGGAACGGATGAGGCCAAGCCGGTTCACGCTGCTGTCCGGCAGCTTTGTCACCTGCAAGTTCATTAAGCACCGACAAAACAACGTCGTCATCCGCGACCGCCGCCGCGCGCACTTTCGATCGTTGTTTCTTTGAAGTCATTTCAGCGTTCTAAAGGTCCTTCGACCGTCTTCCTGCATCAATCCGAGGCTGGCTGCCAATCGTTCATGGCCGGGACACCGTGTTGCCCATCTACTGCTACAAATAGTAAGATTTGCGTGGGACTCCTACAAGCAGGCGAGCAAGATGAGCGCAGTCGGTCAGCGAATTCGCGAGTTACGCAAGACGAAGGGTTACACACTTCGGCAATTGGCTCCTATGGTCGGTGTAGGTTTTTCGTATTTGTGCAAAGTAGAGAATGGGCGACTTGATTCCAGTGATTCACCTTCAGAGTCGTTGATTCATCGTTTGGCTGAGACCTTGGACGGCGACGAAGACGAACTGCTCCTCTTGGCACGTCGAATTCCACCTTCTATCGCCAATCGAATTTTCGAGATGCCCGAAGCGTTCCGAACGCTTGCCGAATGCAATGATCGCCAATTGAAAACACTCGCTAAACAAGCACGAAAGAGTTAGTGACAAATGTCACTCTTCTACGACTGTGTGATGGCAAGAAAGCTAGGATCGAAAACGTCGCAGTGATTTCAGCCAATCCGCATGCGAAGGACTAAGCGGCTTTTTCCAAATCTTCCAAGGAAGGTTGCAAGCTGATTACGTGAGTAAAGTGTCTTGATCCATGTCTTTCGTCGCTAACGCTACGCTCGTTGTGCTGTTCATCGCTGCCGGCATCAATCACTTCGTGTCGCCGGACGTGTACTTGAAGATCATGCCGGACTATTTGCCTTGGCCGTTGGCCTTGGTTTACGTCTCGGGGTTCTTTGAGGTGCTTGGTGGGGTTGGCTTGGCGGTGCCACGACTGCGGCGAGCGGCCGGGTGGGGATTGATCGCACTGCTTGTTGCCGTCTTCCCAGCAAACGTGGACATGCTGATGAACGCGGACCAGTTTCCGGCGATCCCGGTTTGGGCACTGGTTGCTCGGCTGCCTCTGCAGGGTGTGCTAATCGCTTGGGTTTGGTGGGCGGCAGTGAAATCGCGATGATGTTCGCGTCTCCCAGCTATTCTCAGTGTCTCTAAATCAGATGACCCGGCAAACGGCGTTTGGGCTCTGTTTCGGTGGGTCGCTACGAAGTGGGTGATTGGAAACGTCGCGATTTTCAGGGGCAAACGCGGTTCTCAACTGGACCGAAAGGGAGGTCGCTACGGCTCCTAACCCAAACCGGCTAAGACACAGAGAACGTAAGAATTCTGGCCCAGAAACCGAAATCCGGCCGCGAGTGCCGGCCTGAGTGTTCTCAGGATTCTGAGACGACAGAGAAACCGCCGCCACGAACATCGACGCAAGTGGTTGCGGGATAATGGGATAAAACGAAAAAAGCCGACGTGGAGCACACGTCGGCTTTTCGTTTACCGTTGGGTCGGAAAGTGTTCCAACCTTTCAGAGAAGTTGCGGGAGCCGGATTCGAACCGACGACCTCGAGGTTATGAGCCTCGCGAGCTACCGGGCTGCTCCATCCCGCACGCGATTTATCGTCGATCCACGTTTCGGCGCCCAGGGGTTCTGATGCGAATCTGTGAAATTTTGATGAGCACGTGCGTCGAGCCAATTGCGGTTGATCGCGGCTGGGATCCGACAGAAATGGAATGACGCTGACATTCCGGTCTGGACAGTGCCCCTTGCCACCCGTTCCTTCGTTGCCGCTGTTTCAACCGGCACATTTAAACAGTGTCGACGAGTCGGAAGGGCTTAATCGGCCAAATTAGTCAAGCCGCTTCTCGACCCGCCGCGATTGGGACTAGTCTCTAGGTGTCGAGGGGATGCAACGCAGCTTGAGCATCAACCGGATATTAAGCGTCCCCCCGTGCGAGGCGGGGTCGGTCCTTCGGGGTCGGCCTCGCCTTTTTTAGTTTCTCATCCGCTTGTGCTAGAAAGACGTCACGGCATCGGTGGTCCAGGCACCATCGATGCTTCGCTGTGTCATGCCGGTTGGATTTGCATCGGTCAACAGTGCCGGCAAACGATCCGGACGAACGTTGTCGAACGAAGTCAGTTTGGCAAATCGCAAGAGCGCTCCCGGAACACCGACGGCGGTAAATCCCGGATGTCCCGTCGCAGGATACGGGCCGCCGTGGTTCATCGCCGGACTGACAGCAACACCGGTCGGCATTTTGTCGTTCAAAAGCCGACCCACCTTTGGCTCCAATTCAAACGCGACGCTGGCGTAGGCTTCGTCGTCGGTTCCATTCGGGGCACTGTAAACGCAGCCGGTGAGGTTGCCCTCGAGTGAGGCAAGCACATCGCGCAGTTCGCCGAGATCCTTTGCCAAGACGATCAGTGACGCATTACCAAACGCCTCGGTCTGAAAACCCTCTGGGTCGGCAAGAAACTGCGATCCGGTCGCGGTCAGCAGCGTGTTGGCGACGGCACAGCGGTTGGGTTCCGATTCGCCGCCACCGGTCATCAAGTTGGCTCCCAACTCGGTCAGCGTTTTGATACTGGCGGTCAAACTCTTGGCAACCGCCGGAGACAGCAACGTTCCCGAAGGGGTGGACGCAAATCGTTCGGTGACGGCTGCAACGAAAGAGTCGGTTGTTTCATCATCGATGGCAACCACCATGCCGGGATTGGTGCAGAACTGCCCGGTTCCCATCAAGACGCTGGTCAGAAACTCATCCACGATCTCTTGTCCACGATCGGCGAGCGCTCCCGGTAGCAAAACGACTGGGTTGACGCTGGAAAGCTCCAGATAAATGGGTTTGCCCGCCGCATCGGCCGCCGCTTTGAGTTTCAGGCCTGCGGAGCGACTACCGGTGTAGCCGGTCGCGCCGACACGAGGATCAGCGACCAAGCGTTCGCCGTCTTCGTGGCTGGTTCGGTAGATCAACTGGACGATCGCGTTTGGAACATCCGTTTCATTGGCGGCTTCCAAAGCCAACTCGGCAAACAGACGCGTCGTCTCGGGATGCGAGCTGTTCGCTTTGCCGATCACGGGATTGCCCGCGGCGATGGCCGCGGCGAAGTCTCCTCCGGAAACCGAATTGAACGCGAAAGGAAAGTTGTTCGGGCCAAAGACACAGACCGGCCCGAGCGGACGATAGCAGGACCGAATTCCTGTCTTCGTGTCGATGGTGGGAAGTGCCCAGTCTCCGGACCGGCACGAGGCCGCGGCGGCACGCAGTTGATTGCTGGTTCGGGGGAGTTCGACGTCGGCGAGACGTGGAGCTTTTGCGAGTCCCGTCTCGGAGTGTGCTGCATCAACCAATCGATCTTTGGCCGCGTCGATCTTGTCGGCATACAGTTCAAGGAAACGGGAAATTTCGGCTACCGGCAATTTCCGCATTTCGCGTGCGGCATCCGCGGCGGCATCCAGTGCAATGTCACAGTCCGCCCAGGTACTGACCGGGAACGTGGCCGAGAGTTTTTCGTTTGAATCTGGGTCGGTCGCTTGGAAAATGCCGGAGTGTTGGGCGTCTCGCCACTGTCCGTCGAGGAGCACTTTGGCAGTCATTTAATCGTTCCTGTTTTTTGGCTATGAATTTTTTGGAAAGGGGTTTTGGACGACTCGGTTGCTAAGCGTTCCGATGCCAGTGATCGAAATGTGAATCCAATCCTCTGCTTGAAGGGTGAATTCGTTCGTCGGCACGATTCCCGTTCCGGTCATCAAGAACGCGCCGTTCGGAAACGAGTTGTCGCGTCCGAGCCATCCAACCAAGTCTGCGAACTCGCGGGCCATTTGATCCGCTGACGTGTTTTGTTCGAAGATGGTGTCGTCACCACGATTGATTCGCAAGGCAACCTTGATGTCTGCTGGCTCCGGTAGCGAGGGGTAGAGTGTCACCCAGGGGCCGAGCCCGGCACATTGGTCGTAACACTTCGCTTGTGGAAGGTACAGAGGATTCTCGCCCTCGATGTCGCGCGAGCTCATGTCGTTGCCGATCGTCAATCCGACGATTTTCAATTGATTGGATAAGACCAATGTGATTTCGGGTTCGGGGACGTTCCATGTCGCGTCGCCACGAATTCGCAGATCCTGCAAATGGCCAGCGACGCGATGGGCAGTTGCCTTGAAGAAAATTTCCGGCCGCTCGGCATTGTAAACTTGGTCGTAACAAGACGCTGCTGCTTCGGACTCTTCCATTCGGGCCGTTTGGCTTCGGCGATAAGTCACGCCCGCGGCCCACACTTCCTGTTCATCGATGGGAGGCAGCCACTGAACTGAGTCGTTCGGATCCGTGTCGCTCGGAAACGCGTCGTTCGAAACTGAGTCGCCGAGTGGGATCGCGGTTCCCGAATTTTTCGATGATTCCAAGAGCGATTCTGCAAGTTCAATCGGCGACTCTGAAGAGAGAATGTCCGCCAGCGAAGCCGCGCGTGTGTCGAGTTGGAGTGGAATGAGTTGCTGGTCGGTCACGACGCCAACTCGAGGGCTCGCGTCAGCGTCCAAGAATTTTGCTAACTTCATAGGTGCACCGGTGACGGAGTTGTGTGCTGGGGCGGAAGAAACGAAAACTTGAGGTCGGAGTGCAGGTCTTGAATCTTAGAGACGCCAATTTAGCCGTGCGATTGTCCGATCAAGGCGTTCAAAGGGCTCAAGGGGAGTGGCTCGGTCGCTTGATTGCCTGGTCTGGCATCGCTTGCATTTTCCTGACTTGCGGTTGTTTCCGCGGCTCGGAAAGCAGTCCCGAGAAAGACAGTACCACGTCGAAACTCTCGAGTGAATCGGAGGCATTGCTGGCGCGGGTCAAGGAAGCCTTGGCGTCCACGGAGAACCTGGAAACGGAGGCCGCCGTCGAGCAATGGCAGGAGCTTCGGAGGGAGCTTCCCGATGACCCCGCCGTCGCCCTCAATTTGGCGTTGGCGAGCGTTTTGCACGTCGATGCATTGACTGCCAAGGCGACGGATTCGGTGCAGTCCGCCGAGGAACGCAAGCAGACGCGAAAACGCTTGCCGGCCGCCCTGCGTGTCGCACGAGAAGCCATTCAGGATTACAAATCGAATTCGGGCGAGTCCATCGTTTCGGTCTGGCTTGCAAGTCGCATTGGCGTGCATGAAGCGACGCTACTCGGCAAGAGCATGGGCAAGTCTCTTCGTGAGGAGCTCTTTGGTGAGCTCGCTTCGGCAATCGCAACACCCGACGCCGAGCAGTCTCGCGCCGTGATGTTGGGTGGGCCGATCGTGGAGTTACTGGAGAAGATGACCGATCCTGTCGACGGTCTTCCGGAGAGGCTAGCACAGCAAGCCACTCAGACACTCGTTCGGCTTAGCAACACGCATCCGCAAAATCTTTTTCTTGCCACCAAAGCACTCGCGCTCGCCATTGAAAACGAGTCACCCGACGCCAGTAAGCTGGTGGAGCGTAGTTGGAGTCTTGCCAAAGCGGTTGAGCCGACGTTGGCGGTATTTACAAAACCGATCGGTGTCACTCCGAAGGAACTAACGGAACGGATTGTTGATGCGATCAACGATGACAACTGGGCGACGGCACAACAGTCGTTCATTCTCTGGTCAAACGTTTTGAACCCACTTGAGATCGTTCGCACCGATCGTCGTCAAGCCTCGCCGCACCCGCTGGACCGATTGAATTTTGAAACGGTCCGTCAGTTGAGTGCTTCGCTGGCAAAGGAGAATCCGATCGCAGTGAATGCGAAGGGGCTGCCTTCTTTTGAGCCCGAGTTTGTTGCCGTCGAATCCGATCATCTCTTAACGCTGGACGCGGATTTGGACATGCGGCCCGACCTTGTCGTTGCGGCACCATCGGGTTTAATCCAGCTTATGCAATCGGCTTCCGATCAGACGGACGAAAGCTGGACGGTCACCGCACAGCTGCAAGCCAATGGGAGCTTGAACGGATTGTTGGCCGCGGATCTTTTCATGGTCGATAGCAGTGATTCGGATCGGCTTAAAGCGAGCTCCAAATCCAAAGACAGTTCCCGTGACTTTAGCGGGAAAGCCCGACACAATTCGATTCCCAGTCTGGTGGCCTATGGAACGAACGGAGTGCAGTTGATTCAGGTCGATGTCGAAAAGACGGCTGGTCCTGACGTGCTGTCATTCGTCGGCGAGACCTCTGGATTGGAAGACTTGAAGAACGTCATTTCAATGATCGCTGGTGACTTGGAAGGCGATGGTGATCTGGATTTGGTTTCATCCACAGACGACGGTTCGCTTCGCGTGTTCATCAACCGTGGCAATCGGACATTCTTTGAGGTCGGTGTGGGGGCCGTCTCGGTTGATTCGGGTGACCCGGTGGCAGCGATGGCGATCGGAGATTTGGATCGCGACATCGACTTGGACATCGTCACGCTTCATCAGTCCGGCAAGATCGGAATTTTGGAGAACTTATTGCATCTGCAATTCCATCATCGCTACCTGGAGGAAATCCCTGCCTTGCCCGTCGAAGCGGATGACGACACGTTGATGATCGCAATGGAAGACGTCGATTCCAACGTCGGGTGGGACCTACTCGCCTCCTGCAAGAAACAGTCCCTGATCGCATTTGCGAACTCGTCCGACATCGGCGTTTGGAACGTCGATCGCGTCGAGACCGGAGCGGGATTTGCAAATAGGCCCGTATTGGCTGACCTCGACAACGATAGCTTTTTCGAATGGGTGGGGGCTGGCGACGCCGTACGGGTCGGACCGTGGGGCATCAGCGTGATTGAAAGTGAACTCGCCATTGAAGCGAGCATTCGGGATCTCGCGGTGGTGGACTTGCGCGGCAACGGCGCCTTGGACTTGATTGGGCTCCAGCCAGAGGGAGTCCAAGTGCACCGCAATCCACTTTCGACGTCGGACGCCCATCAAATGACCGTTCGCTTCAAGGGCATTGCGGACAATGCGGCCGCTAGCGGACGCGTCAATCACTACGCCATTGGCAGCGTCCTCGAACTTCGTTTCGGACCTTACTATCGAAGTCGGATCGTTAGCGGCCCCTCGACACACTTTGGCATGGCCGGATTCAGGCAAGCCGATTCGATCCGAGTCATCATGCCCAACGGACTGACACAAGTGATTCGCAAACCTCCGGTGGACTCACTGGTCGAAGAAGAACAAACACTGAAGGGATCTTGTCCCTACTTGTATGCCTGGAACGGAGAGCGATTTGAATTTGTGACCGACTGTCTATGGGCCGCCCCACTCGGTTTACAAGTCGCCGCGGGTGTTGTGCAGAAAGATCGTCCTTGGGAGTACCTAAAGATTGATGGCCGTTTCGTCGCACCACGTGACGATGGCACCTATGAATTGCGATTGACCGAAGAACTTTGGGAAGTCGCCTATGTGGATCATGTTGAGTTGATCGCGGTGGATCATCCAAGAGAAGTTTCGATTTTTACGAATGAAAAAGTGGGGCCGCCCCCGATTGCAATGCCGACGGTGTATGCGTTTCCGGACGATGCGACCTTGGAGCCGGTTGCAGCGATGGATCAATTCGAGCGCGATGTTTTGGGCCTCCTCCGCGAGAACGATGAACAGTACGTTCAAGGATTTGATCGAAGGATTCGCCAGGGACTTTGCGAGCCACATTGGATCGATCTCACCTTCGGACAAGACGCCGAGGGGGCACTTTGGGAATCGGAGACAGGAAGTCCTGGCAGCTCGAAAACCTATCTTGTTTTGCGGGGCTGGATTCTTCCGACGGACACGTCACTGAACATTCAAATTGACCAAAACCCCGAACTGCCCGCGATCGAGTTTCCTTCTGTCTGGGTTCCCGATACTCAGGATCCGTCAAAGTGGACTCGGGCGATTGAGTTCATGGGATTTCCTGGCGGGAAAACCAAGACAATCGTGGTCGATGTGAGCGAACATGCGAATCGAAAGGATCTCCGTTTTCGTGTTCGAACCAGTGCACAAATCTACTGGGACAGTGCTTCACTCGTCGTTCAGAAAGGCGAGAGCGAGGTCGTTCAGCAAACGGCTCCACTTGTGAGTGCCAGCGTGGAGTTTCATGGTTTTTCCGCACGGAGCAAGGCGTCCCCGTCCAGCCCCGAAACCTATGATTACAACAATGCACTGGCGGATCCAAAGTGGCCTCCCTTGCACGGTGAGCTGAC
>JBCBOO010000174.1:0-13972 GCA_039821235.1 Planctomycetota bacterium
ATTTCGAAATGTGGTGCGCGAGGTGCGTAGGGATTCCCGTCTTTGATGTTGGGGCGAATTGGCTGCGGTGATTCATCTGCGAGAATCTGATCATTCATCAACAGATGAGACAGCCCAAGCGCTCCCATCGATAGACCAGCCTGACTCATGAACGAGCGGCGGTTCAGCAGAGATCGGCCGTGTGGCGAAAGGTGTTCCGGGTTCGTCATGAATGTGGGCTACGGTAGGAAAGCGAATTCGTTTGTGTTGATGAGTGTCCGGCAAAGCAGCGTTAGTCCGTGCTCCTTCGCCAATTCACGACCAGCCTCCATTTCATCTTCGGAAGGCTGCCGTGCGAGAACTAACTCGAAGCATCTCGCGACTTGCCGGTCAGCGTCTTCACCACTCTGATTGCGGGCGCGTTTAGCCAGTTGTTCCGACTGTTCGACAACGAAGGCGCTGTTCATGAGATTCAGGGCCTGAAGAGGTGTCGTGGAAACCGGCCGTCTGGCTCGTATCTGTCCGCAATCCGGGAAGTCGAAGGCCGTGAAGATGCGATCGTCGACGCGCCGCATGCGTTCCTGGTAAATCATCCGCCGCCATGTATCCGGACTGTGGTTATCCGTGACCTTCCATTGCGCGTATCGTTTTTTGACGTTGTGGATGCGATAGCTGCGTCCGCCGATCGTTCGGTCCAGCGAACCTGAGGCTTGCAGGATCGAATCGCGAATGACTTCCGCTTCCATGCGCCTTGGCGGATATCGCCAAAGGAATATGGAACCAGCATCCGCCGACAGTCCCGCCTTGCGAGGGAGACTCGATTGACGGAACGCGTCCGACATCACCATCAAGCGAATCAGGTGTTTCATCGACCACGGCTTTGCGGTGGATGACGCGATCGGATCACGAAGCTCCGCCGCAAGCCAGTCCAGCAGTTCGGGATGTGTGGGTGGCGCACCGGCTGCGCCAAAGTCGCTTGTTGTAGCGACAATGCCGCGTCCGAAAACGTGGTGCCAGATTCGATTGGCAGCGACCCGCGCCGTCAGTGGATTATCAGGCCGAGTGAGCCATTCAGCAAAGCCTGTTCGACGCTCACGACCGGAAGCGTACGGTTCGACGTTGAGCTTCCCGTCCAGCACTTCAATACCCGCCGGGAACACTTCGTCACGTGGATTTTCCGGGCTGCCTCGACCGAACACACGCGTCTTCACCGGATTGATGAATCGCGCGACAAAGCTGGGCTTCGGTCCCTGGTCATTCACCTGCTTGATGAGTGTCTGCAATTCCTCAAGCAACTCCACGCGCGTCGGATACTTCTTATTGACTTTCTTGAATGCCGCCGTGGAAGCGATCTGTCGCCATTCACCGTTCGCAGCCAGGACCTCAACTCGATAGTCTCCGAAGTTGTACTTGTTCAGATTCTCCAGGTAATCGGTCTCAAAGAAGTCCTCACGATTCGTGCTTAACCGAATTCGATTGATCTCGGACGGTTCGCTAAACGTGAACTCGATCCAGGGCTTGTCTTTACTGCCCTTTGGTGCCTTCGCGCCCCACGCCTGAGTTCCATATTCTCCATCATTCACGTTGCCCAGATCGGCTCGCGCGACAGCCATCTCAGGGGGGCTGAACGCTTTGGCGCCTTCCGCTGCGAGAGCAAGGTTCCTGTTCCGATCGACAGGACCAAAGACTTCAATTTCGTCCAGACGCACTCCGCCCCAGTTGAATTTGATGCGAACCTTCTGTGTCGTCGCTGCGGCAAAATGAAGTTCTTTGTATCCAACCCAATCCTCTTCCCACGGGCCCATGGCGATCAGTTTCTGATGCACTTCGCCGATCGCTGCATACAACTCGCGACCGCGAATTCGCCGCGGGTGATCTTCGGCAAGTTCCGGAAATCGACTGCCATACTCGACATCCTGAAACACAGCCGACATTGAGTAGTAGTCACGGATTGTGATGGCGTCGAATTTGTGGTTGTGGCATCTCGCGCAGCCGATGGTGACTCCCATGGCGGACGCTCCCACGGTTTGTAGGATTTCATCCATACGATCGGCTCGCGCCTGCCGACGAGCCGACGGTTCCTGCCCAACGGTTGCCACCGGGACATGTGGCCCGGCAACAAGATATCCCGTCGCGTCTCCCTGGCCGACCGAATCGCCAGCAATCTGCTCGAACAGAAAGCGGTCATAGGGTTTGTCTTCATTAAAGGCGCGGATCACATAATCGCGATAGATCCATGCATTCTTGCGATACATGTTGCTTTCGCTGCCATTCGTTTCGGCCCAGCGAATAACATCCAGCCAGTGCTGCGCCCAACGCTCGCCGAAGTGAGGCGAGTCCAGCAGGCGATCCACGAGCGCCGCGTATGCGGTTTCGGGATTGTCGGCATAGGAAGTCAGAAAGGCCTCGTTCTGCTCCAGAGTTGGCGGCAGACCTGTCAGGATGATTGACACTCGTCGAATCAGCGATCGCGGATCCGCCGAAGCAGAGAACTTCAAACCCTTCTTTGCCAATTCCTTTAGCAGGAACGCGTCGATCGCGTTTGACCCCGTATTGCCCGCGGGAACCTGCGGTCGAACGACTGGTTGAAACGACCAATGATCTGACTTCTTCTGTTCGGTCGTCACCTGCATCTGTCCGGGCCAGACGGCACCCTGTTTGATCCAGCGCTCGATCGTTTCGATTTCTGTCGCTGGGATTTTGTCTTCGTCCGGAGGCATTTTCGCATCGGGGTCGAGATGCTTGATGACATCCAGAAGATAACTTTTCTCCGGCTTTCCGGGCACGAGCGCGGTCAGCCCGGAATCACCGCCGCTCAACATTCTGGCTCGAAGATCCAGACGCAGCCCCGATTCCTGTTCGTCTTCACCGTGGCAATGCCAGCAGCGTTCCTCAAGGATTGGAGCGATGTCGCGTTTGAAGTCGACTTCCTCGGCATTCGCCACAACGGAGATCGCACAGAAACAAACGATGTATCGTATCAGGTATCTCATATTGGATTAATTCTACTTGCCCGCTTTGCCTTTGGCGGGAACAGGGTCAAATTTCGCTTGGTACGCCTTGTACTCCGGCCAGCTGAGTGTGCCGTCTTTGTTGGCGTCGGCGTCCGGGTGTTTCGAGAAGTATTGGTTCTTCCACGCTTCTGCTTTTCCTTCGTCGGTCTTGGGAGTTGCCGGAGGCTTCGGTTGGAACGGAGGTTGTGGCGGGATGCTGGAACAGGCCGCCGGTACTCGTGACTTCAACGCGTTGCGGAACGCAACAAGCGTCTGCGCGTGCTTCGAATCACGAGCCAGATTCGTCCACTCATACGGATCAATGGCCGTGGAGTACAGTTCCTCTTTGCCGTTCTCGTAGCGAATGTAACGCCAGTCTTTCGCCCGCAGTGAATAGCTTTCCTTCGCGGGATCGTACTTTGTTCGCCATTTGTAAAGAGCTGTCAGCGCTGAGTCCGGCCCGGCCCACTTGCCGTTCTGCGGGTCCTTGAGCAATGGCTTCACGCTGTGACCATCGAGTTCATGTCCCTTTTGATTCTTCCTCGTGTTACCTGGCAGGCCGCACAAGTCAATCAGTGTGGGATAGATGTCGATAAGCGACACGGGCTGGTCGCAACGGCCGCCAACTTGAGCCACGCCGGGGGCGCGAACGACTAACGGAACGCGAGTGCTTTCCTGCCACAGCGAGTTCTTGTAGAGATAGTTTTTCTCGCCCATGCCCCAACCGTGATCGCTGGTCAAGACGATCATCGTGTTGTCTTTCAGCGACGAGTTATCAACCACATCCAGAATCTTGCCAATCTGATCATCAACCGAAGCGACGCTTGCAAGATAGGCTTGAATGAAGTGTCGCAGAGCGTCGTCTTGCGAGTCGTATGATTGGACCAGCGTGTTGAACAGCCGCGTTCCCATATCCTCGCTGCGCGGGCCATCTGCGCCGCTGGGGATTCCCCGGATGCTCGAGGCATGTGTGTCGTCAACATCACCCGGTCGGATGGTCGGAAGCTTGATCGATTCCAACGGGAACATGTCGAAGTATTTCTTCGGCACAATCAACGGCGTATGTGGGCGAATGAACCCAACTCCCATGAAGAAGGGAAGGCGCCCGGGCTTGTCCGCGAATAGCTTGAGCTGCTCGACCGCCCACTGACCATTCAACTCGTCCGCCGTCGCGTCTCGATCGTCCTGCGAGTCAACCTTCAGCACCCGTTGTTTGGCCCAACTGCCGGTCCACCATTCAAGCGGTTTTCCATCTGCGGATTTCCTACCGGCCAGGCTCGTTAACGGTCCGAATGAACCATCGACAGATCCAATCTCGCGATAAGGAGCCGGCACATCGGGGTGCGCGAGCTTGTTTTCGCCATCAAAGACCCACGGACCATAATCGGCTCGGTTGCCGTAGTTCTTCCACTCCTGGCGCACCATGTGGTGCATGAGCTTGCCTGTTCCCAGCGTCCAGTATCCGTGCTCACGGAAGTGGTCCATCATCGTTCGCGAGTTCTTCAGAACCTCGTAGCCGTCCCACTTGAAGAAGCCATAACAGCCCGAATTGTGCGGATAGATTCCCGTAAACATGCTGGCTCGCGACGGCCCGCAAATCGGAATGTTGCAATGCGCCTGAGTGAACGCGACTCCGCTGCGAGCCAGTCGATCCATGTTGGGAGTCTTCGCCTGAGGATGCCCGCCGAAGCCGTCAACGTAGTCGTTCAAGTCATCGCAAATGATCAGGATGACGTTAGGCGGCTTGGATTCGGCTGCAAGGCACTGAGAGCAGGAGACACAGACGAGCGCTACGCCCAGCAGCAAATGGTTGATACTAGTAAGCAAGAGGTTTTCCCTGTTCATAAAGGTCGCTGACTTCGTCCGAATTGAGTGCAGCGTCATAGATCGCCATTTCGTCGATGGTGCCGTCGAGATTCCTAACGGCGAACCAAGGTGTCTTGCGGAACGGTTGGCCCCAGTTCCCAATCTCCGCCGCTCCGATCCGCAATGATGTGATATGGAAGGCATCGACGATTGCTTCGCTGGCGACTTTCCGACCGTTGACGTACTGCTGAACCCGACGGTTAACCGGATCGTAAACAGCGACAAGATGAAACCACTGACCGCTCGTCGACGCCTCCCAGATCGGTTCCGAAAAGTAGACTCGATGCAGCCCCGCATCTTTCACGACACGCTGGTCGCGTTTGTTGAACAGCTCGACTTCCTGCGTGTCATCAACCATGACAGAGAACATCAGCTTTCCGTCATCGCGAATCTGCCAATGCGGCTCGCCGGTCTCGTAGCTGTCCGCCATAAACAGCGCGTTGTAGCGGTGTTTCAGACTGTCAATTCTGGCCCAGCAGCAAAACGTGAACGCGGCAAACTCGCCGTCGATTCGTGTGCGGACTCGAGCTCCCGGCCGATCGAACCTAAGCCCCGTCGAGAGCGCCCCGAATCGACCAACTGTTCTTTCCACTGGGCCGACGGCCAACCCATTTCGATCGTTTCGATGCGACGCTGCATTGCGAACAATACGCCCGGCCGCTGACGAAGCAATCGGGTAATAGGCGATCAAACGGCTGTCGGTGCGAAGCTCAAGCGATCGATTCTTCCACTGTGTAAACCGCCGTTCCTCTGCGGCCTGCTGTCGACGGCGAACATCCACTGACGTGCTGAGCCCAGTTGAGAGTTTCGTTTCCCGCGGCGCGCCTTTGAGTAACTGAGCTTCGCCTGTGACGAGATGCTGGCCATCGTGAGCCCCGCCGCGGAGTTCGACTTCTCCATCAACAACTTCCACGCGTGCCGTGCCAGCTTCGACTTCGACGGCAAACTCGGTACCCAGGTCAATAATCTCGGAGTCCGCAGCTTTCACGATGAATCCACGAGCGGCCGGTGGAACCGTCGCGCGGATTCGTCCTTTTGCAAGTCGGACCGACCAGTCATTTTCAATCTCCAGCTCGGCAGGCCCTTCGACGACAAGAGTTGCTCCACAAAAGAAGTCGATCTCTGCGACGCCCCGATCAAAGGCCAATTTCCCGTTCGGCAGCAAATCACCTTCGCGTCGTTTCGTCACCCCATCACTCCATGCCAGATCGACGATTCGCCGCAACGTTGCGTGACCGGCAATTCGAGATTCTTGTTGCCCGCCCGCCGATGGTGCTTGCGCCGCATTCGGATCAGAACGCGACGGCGCATTCGCCCAACCGAGCCAAAACGCAATTCCACCAACGCAGAAGATAACCATCGCCGCCGCTGTCAGACTTCGCCACCCAACCTGCCGCCCTGAACTCGTTAGATTGCGTTCTCGCGTAGTCGTTTGTTCGGCTTGCTCAGCCGATGGACGTTGCGAATCATCTTTACCAACAAACGTCGCATCTTCCGCGATCTCACGCAACGATTCAGAAAGACCGACCGCGCGCAGATACTCATCTCGAACCTTAGGATCGTGTTCGATGGCGTCCTGCAGGCTTTCAAAGTCCGGGTCAGAGATGGTCTGATCGATTGCCTGGAAGATGAGGGTTCGAATTCTGTTATCCATTGGTCGGTTCTCCTCCGAGACGCAGCTTCATGCACTCGAGAAGCAAAGTTCTCAGCGCGTTGACACGACTGTAAAGCTGCCGAGCTTTGACTCCGGTTTCTTCCGCAATCCGCGCAATGGACTCGCCGGGCACATGCACGCTCAAGACCAGCCGCCGTTGGTCTTCCGGCAATTCAGCCAGACAAGCTTCAACCGCCAAACGCTCCTCGGCAGTCTGATCAAGCGATGCCATCGCCCCCTCCGCGAGCTGCTCAATCACACTCTCGCGAAACACAAGCCGATCGCGAGCCCTATCACGCTGCCAGCTCATCGCCTTGTATCGAGCAATCACACTCGCCCAGCGAACGAATTCATCGGCCGCAGCTTCGTTGCTCTCAGGCTGGAAGTCACCGTACTTCTTCCAGCATTCCAGTGCGGTTTCCTGAACAACATCATCAACCCCATCCTGAGACGGCAGCAAAGATCGCACAAACCGCCGAATCGCCAGATCATGCCGGGCCAGCAGCACGACAAATTCATCGTACTGCTGCTCTCTGTCGGCCGAAGACTGTGTGCTGTTGTCGTTGGGTAAGTTCATGGCATCCAAGAATAAGGAGACTCCCCCTGTCATTCCGCCGGACGACCGATTTACCAAAATATCCTCAAACTTTCCCGAAGAAGGGCGCATGAGATAGCCCTCGCCGAACAGGCTGAAGAAGCCGCATTGCTGTCCTAGCTGTTTACCACACGCCGTTGTCCTGTTCCAAAAAGAATGAAATCCGGATTGCCGATGTATCAAGGCTTGTCGGCGCCAATTTGGGTCGAGTCTGATAGGCCACCCTGTTCATCGTCGCTCATAAGATACGCGATCAAGTGGCGAACTTCGTCGACCGACATCGCATCAAGTAGACCAGTGGGCATGATGGACGATTGCATCTCTCGACGCTCTTCCACGTCTTCTTTGTCGACGTAGAAAACTTTCCCATCTGCGGCGACGTAAGCCTGCTTCTTTCCTTCCTTGCCGACGATCAGACCGGTTAACACATCGCCGTCCACGGTCAGCAACTGTTGCGGACGATAGTACGGCGCCATCTCGGCACTTGGATTGACGATATGCTTCAACAGCCAGTCCTGAGTGGCGCCTTCCTGGTTGCGAATGTTGGTGAGGTCCGGTCCTACAGAACTCCCGCGGCCGTGCATCGCGTGACACTTGTAGCAACCGGCAAATCCAGAATGGAAGAAAAGCCGACGACCGACCGCTGGGTCAGGTTCTTGAGTTGCCTCTCGATTGATCAATGTAATCCAATCTTCAATCTGATCTTCTTTCGGTTTGGTCTCGACTTGTCGCTCAGCAAGACCCGCGGCGATGCGCGCACGATTGGCTTCTTGTGAAATGACCGGACTGGAGCTAGCCGATAACGTCTCGAGCAGCTTTTCCTGTCCCTTGGCGACGGAAGCCAAGCCGGCGATCGCGTCGGCTCGGAGGTTATCATCGAGAGACTTGTCGGCCGCGATTTTAGCAAGAACCGCAGCCCTGTCCGCATCTGCGTGGAGAGCCACCGAACGAACCGCTTCAAGCCGAACACTCTGGTCCCTCGACTTCGCGAGTAATGCCAAATTCGCGACCGTCAGCCGCGGATGATCAACCTTCACATTCGCCAACGCCATCGCGCGCAGGCTCGGCGGCCTCTCAGTATCCAGGGCTAGTTCCAGCAAAGTCTCGTCGGGCGAGAACTCCTTTTTCGAGTCACTGCTGATCCTGGAAAGTGCCGCGACAACCGCTCGAAGGTCGCGCCGACTCAGGTCGCTTCGGTTGAGAACACCTTTCAAATTCGACTCGTATTGGCTGAGCTTCTCGTCGGCAATCCACTTGATCCCGACAAAACGCACTTCCGAATCATCGTCATCCAGCAGTGCAGGAATAACGTCGGCGCGACTTGCGGCATTGGAACGCTTCAGTGCAACAGCGTAATGAGCTCGCGCGATTCCATTGGCTTCCGACTGCCAGTCGTAGGCCGCTAACACCTCAGGATGTCTCGACAACACATGCATGGCTGCCGTGCGCGCGTAGGGATCATTGCTACCGAGCTTGGCGAGTGCTTCGGTCGCTGAAAGCTCTTTGACGGGCGTTCGGCTTGACGAAGGCTCGAGCGTGATTGGCTCCTTGAACTCCACTCGCCAAATTCGCCCGTGGCCATGAACCGGATAAGACAGCTTCACCCAATCGGTGAAGTATAGATAGCGTCCGTCGGCAGAATAAGCGAAGTGCACCGGTCGAAAATCGTCAGGACCGCTGAGGAACGGTTCACGTGTCGCGGAAAACGACTCGCCCTGAGGCGTGAGCGAATGAAGGTCGACACGATTGTCGGTCCACGACGCGCTGAGCAACTTGGCTGGGCCATGTGGAATCAAGCCGCATGCAGCTTCGCCCAACGCCCCGATCATCCCTAGCGTTCCTGGGTTCTCGCCATACCAACAAACAAGCGGATGAAGTCCCGATCGACCATAACGATACTCGTAGCCGAAGTCGGCGCCTGGAATGATATGCAGCAAACGATTCGGCGGAATGGCGTTGGGGTCGTTGTCGGTGCTAAACAAGTTCCCGTCTAAGTCGTATGCCATACCGAACGCATTCCAGTGCCCCGTGGACTGGCGAGTGAGCCCGCTACCATCGGTACGGCAACGATAGGTCGAACCACCCTCGGCGCCGCCCGAAAGCTTCACGCCGTCCTTGCCAACAAAGGTGTAATCCGCGCCCAGGTTCTCGCCAAAACCAAATGCGAGCCATTCAGGGTCAGCGGGATCGATCGCAAGTCCTCCCACGCCGTTATGTGGGTAGTTGCCATCGGTTTCACAGACGACCAGTTTCTCGGGCTCGCCCTCCGCCTTCGTTAATGAAGCCGCGTTCGTAAATCGACCAATAAACCAACGCGTGCTCACATAGAGATGCCCATCGGGGCCAAATAGCAAATCAGTGCTAAAGGTGTGGCCTTCGTAAAAAACCGACCGATCTTCTGCGATGCCGTCGTTGTCTTTATCCTCAAAAACAAGAATCCGGTCCGTCATTGGCCCCTTGTAACCCGAGTTGCGTTTGTGAGTGTGATTCTCCTGCACAAACACTCGGCCATCAGGCGCGACCGCGATCCCCACCGGCGTGACGATCTCCGGATTCTGGGCGAACAGCGTCACACCCTTAATGTTCGGGTGATGGACGTTGGGTGTGAATGTTGTCTTGTCGCTAGATGCCCAAGAGAGATCATCTTGAGCCAAGGCACATCTGGAAGCAAGCAATACTAGGGTCGCGAAGCCGATCAGTCTTGTACGTTTCATAGGTTCCTAAATCATTCTTGGCAGGAAAATGGGTGCAGGAAAATAAAACGGGAACAGATCTGACAAAATGATCTTCCTGCCGCCTTTTTCGGCTTTCATTTTGCCTACTTTATCTCTCGAAGTGGTTCATCAACGACCATTGCTTCGGGGAAGTCTGCGCCCTTCACGCCGTTACGGCTGCGAAGTCGCTTGTTTTGTTGGCGTCCTCGTGGCGGGTTCATCGGAATCTCCATTCCCCCCAGTTCTCCCATCATTTCGTAAAGTCGGCTTTGCATTTGCTGCTTGGTTTTTGCAAATGCTGGATTGTGGATGAGGTTGTTTTGCTCTTTCGGATCATCCTGAATGTCAAACAACTCATCGGTATCCCAGAGTCCGTAGTACGTCGTGTACTTGTATTGATCTCCACGCAGGCAAAAATGCGTCGGCGTCTGCGGGTAATTTTGTTCCCAGTAGTACGCGTAAAGAAAATACTCACGCCAGGGAATCGACTCGCCCTGTGTCGATGAAAGCTGGGCCAGCGGAAGGAAACTTTGCCCGTCCATGTGCGGTGGCTTTTTAAGTCCCATCGCCTCCATGATCGTTGGGGCGATGTCGATGTTTGCGACGACCTCATCGACGACGGTCCCGCCTTTGATGATTTCGGGGCACTGCATCAGCATCGGAACACGACTTGACGTCTCGTATGCGACTCTCTTGTCGAACAATCCGTGTTCACCAAACATGAACCCGTTGTCGCCCATGTAAATGACCAGTGTCTCGTCGTAGATGCCCATCTCTTTCAACTGCTGCACAACGGTCCCGATGCTATCATCAACGCTGCTCAGAGCTTCGCAGTATCTCTTGTAGAACCCTTCGACGCTTTGGCCCGTGTGCAGGGCAAAGTCCATGCCGTGCCAACTGTTGCGCTGGTCGAGAAGCCAACGTGGACGATTCTTCAGGTTGTTCGTCAGCAATTCACTCGATGCCGGAAATGCATAAGGTTGGTCTTTGAGCGAGTCTTTATACTTTGGTTCCGGGGTAAACGGATCATGCACGGCTTTGTGTGACAGATATAAAAAGAATGGTTCGTCACGTTTCGTCTGATCCAAAAACTCGATCGCCTTCCCGGTCAGCAAGGGCGTAATGTAGCCATCCTGCGGAACTCGTTTGCCATTGTCGTTGATCGTGTACTGCGGCCCGGGCGGATAATACTTTCCTTGGCCCTTGAAGCTAAACCAATAGTCAAAGCCGGGGCGAGGATCATCGTTTGCATGACCCATGTGCCACTTGCCGATGAATCCCGTTTTGTAGCCCGCCTGCTGCAAGTACTGCGGGAAGAACAGCGTCCCATCAGGCACGGCACGTTGGTTGTCGATCACCCGATGCCGGAAGGTGTAGAGCCCCGTCAGGATCGATGCGCGACTGGGGGAACACAGCGAAGTCGTGACGAAGGCATTCTTTAGATGCGCACCCTCCTTTGCCATCGTGTCCATGTGCGGCGTCTTCGCCAGGGGATGCCCCATGAAGCTCATTGCGTCGTAGCGATGATCGTCCGACAGAATGAAAACCACGTTTCGCGGTTTTGCGCCTTCGATCGTTTTAGCCTTCACCGTCGACGGGACAGGAACAACTTCTGCAGATGCATTGTGAATCGAACACAGCGTCATCAGCAACGCAAATGCGTGTTCAAGAAGCCTGCCTCGAGATATGCTTTTCATCGGTGTCCTATCAACTTCTTTGTTGTCGTGGTTGTGTCGGATGGTTCTTGGAATTGAGTAGGTCGGATCAAGGAGCGAAGCGAGACAGCTCCGGCGATCGCGTTCGGACATTTGCCCGATCGGCGCCTCGCCTGGTTCGGACTACTTTTCAGGCGAATCGGAACGACCAGGCGTGACCTTGGCAATGTAACGGTTAAGCTCGATCACGGCTTCGCTCAGGCCCGCCCGCAGCGTTAATCCATCGCCGAAAAGCCCCTGTTTCAGTCCCCCTGATTTATTGAACGCACCCGTCGAGTCAACTGGATTGCACCAGAAGGCGCCGATGATGTAGGGCGTCTCCAACGCGGCGTGGATGTACTTTGAATATTCAACGCCAGCAGCACGAGGATCCTCTTGCAGCTTCCAACCGCGAATCTTCTTATCGCCGTCTTTGAAGCGAATCGCGAAGTCGCATATCAGGATTGGCTTCTTGGTGAGTTCGTGAATCTCCTGGTACTTCGCCTTCGGAAACCCTGGTTGGAAATTCGGCTGAATCGCGATGGCGTCGACCCACGGCACCAGTTCCTGCAAAACTTCGGGAATGATGGTGTTGAAAGCGAAGCGGTCGCCGAAAATGAGATGATCCGGATCGTGTTTCCGGTTGGCCTCGCCCATCACGCGAAAGTACTCGCGTGCAATGAGTCGCAAGAAGGCCAGGTCGCGTGCTTTCGCGTCATCGCCCTTCCACGTCTTCAAGAATTCGTCGTAGGCCATGCGGCCCGGTGCTCCGGCGGGCAGATCGCGGGTGAAGTCCACCCAGTTTTTGCCAACGGGATTCTTCAGCGGCCAAGCGCTAAGATCGGTCCAGTAGTAGCCAATCAGATTTGGGTTACCGCGGTTCTGGAGACAGGTCTGCTCAACCTGTGCCGCCAGTCTCGCCTGTACCTGAGGATCAAAGATGTCGATGAAGCGGAAGCTCCCGCCTTTACCGCGATACATCGAGCTAGGTACGTAGTTGCGACCTTCCACATAGGGCATGTCCTTTTTGAGCTCGGGCGGACACCCGTAACCGTACGCGTTGAACCCAAGATCTTTGCAGGCCTTTGAAAGTGCGTCGTACTGACTACTCAGGCTTCGATTCGTTGCATGAGTGATCCCGTGGGCGAAGAATGGTTCTCCGTCAGGTGTAACCAGCCAAGTGCGACCATCGATCTCATTTAGGCCGATAGCGGATCGTTTAGAAGGGGCTGAACTGGTGACCTTGATCTTTTGATCTTCATCTAATTTCAGCTTCACGGCATGGTCGCCCACTAAGACTGTGTAATCTCCCTTGAAGCCACGTAGACTCACTTTTCCCTCAGCATCCGTTGTGAGTGTTTCGTCAGTCCACCAACGCTGTTTCATTAGGTGCATCCATACCTTGCCGCGAAGCCTCAATCGACCGTCCGGTTCCACGATGGCTCGGCTTGCCGTTTCGTCGCGGCCCCGAGGCAATACTGTCCAGGCGTAAATCCCGTTGACCAGTCGATGGCTGAACAACACCGTCATGACACGTTCAGTCATCGCAGCCTTATCCAGTTCATCACCGATCGTGTCCTTCATCTCGAATTCCGTCGCCGCAATTGGCAGATTGAATTTTTCGAAGTACTGAAGACGTTTGTAGATGGTCTCGGGAGGAATTTGCCTGGCGAATCGACTTTGAAAGCCGAGTGCGGAGATCGGAGCGTCGTTCTCGAGCAGAAGACGAACTTCACTCTCGAATTGTTTCATCCTGTCGGTCACATCGCGTTCGTCGGGATCCGAGATGACCTTGTTCTCGTTCAGATAGAGCAAGGCATCGGGGTGGAACGTGTTTCGCTTCGCGATCTTGAACCAATCGGCGATCACCTCATCTCCGACGAGGTCCTGCACAATGTGGTTGTTTCGAGTTTCGTTGATGACATCCCACTCGAACACGGGCCATTGCCTAGCCGATTCCTCGATCATCCTCTTGCAGAGATCGCGAACACTCTGCTGTTCTGCTTCCGTCAGCTCGTCTCGTGGAACCGCCTTGGCGGTACTCATCCAGTTGGCGTTGGGGTCATCGACATAGACGAGCTTGCTCAGTTCTGGCGGCATAAAATTCCCGTGGTCGCCCCCAGGCCAAATCAGGCAGTGTCCCCGAACGGGAATGTTGTTTTCTTGGAACCACTCGAATAGTTTCGGAAGGTGGGGTTCGGCCATCGGGCGACGCTTGTACTTGAGGTACACACCGAAACCGGCTGCGTTGAATCCGAGTCGCAGGAAGATCTGTTTGTACTGTTCAGGAGTGACACCGGCGTTGGCCTGAGCGTTCTGACCACCGGCCAGAGCGTGCATACTCCGGCCGCTGACGACTCCGCCAAATCCAAATAGGTGGCGTTGTTGCTTCACCTGAACTGGAATGCCGGCAAGCGGATTGCCATCCGCATCAACAACACGAACCTCGAGATCGGCTTTGCGAATGCGGTTGATAC
>JBCBOO010000175.1:0-7704 GCA_039821235.1 Planctomycetota bacterium
AGTTCCTTTGCTTTCTTCTCCGCATCGGCCGAAAGAAACTCCAGTTCCTTACGTCGTTCGGAAAGGGCCGCCAAGTCATTTTGCAAGAAACCGACGTACGCGTTCAGCAATCCTTCGGGAGTTAACGCGGTGTCGTTGAACAGTCCGTCGGGATTGGTTAGCGATTCGTTGTCTTGGAGAAACTGCTTCACCAAAGCGATTTTGCCTTCGATCTCTTGGACTTTTGGATGCCCCGGTCCAAAGACGGCGTTGAGTCGTTGTTTTTCGCTGTTCAGTTCCAGCAGCGTTGTGAACTGCGTGCGAGCTTCTTCGACCTTGACCGGCATCGTGGCACGAAACTCGGCCGAGTTCGCCGAATTAACTTGCAGGCCCGCGAACAAGCCCAGTCGCTGCAGCGATTCGCTATCGATCAACGAGAGCTTGTCGAGATTATCGATCGGGTCAGAGGAGTCTTCCATTTCCGCAAGCACCGATTCGACGCGATCCAGACGGGTTCGCAGAGTGGACTCTTGAATATCCAGATCCAGCATCTCATCCTGCAAACGTCGGAATCGATCTTGGTAGACGTTGCTGCTGCCTTCGCCCTGGAAGAAAAGCGGCGCGTCTTGACGAGAGGTCAGTTGCTCCTGCTCGGCCTGTGCGAGTGTTTCTTCCACGTCGCTTTTCGCTTCTTGGATGAGTTCATTTGCGCGGCCCATGACCTGTTCCACTTGCGCGACGATGAACTTTTCGTACTCTTTCAGTACGGCCGTCAAAATCAGACTGGCGTCTTCCGGGTGGGTGTGCGTCAGCGAGATATTCAAACTGCGGGCCGTCTTTGCCGAGCCACTGCCGCCTCGCACGATGTCCATCTGGTCGATGATGTACTCCACGGCATCGACGTTTGGTGAGACATGTTTCTGGACGGAATCCAGCTCGGTCAGCCCATGTTCTTCCAGGGCTTGTTCGACAATCATCCGACTGGAAATCAACTCGATGTGGTTGGCCAAAGTGTCTTCTTCGACCATGCCGGTTCCCGTGTTGACGGACTCACCGCCACCGAGTCCGGCCGTTCGTTCGGCGATCAGCAGCTTTGCCTGTGACTTGTACCAAACCGGTGCGTAGATCCCGTGTGCGATTCCGGCCGACAGCCCGATGACGGCGAGTAGTCCGATCATCCACCGCTGTCGCGAAATGACCTGCAGGAGATCGAGCGATTCGGGATCCTTGATCGGCTGCGGCCGGCTTGGTTGCCGATTGGGGCGGTCTTTCTTGACAACGACGGACATTCAGGGGGCCTGCGGGAGAAAGGCTGCACCGCCACGTGACTTGAACGAGGCGATCAGGCGATTGGACAGTACTGGCGGAAAAGAGCCACACTCAGAAATGCTCGAGCGTATATTAATCTTCGAGACTCGCAATTCGGTCAACCTTCGACGGTGTCCAAACGTGATCCTTGCAAAGAAAGTGGAGTCCTTCGGGATGCGTCGACCGTCCCAATCGAGCAAACTGGGTCTATTGTACGGTTTGTGATGTCCGTGCGCCCTATCCGCGGCGGAACGGCCGTGCATGCTCAACACACGCGAGGGGAACATGGCAATTCCATCATCCACGTCACATCCGGAGCCATCTGTCTCGGGGGCTCATTCCGAGGAGATGTCCGCTCCGGATCTGCAGCACGTCTGGTCGCCTTACTGCCAGATGAAGACCGCTCCCGTTCCCGCAAAAGTCGTGGGGACCGCAGGCGTTCGGCTGCGACTCGACGATGGTCGCGAGTTGATCGATGGGCTCGCGTCGTGGTGGTCGGCGTGCCACGGCTACAACCACCCCCACCTCTTGGAGGCGATGAAGGCACAGCTGTCGACGATGCCGCACGTGATGTTTGGGGGGACGCAGCACGAACCGGCAACGAAGCTGGCCGGTCGTCTTGCGCGTCTCCTGCCCGGATCACTCGATCATGTTTTCTTTTGCGACTCGGGATCGGTGGCCGTTGAAGTTGCCATGAAGATGGCGATCCAGTTCTATCGAAATCGCGGTGATCGCAAACGTCATCGCTTCCTCGCATTTCATCATGCTTATCATGGGGACACGACCGGCGCAATGTCGCTGTGCGATCCAGAACGCAGCATGCACCACATGTTTGCCGGAGGCCTGTTGCCGCAGCTACATGCGGACTTGCCACACACGACGGACTGCGCAAGAAAACTTGCCGAGATGGTGTCGCGACACCACGCTGATTTGGCCGGAGTGTTTATCGAGCCGCTCGTCCAAGGAGCCGGAGGCATGCGTTTTCACGACCCGGAGGTGCTCGGACGCGTCGCAGAAATCTGCAGTGATCATGATGTCCTCTTGATTGCCGATGAACTCGCAACGGGTTTTGGAAGAACCGGTTCGATGTTCGCCGTCGAACAGGCGAATGTGATTCCCGACATCATTTGCTTGGGCAAGGCGCTTTCCGCAGGAGCCATCGGGTTCGCGGCGACAGTCGCCAACGATCGAGTCTACGAAGCATTTTGGTCGGATGATCCATCCCATGCCTTGATGCACGGGCCGACCTTTATGGCCAATCCGCTGGCTTGCGCCGCCGCGAATGCATCGCTCGATTTATTCGAGCAAGAAGATCGTTTGTCACAAGTCGCTACCATCGAGTCGCAGCTTCGTGTGGCTCTTGCACCCGCGATGGAATTTGATCGTGTTGTTGATGTCCGAGTCAAAGGCGCGATTGGTGTTATCCAAGTCGACCAACTCGATCATGTCGATTGGTTGCGACAGCGTTTCATCGAAGAGGGAGTCTGGCTTCGTCCATTCGGTGACTGCATTTACACGACGCCACCGCTAACGATCAACGAAAAGGAGCTTGGACACGTCACTCAAGCGATGTGTGATATCACGCGAGAATGGTCGCTGCTAAAACGTTAGTCACGCCACCGGCCCCATCAAAGCTCGAGACCGTCAGATCCATGCAGCAGCCAGCAGTGCTTAGCGAATTACGTGAACAACTGCGTGCGGGGACAGTCACGACAGACGACGCATCCCTGGCGGCGTTCGAGTCAGACGGGTTGACCGCTTTTCGACAGCGTCCTCTCGCCGTCGTGATTCCAGCCGACTCGAATGAAGTGATCGAAACGGTCCGATGGTGCAACCGGCATTCGATCCCCTTCGTCGCTCGCGGCAGCGGAACCAGTTTGTCCGGTGGTGCGATGCCGGTTGCAGAGGGCATCGTGATTTCGCTGAACCGGTTGAATCGTATCTTGCAACTCGATCCCGACAATCGGTGCGCCGTTGTGCAGCCGGGGGTGGTGAATCTGCAAGTCTCCGAGGCCGCCAAGCCGCACGGTTTGATGTACGCGCCGGATCCATCGAGCCAGAAAATTTGCACGATCGGAGGAAACGTCGCATTCAATGCGGGCGGAGCTCATTGCCTGAAGTATGGGATGACCAGCAACCATGTCATCGGGATGAAGGTCGTGACCGCCGGCGGAGACGTGGTTTCGTTTGGTTCCAATTCACTCGAAGCCGTCGGGCAAAACTACGCCGGAGTATTCTGCGGGAGCGAAGGATTGTTCGGGATCGCGATTGAAATCTCCTTGCGACTCCTTCCGCCGCCAGAGTGCTTTCACACCGTCCTGGCGGGATTCCATTCACTCAAAGCCGCGGGCGATGCGGTCTCGTTGATCATCGAATCCGGTTTGCTTCCCGGTGCGATGGAAATCATGGAATCGTTGGCCATCGAAGCGGCCGAAGCCGCGACGGCTTGCGGATACCCGAGCGGAGCCGCTGCGGTCTTGATCGTCGAATTGGAAGGGACACGCGAAGGTCTCGTCGATGAACGATCGAGGCTTGATCAGGTGCTGCGGCAAACAGAGGCCTTTGAAACGGTCATCGCCAAGGACTCCGGCCAACGAGAACTGATTTGGGCCGGACGCAAGAGCGTATTCTCCGCGGCTGGTAAATTGAGCCCGGACTTCTTGGTGCAAGATGGGGTGGTGCCACGACGTCGACTAGGAGAAACGTTGGAACGAATCCAGTCGATATCGAATCGATCTGGCCTGCGCGTTGCAAATGTCTTCCACGCCGGAGATGGAAACCTCCATCCGTTGATCCTATTTGATGATTCGATCGACGGTGATCTCGAAAGGGCTGAACAACTTGCCGGCGAGATCTTGCAAGTCTGCATCGAGATGGGCGGGTCGATCACGGGAGAGCACGGTGTTGGAATTGAGAAGCGTGATTTCCTGCCCCAGATGTACGACCAAGAGACACTTGAACTGATGCATCGCATCCGTGCGGTCTTTGATCCTCAAACACTTGCAAACCCAGGCAAGATGTTCCCGGACGGTGAAGCTCCGGCACTGAGCAACCACGGTCTTCATCCCTTGGAACAGGCGGGGGTGATTCAGCGTGAGTAGCGATCCATCCAATGAACCATGCAAACCGGAATCCGATAAAGAGCTACGCGAGGCCTTGCTGTCGTATGCTCGTATTCGATTGGTGGGCGGGAGTACCAAGTCCGACGGTCGTTCGGAGCGAGAGTACGCACCCATCCAGCTGGTCTCAACGCAAGCGATGCGTGGCATCACGGAGTATCAGCCTTCGGAATTCGTGTTCACCGCCTATGCGGGGACGCGGTTGGATGAAATCACGGAGATACTGTCAGAACACCGTCAATACCTGCCGTTCGATCCGCCACTCGCACGCGCCGGGGCGACACTTGGTGGAACGGTCGCGATGGCAATGAGCGGATCGGGACGGTTTCGATTTGGAGGCGTTCGAGACTTCATTCTGGGAGCGGATTTCTTGACGGGGGATGGGAAATGGATCCGCAGCGGTGGAAAAGTGGTCAAGAACGCGGCCGGGTTTGACTTGCCCAAGCTACTTGTCGGTAGTTTTGGACAATTGGCAGCCATGACGTTGCTCACATTCAAGGTCTTTCCAGCCCCTGTCGAGCGACACTCTTTCCGAATCGAGTGCGAAAGCCACCAAGAGGCCTGCGAACGAATCGCACGACTGGCGCGTGGTCGATGGGAGTTTGATGCGATCGACTACCGCGGTCGGGCCAAAGAAATCTGGTTGCGACTTGGAACTTCGCTTCAATCAGCTACTCAAATCGCGGATGACATTCAATCGCAGTTTGGCGATGTCGTCGCGATGGACAACGCAGTCTGGCGCGACGTGGAAGACTTGCGGTTTCCTGAAGCGGACTGGATGTTGATCAAGACTTCGACACGACTTGGGGAAATGCGTGAGCTTGCGACTTGGTGTGACGAGCAAGCTCCGTTCTCCGCCATGCACAACTCGTCGGCGGGAGCGATCACCTGGGTCAACATCGCGTCCTCTCATTGGCTTGCCCTAAAAAAACAACTCGATGCATTGCGATTGCCGGCAACCATCATCCGAGGCTCACAGGGGGTTGCCGCTGGTACACTTGTGTTCCCTTCGGGGGTTGAGGAGGATTCCATTGCTCAAAAAATGAAGCAAGTCTTCGACCCTGATCACCGATTTGCAACTGTCGCAACGATGAACCACCAAGCCGACGCGTCAACTCACTGAGCCAGCATGCGACACGAAATTGATGTTCAATCGCACGCCCCGTTTGGCGACGTGATGAGCGAAGCCATCAGCAAGTGCGTGCACTGTGGATTCTGCCTTTCCGCATGTCCGACGTACCAGGAGCTGCAACAAGAAACAGATTCGCCACGCGGACGTATCATCCTGATGAAAGAGGTGCTGGAGGGAGGCATGCCTCTCGAGACAGCCTCCCCGCACTTGGACGCCTGCTTGGGATGTGTTGCCTGTGTTCCGGCATGTCCTTCCGAAGTCGCTTACGGTGACTTGCTCAGTTCATTCCGAGCGACGCAGGAGTCGAAACGAGCTCGGCCTTGGACCCAGCGTTTACGACGATGGCTTACTCAGGCAACGCTCCCCTACCCCAAGCGATTTCGGATCGCGGCAAGAACGGGGCGCTTCGTCAAACCATTTCGACGGGCCGTTCCGGCCTCGTTGCGGGTGATGATGGATCTCTTGCCTGACAAAATTCCCAAGCAGACGCGGCTGCCCAGTGTCGTGCCCGCGATCGGAGAAAAGCGAGGAAGCGTCGCTCTTTTAACGGGTTGCGCTCAGTCCGTGCTCGATCCCGACATCAACGTTGCAACCATCGAAGTACTCACTCGGAACGGATTCGAAGTGCAAATCCCTCGCTCGCAAGGCTGTTGCGGTGCACTCTCGTGGCACATTGGAAACCACGACCAAGCGAAAAAGTTCGCCATCGATAACTTGGATGCATTTGAGACGACCCCTGATGTGGATGCGGTCATCACCAATGCGGCCGGTTGCGGCAGTGGCATGTTGGAGTATCCGCTCATCTTAAAGGGCACTCGATCGGAGACGAAGGCAAGGTCGTTGGCAGAGAAGGTAATCGACGTTTCGCATTTCTTGGCCCAACGAGGACTTTCCGAGTCACTTCCCGAGACCCCTTCGTCAATCAAAGTCGCCTACCAAGACGCCTGCCATCTGGCGCACGCCCAGGGCGTGCGCCAATCACCACGTGAGTTGCTCACCCGAATCCCCGGTATCGAACTTGTCGAGCTTCGTGATTCACATCTCTGCTGTGGCTCGGCGGGCACCTACAACATGGATCAACCCGAAATCGCGGCTTCGCTTGGCGGGCAGAAAGTGGATCGCATCATGGAAAGTGGCGCGGACCTCGTTGCGACCGGCAACATCGGATGCCTGATGCAATTAAAGTCACACTTGAAACAAAGGTCATCGGATGTGCCGGTTCGCCACATCATGCAACTGTTGCGAGATGCTTATCAAGGAAGACCTCTCGGTTAGCAACGGGACACTGATCCACCGTTTGTTCAGTCACCGGGAACTTGTTGCACGTCCATTGAATGAAAACGCCTGATCTGACGCCTGATCCGATGCTCCAATTTACGAATTGCTCTTCGAGACTCATCTGTGCGTGCGCGGTATTGATCGGTGGATTGGTCTCTGCTCAAGAGAAACGTCCACTTCGAATTCAGTCACGGATCACAAACGTGCAGCCGATGACGGGCATCGTACTCTGGACTGACAATCCCGCGGCAGAAGAGCATGCGGATTCGATTGCACTCGAGTTTCGATATTGCGGCTACGATGAGGTGGTCCACGCGGACGGCAGCTATGACTTCAGTCGCCTCGAAAAAGTGCTCGATGAAATCGCAGGACGGAACCATCAGGCCGTCCTTCGGTTTCATTTCTGCTATGTCGGCCGCCGCACAACGGTGCCTGAGTTCATTCGTCGGCGTGACGACTATCGCGAAACGACTGGCAAGAGTGAGGGCAAGAAGACGAGTTTTTGCGACTGGAGTAATGAGACGCTCCAGGAATTCACGCTTGATTTCTATCAGCAGTTTGCCGCGCGGTACGATAACGATCCGCGTATCGCCTTCGTGCAAACCGGGTTTGGGCTGTGGGCTGAGTACCACATTTACAGCGGTCCACGTGTGCTCGGAAATACGTTCCCAAGCAAGGCGTTCCAGGCCCGGTTCATGACGCATCTTGATCAGTGTTTCGAGAGTCTACCGTGGTCAATCAGCGTCGACGCAGCGGATGATTCCTATTCTCCGCTGGCCCAAGACCCTTCGCTGCTCAGTTGCTCATTCGGCGTTTTCGACGACTCGTTCTTGTGCAAGCAACACGCAAACGAAAATGCACCGAACTGGAGATCATTGGGAATCGATC
>JBCBOO010000175.1:7714-13954 GCA_039821235.1 Planctomycetota bacterium
CGAGTTCAGCTATTACAACCGCAATGATCAAAAATGCGCGCTCGAAGCGAATGGACCCAACGGAGTCTCGTTTCGGTCCTCGGCGGAGCAGTTTCATCTCAGCTACATGATCGGCAACGATCAGCTTCGGTATCAAACTGCCGAACGCATCAAGCAAGCTGCGATGGCGACTGGTTATCGTTTTCGATTGATTGCTGCCGAAAGTAGTGACAGCGAAGTCATCTTGCGCGTCAGAAACGACGGGGTTGCACCGATTTATCGCGACGCCTATTTCGCCGTCGGAATGCAGCGCTCGACGACTTCATTGCGTGGTTTACTGCCAGGCGACACGCTCACTTGTACCGTCAAAACGTCCCGTGTCCGTGAACCGATTACGATTCAATCCGACGCAGTCTTGTCGACGCAAACGATTCAGTTCGACGCCGAGCTTTAGGTCTTGCGAGTAGTTTTCGGCCGAAAGGCTTCAATCCGGTCCGGGTCCGTTTCAAGACGCGGCCCCTCCATCAAATCGATGCAATAGGGAATCGCCGGAAAGACGGCGTCCAAACACTCCGCGATGGCTTTGGGCTTGCCGGGTAAATTGACAATCAGACTGTTGCGCAGAAGACCGGCTGTCTGACGGGAAAGAATCGCTGTGGGAACTTTCTGTAGCGAGACTTGACGCATTAGCTCCCCAAAGCCGGGCATCATCCGATCGCAAACTGCTTCGGTGGCTTCCGGTGTGACATCCCGTTTGGAAGGTCCGGTTCCTCCGGTCGTGACCACCAAACAACAGCCCAGCCCACACAACTCGCGGAGCGTCGACTCGATCCGCGGCTGATCGTCCGAGATCACGCGCGCGTGACTTTCCCATCGACTCGTCAAGACTTCTTTCAGATACGCTGCAATCGCCGGTCCGCCGAGGTCTTCGTATTCACCCCGACTCGCACGATCGGAGACGGTCACGACTCCAATTCGAGCGACTGGTTGTTCCTGGGCTCCGGAATCCATTAGGGGCGTTTCCCCTCCAGCTTTTCGATGCGTCCTTCGAGTTGTTCGACGCGTTTTGCGAGTCGCAGCACGAGCTGGCGAAGGTCGTACTCATTGAGCATCTTGGGATCCCTTCTTGCGCCAGGGCGAAACGGGTTTTCTTCTGCATCTCCGTACGCGGGTTCCCATGCCGAAAGCTCCTCCAAGACGGCTTCGATCTTTTTCTCGACCACGGGTAGCGTCGGATGTTTTGCACCCAATCCTTCGCGTGTTCGCCGAAGCAACCGAAGTTGCTGGGCTAACTGTCGACCTCGTTCGGTGAGCAAGGCGGCCTCGGGAATCGGCGCGTTCTCGCTGGCTTTCGATTGATCCTTCCCATCCGTTTGCGCATTGAGCCGCACGGTCGTCAGGCTGACTACCAAGAGAATGGAAGCAAAGAGCCCCGTCAAAAGTTTTCCATGCGACATCGAATTGTCCTCGGTCGGTAGTGTGTAAAGGAACCCACTGTGCGGTAGGCCGGAAGCGTTTCCAGCCTGTTGCCTTTCATTGGACAGGCTGGAAGCATGTCCTACGTTTTCATGAGACAGGCTGGAAGCCTGTCCTACGTTTTCATGAGACGGGCTGGAAGCCTGTCCTACGATTCACCAGATTGGATCTACTCTTCGAAACGGTAGATGCACTCACCTCGAGTGCTGTTGGTGAGATAGTAGATTTCGCCTGATTGATCTTCGCCGAATGCGAGCACGGGAATGCTGTCGGGGATGACTTGTTCATTCGCCAGCACTTTCTTCGTTGCGGGATCAAACGTGAGCGCCCATACGACTCCGCTGACATAATCGGCATACAAGTACTTGCCATTCAGTTGTGGCATCCGAGTACTCCGGTACACGCGTCCGCCCGTGATCGAGCGACCGATGCGATGGTCGTACTGCCAAACGGGATCGATCGGTGAACTGACGCCGGGGACCGGGGGGCGGTTCCCGAAATTGCTCATGCCCTCGCGGTCGCTCCAGCCATAGTTGCCGCCTTTGACAATCACGTTGACTTCTTCCCAAAGCTCTTGCCCGACGTCACCCACCCAGAGGTCACCTGTCTTGCTGTCGAATGCCAATCGCCAAGGGTTTCTCATCCCATGGGCGAAGATCTCGCCACGGGCATCGGCAACCTTGGTGAACGGGTTGTCGTCTGGAATGCCATAAGCGAGCTGGTCACTCCCGCCATCGACATCGATCCGCAAGATCGATCCAAGCAGTTGCGAAAGGTCCTGCCCCGAAGCAACCGGATCATTTCGTGAACCGCCGTCTCCGAGTCCGATGTAAAGGTATCCATCGGGACCAAATTCGATACTGCCACCGTTGTGATTCGCGAATGGCTGGTCGATTTCCATCACAACCGTTTCCGAACTGGGATCGGCTCGGTTGGGATCGTCGCTGGAAACGGTGAACTGCGACAGGATGGATTTCTTGTCCGTTGGGTGTGTGTAATAGACGTAGAACTTGCCATTCGATTTGTATTCGGGATGAAACGCGAGACCGAGTAAGCCTTCTTCGTTGGCGCCGCTTGCCTTGAAGTCCTTCACGTTGCCACGAAGGTCCAAGAACATCGACGACTTGCTGACCTGCGGGTCGTTTTGAAAGGCCCAGATCTCACCGTACTGAGACACGGCAAACAAGCGACCGCTTCCATCATCGGCGGCGGTGAGTTCCATCAAACGCAACTCACGGACCTTTCCATTCTCGTCGACGGGTTCCCACTCGTCCCACTTCAAGTTTGGGAATGCCAACCGGCCTTTGAGTCCAAGTTTTCCATCAATCGGTTGAGGCACCGACCCATCGGCACCGATCCGACGCACCTTGATGTTTCGGAACGCGACTTCATCTCCATGGTCTTGAAGACAGATGTGCCCGGCGCTGGCTTTCCCGAAGGAAGCGAACTTGGCAAACTTGCTCTTCGCAACTCGGTTGTTCCAGTCTTTGCTGCCGACTTTAAAGGTGTAGTAGCGAACGCCGTTCACGCAGACTTCACTGCCTTGAGGACTGATGCGGAGATACAGTTGGTTCCACTGGCCAGCCGGTCGCGTTGCGTCGAGTTCTTTTTCGTTCTTCACCCAGCGTGGAATGACTGGCTGGTACAGCTGATAGAGCCAGCCGGCTTTCTGAGGGTCATGTCCGGCAACATTGTCTTGGATCTGTACTTCGGGTCCGCTGTGCCACGGACGAGGGTTGTCTTCCGTGACATGGAACATCAGACCGCTGTTGCCCTCGGGGCTGATTTTGTAGTCGAGCATCAGCTCAAAGGCGTCAAACTTTTCTTTGGTGATGATGTCGCCGGCGCCTTTCTCGGCTCGCACAAGCGTGCCATCGACGATTTTCCAGCCATCACTGATCGAGTCCTTTTGATAATTCCGCCAGGCGTCGGCCGATTCGCCGTCAAACAGAACTTTCCAACCGCTGCGTTTTTCCGCTTCGCTGAGTACGTTTTCGCGAGACGCGGCGAAGGACTGCTCCCCGACGGTTGCACAAAAGAGCGCGAAAACGAGAACGCTAGCGTGATTCGAAAGCCGCGCCACAAGACGCTGACACCAGGACAATGACATTTGTGAATTCCCGAGGAGGAGGGAAAATAAGGTGGTGGGAGGACGGGGCGGATTTCAAGATCGAAGAGAACCACCCCCACTCCAGTATCTTCCGCCAAACGTCGTCTCACAACAACGCGAGGGGCACGAAGCGGGTAAAAATTGGAAACGAGTTTCGCAGCTGAAACTTCCCCTGCCGATCACTTGGGCCGAATATGCGAATCGCCTCGTTTGCCGCACTGTTGCTTGCGTCCTGGTGCGTCATGACCTTAACGCATGAATGCGGGCACTTGGTGGGTGGCGCGTGTTGTGGGGCGACATTGAAGGAGGCGGAACTCGCTCCGTGGCGACTTCCCTACAGCTTGCATTCGCCGGATCCTCACCCACAAATCACGCTTTGGTGCGGTCCTATTTTGGGCGTCCTGATCCCGGTTTCGCTTGCCTGGCTGATCCATCGCGACTCGGCGTGGTTCATTGCCGATTTTTGTGTGCTCGCAAACGGCAGTTACCTGACGCTGTCATGGATTTCGGGAGACCGATTCTTGGATGCACCCCGAATGCTGGCCGCCGGAACGCCGGCTTGGCTTCTCGCTTCCTATTGCGTCATCACCGTCAGCGTCGGTTACGTTCGGTTTCGCAACGACTGCATCCAGTGCCTACGTTCGTCACCGGAGTGACTTGAGGAGCACCGCCATCGCACTGCCATCGCTGGTGTGCGAAAGACATAAAACGTAGGGTGCGGCTAGCGGCTGAGTTTGTTGAATCAAGTTGAGCCCTCGGTCTGGCCCCGCACCGCGTGTCGGCGGAACTTTACATTCGGCTGCCACGAGCGCCCCGGTTGCCAAGCTCATCATTCCCGAGGCGGCACCGGCATGTCCGATGGAAGCGGCGACTGCGACCGCGGGCGCAGTGAGTTCGCACACCGTTATCGCGGTCGCTTCCGCGGCATCCATTTGACGTTCGCCGAGTCCGTGACTGATGATCGCGCCGATGTCCTTCGATGAGATGGCAGCCTCGCCCATCACCGCTCGAATTGACGCTTCAATGGCTTTCGCGGATGCTCGAGTCGCTGGGGTCTCAACCTCGGTGGTTCGTTTTGTCGTCTCCATGGCTTTGGAGGCGTGAAAGCGAGACGCGGTCGCCGTGATTTCCGCCAGCACTTTTGCGCCGCGTTTGGATGCATGTTCGGCGGACTCAATCACGAGCGACGCGGCGGCTTCTCCACCCACGACGCCGCTGGAGTCGGACGCGTGCGGCCGAGACGCATCTTCAATCGCGACTCCGTTACGGTTCGCGGTCGGCATGTCGGTGCGATAAAGCAAGCGTGTTGCCCCGAGTCTGGTTCCTGTCGCACCTGCAAAAACCATGTCGGCAATGCCTCGTTGTAAATACGACTCGGACTCGAGAACCGCCGCCGGACCAGAAACATCACCGAGGACCAGCGAATTGTTTGGGCCACGCGAGTTGAGCGAGATACCGACCTGGCAAGCCGGCATGTTCGGCAAGTACTTGAGCATCCAGAGTGGCATGACTTCGCGTCTCGCGGCACCGCCAAAACGTCCCGGATGCAGTTTGCCAGCTTCATCGACGCAAGCAAGAATCGACTCAATCAACTCTTCGGGTGGGTTGAAGAAAATCTCACTCCCGAACACCACGCCTAAGCGGTCGGGAGCAATCGCGCCTTGATCATGAGCAGGGACGTCTTCGCCCAGCCCCGCGTCTTGGGCAGCCAATTGGGCCGCGGCGAAGGCCGTTTGGATTTCGCGGCACATCACCTTGAGTGCCTTGCGTGGTTTGACGTACTGCTTCGGCTCGAAATCAGTGACGGGGGCACCAATCCAAAGCCCGTCCGGTTCTTGATCGGTAGGTGGCTTCGCGCCGCCGTCATTGCGTTCACTCAGCGACCGAATACCACTTCGGGCATTCAGCAGCGATTCAAAGAAACTCTCTCGCCCGGTCCCGATCGCACTAACGATTCCGACTCCGGTGATCACAACAGGCTGGCGCGGCATTGGCGTTGGCAGGCAGGGTTAGGGCTGGATTCCGAAGCGATGAACCGTCGTTTCTCGCATCGTCTCGCCGGCGCGAAGCAGTGTGCTCAGGAATTCGGGCTTGTTGGGGGCATCGGGAAAGTGTTGCGTTTCCAAGCAGAACGCATCGTGCTGCCCCGCTCCCGCGGTCGCGTCGGTTCCGCCAAGATGGTTCCCGGTGTAGAGCTGAATCCCCGGCTGAGTGGTCTCGATCTCGAGCGTTCGACCGCTGGCGGGATCGACGACTTTGGCGGCTGGACGCAACGTTCCGACATCGCCTCGCACGACAAAGCAATGGTCAAAGCCTTTGGTCGCCGGCAACTCATCGACGTGTGTGTCAATCTCCGTTGGGCTCCGGAAATCAAGCGGGCTGCCTTCTAACGAGTTCAGCTTTCCCGTCGGTATCAAGTCTTCATCGACATCCAAGACCTCGTCGGCTTGCAAATGAACGACGTGTTTGCGTGCCGTGCCGCTGCCGACGCCCCCCAAATGCCAGTAGCTGTGATTGGTCAAGTTGACATGCGTTGCTTGATCGGTCGTCGCAGAATAAATAACGATCAACTCGTCTGAATCGTTCCATAAATATTCCGCCGTTGCCTTCACTTCACCGGGAAAACCATTGTCTCCATCGGGACTCGTGAGCGTCATTCGAACTCCAACGTGATC
>JBCBOO010000176.1:0-13938 GCA_039821235.1 Planctomycetota bacterium
GTCGCTTTGGGTGCTGACGACGACACCGAGGCTCGCGTCGCGGCCGGCTTGGCTGACGCCCACGAGCCAGACGATGCCGAAACCGAACCCACCGACGACCTTGAACCAGTCAACGCAAGTTTGAATATGAGCACCAAGCCAAAGACCGAAACCAAAACAGCGACCACTTCACCGGTCAACGACATGCGTGCCGAGGCCGCTGCGGAATCTCGTCGCATCGCCGGCATTCGCAAGGTGTGTGCGGGCAATCACACCGACATCGAAGCCGACGCGATTGAGCAAGGCTGGTCCACCACCAAAACGGAACTCGCCGTGCTGAGAAGCGAACGCCCCAAGGCTCCCGAACAGACGCAAAACTCACCGCGATACAGTCGCGAGGTCCTCGAAGCTGCCGCCTGTCTGTCTGTCGGCATCGAAGAAAAAACGCTGCTGGCCAGCTATGGCGAAAAGACGCTCGACGCCGCCAACCCGCTACGTCACATCGGCTTGCGTGAACTCGTCGCGGAGTGTGCTCGGATGGAAGGCATCGACGTGCCTCGCGTCTTTGGCGACGGAACGGCAACCATTCGTGCCGGTTTCAGTTCTATGAGCCTACCCAGCATCATGGAAAACGTCATGAACAAGACGCTGCTGGTGGCCTATCAAAACACGCCGATCGCCGCCTTCGATCTTTGCAGCGTTGGAACGGTCACTGACTTTAAGGAAGTGGCTCGATACCGTTTGCTTGGCACTGGAGGCTTTGAGCAGGTTGCACCCGACGGGGAATTGAAGCACGGCAAACTGTCCGAACAGAAGTACTCGAACAAGGCTGACACCTACGGTCAGATCCTCACGCTGACTCGGCACGATATCATCAACGATGACTTGTCGGCCTTCATGGATATCCCTCGTCAAATGGGACGCAGTGGTGCCGAGTCCATCGACGACTTGTTCTTCACGCTGCTGCTCAAGAACGCTGGCTTCTTCTCGTCCGCCAACGCCAACCTGCTGCAGGGAGCGGACACCAAGTTCGGCCCGGATGCACTGACCGTTGCCAAGACAACCTTTCGCAAGCAGAAAGCTGGTCCGGGCGGCAAGCCCAAGGACCAAAAGCCGATTAACATCCGGCCCGAGTACTTGGTCGTTCCGGTGGAGTTGGAAACCGAAGCGGAACTGTTGATGGGTTCGTCGCAGTTAATGATCGACGCGCAAGGGACGCCGACGAAAATTCCTGTCGATAACCCGCACCGCAACAAGTACCGGATCATCAGCACACCGCATCTGTCGGACAGCTACTACCCCGGTGCCAGTGCCGCAGCGTGGTATCTCTTCGCCAATCCGCAGGTGCTGCCAGCGTTCGAGATCGTGTTCCTGAACGGTCGTCGGACGCCGATCATCGAGCGAGTCGAAATGCCACCGAACACGCTCGGCATGGGCTTCCGGTCTTACATCGACTTCGGTGTGAACAGCCAAGATCACCGAGCCGCTGTGAAAGTCGCTGGCGAGTGATCTCTTAGTTAAATCGCTCCCTGACTCCCCCACTCCCAACTTCCCATCTGGTCTCCCATGCAAGCTCAATTCATTCACGACGGAAAACAAGTCGACTTCACACCCGACGTCGATGTCCCTGTTGGATCAATCGTCATTCAAGGTGATTTGGTTGGCATCACCAAACGTGATCTGAAGGCCGATGTACTCGGCTCGATCGCCGTGGAAGGCGTGTTCGACATGCCTAAAGACCCGGCTGACGCGGAGACCTACACCGCTGGGCAAAAGATTTACGCAACCACCGACGGCATCGTCACTGAAGTGCCCGATGGATCGGTGTTGCTTGGCAAGGTCGTTGCTGACGCCGCGCCGACCGACAACTTCGTTCGCGTTCGCCTGAGCCAGTGATGACCACCTGTGAGCAACCCCATCATCGCACCCGTCGGGGCGATCTACGTCCACGAGGGCGTGACGGTCCCGATCGTTACCGACGTTGAGATTCCCGCCGGCAATGTTGTCGTCATTGAAAAACTGGTCGGCGTCGCCAAGTTCGGCATCTGTGCCAACTCTCGTGGCAGCATCACCGTTGCTGGCGTATTCGATGTGGTCAAAGACCCGACAACCAACATTCCCGCCGGCACCATTCTTTATTGGTCCAAGATCAGTCACCACGTCATCAAGAACGCTTACGCACACTCGATGATCGGCATCGCGGTTGAAGACGCGCCACCGAGTTCGCTGACCGTGAAAGTCAAATTGCTTCAGTAACCATCCCAACACGAGGTCCTCGCATGGAAGCGAAACTGCGCACGCTTGTCGTCGCATGCTTGCTGCTGATTTGCACAGGCTGTTTGCCGGAGGGCGATGTTCACGTCCGCTCGCTGCCGGCACCACCGCCCGAACAACCGATCGCCAATCTTCCCACTCAGTTGCATCAACGAAATTGGACGGGGCGTCTCAACCAAGGTAGTTGTGTTCACGCGTCGCTGGTGAATCACTTGCGCTGGCTCAACGAGTTTGAACTCGGCGAGCGCTGGCGAGCGACCTACAGCGACGGCGAATGGGATTCGCGATTGCGGAGCCGACTTGATGCTGCCGACATCGACTACAGCTACACCGTCAAAGCGGATCCTCGTTTCCTTGACTGGGCAACGGCGACGCGGCGAGGTGCGATTCTGTGGTGGAAGCCGGCTCACTGCTGCACCTTCGTCGGCTGGGTCAATCGCGACGGCCGGCAATACGCAGCCATTCTCGATAACAACTATCCCGGCCGATTTGAACTCACACCGCGTGAACAGTTCGTGCGTCTTTGGGCCGGCTACGGCGGGTTCGCCCTGACGGTGATGGAAGACCCCGCCAGTTCCTTGCCCTATCGAAGCTACGAGGTAATTGATGAAAGATGAAATCCGAATCCGGCTGAGCGTCGGCCTGATTGTACTCGCAGTGCTGCATGCGGTGATGCTCGGATCAGTGTTCACGGCATTGCACCGAACACCGGCAGCCGACACGAGCGAATCCTGGCAATTGCCGCCGCCACAACCCACCAGCGAGGTTGGATCGCGAATCCAACAGTTGCCGCAACCTTCGCGTGTCAACTTGGAAGCACAAGGCGAACTGAAGCAACAGTCTGGTTACTGCCCGCCCTGTCCGCCGAACACGATTCCCGCCTCGGAGCCGTATCGAATTGTGCAGCCCTATCGTGTCGTGCCAACAGCTCCAACGGTTCCAGCTCCGATCATCGTCACCCCCGCGTCGAGCAGCACGCGACCCGCGACGTCACCCGAACAAGCGAAGAATCGCTATCAAATCGCCTTGTTCGTTGCCAGTGACGCCAAAAGCCAGCGTCTGCTTGATTGGTTCAACACGGACCCAAACCTGGTGAAGTTGAAGTCGAAGTGTGCATTTCAGGTCTACACTGAATCCAATGCACTGTATCGAACGCGATATGCGGACATTGTCCCTGCAACCCAATTCCCTGTTGTGCTTTTCCAGGACTCGACCGGCGGGCATGTTCATGCGGCCGGTCACACAATGTTGCCGTCAACCGCTCGTGAACTCTTCGACGATCTACGTCACGGTTACGAACTCTATCAACAGACGAGGCAGGCCCAACGAACGGGCGCGCTAAAGACGCGAGGCTATTCCTGGGACGCTGCGATCTCACCGACGATGCAGCTCTCGTCTGAAGACTGCCCCGATGGTTACTGCCCTATCGAACCCGTCGACAACACTTGGCGGCCGTTCGATCGGGATCGTGACGGCGACCGCGATCGACTCTTCGACCGAGACTCCAGTGGTCGCAACGCATTGATTTGGGCGGGGGCCGGCGAACTGGCCACGCTCGCATTGATCTTTGTGGCGGTTCTGTTGCTCGGATTCATTCTCATCAAACGAGGCCTGTAAAACTCATGATTCTTGGAATTGCAACCGTCGTCGTCCTGGTCTTGGTCGCGCTTGCGATTTTGCCGGCAAAGAAGCGAGATCGCGACACATCGACCCCGAACTTCGTTTAGTCCTTCACACGACCAGCGAATTTTCGGCAACAGCAACTTAGCGAAGAAGTAGAAGCGATCGCCGACGAATATCAACGTCGAGCTGATGAAGCCTGGCGTGAAGAGCTTGGCGAAAAGGCAACCGTCTTGTTTCAGACCAAAACGACAGCAGCATCGAAGCCCCGTAAATCGTGAGCGACATGCTGCATCGCGGGCAGTCTTGGTTGGCGGAGAAGCTGACCAAGCACGCCTCACGAAACGTGGTCTATCAGCGTGACGATGTCACCGTCGAGCTGCCTGCCACGATTGGCAAATCGGAGTACGAACAGGACGACGGCGATGGCGTCATCACTCGTGCTCAAGTCCGCGACTTTCTGATTAACACGAAAGACTTGCTGCAATCGGCAATTGCTACCTGGCCACGCCGCGGTGATCGCATCCTCGAAACGGACGGCGACACGACCTTCGTTTACGAGCTGATGTCGATTGGCAACGAACCGCCGTGGCGATACAGCGACCCCTTTCGCGTCAAACTCCGCATCCACACCAAACTGGTTGACACGATCACATGACAGCAACGCCCGCAACCGTCATTCAGATTGCCGAAAGCGTCGTCGCAGAAATCAACGCGGGCGACTTCAGCAAGGCCAACCTCTCCGCACAGCGTCTCTACGTTCCCAACTTCGATCTGGAAGACATGAAGGAACTGCGAGTCACCGTGGTGCCTCGCGAGGTGGAGTACCTGCCTCTCGATCGAGCATCGAACAAGTACCACGCCACGATCGACGTGGCAGTTCAGAAGAAGTTCAGCAAGGGCGATGCCAAGGAAATTGACCCGCTGGTGTTCTTTGTCGAAGAACTGGCCGACTACTTCAGGCTCAAACGACTCAATTCGTTCGTTGCCGCTCGCTGCGTCAAGGTCGAGAACTCAGTCCTCTACTCCTCCGAGCACTGGACCCAGTTCAATCAATTCACGAGCCTGCTGACGTTGACGTTTGAGTTGGCGAAATGATGCACATCAGGGCTCGCGTGCGATTCACAGCGGGCCAACTGAAAAAGAAGGTCAACCAAGCGACTTTCAAAAGCATGAATCATGCGGCCGGCACCATCCGGATGACCGCCAAACGATCCATCCGCAAACGCAAAAAATCATCCAACCCAGGATCGCCGCCCAGTTCGCCGACCGGATTGCTGCGTCGTGTGCTTCGCTACGAAGTCAACCGCGATCGCGGCGAAGCAGTCATTGGCCCAGTCAACGAGATTGCCGGCCGGCTATGGAATTTGCATGAGTTCGGTGGCGTTGTTACCAAACGACGCAAACTGAAACGGCATCGTTTCCGCGTTGGCGAATTTGGGCCGATCCGTGCGAAACAGCCTGGCAAATTCGCCCGCATCAAACTGCTCACAATCGCCCAAGCGAGCCGAGCCACACGACTGATCGACCAAGAGAACGAACGCCGCGGAGCCAGCAAACCACGTCGCTACCCCGCACGCCCGTTCATGAAACCCGCCCTCGTTGCCAACCAAGCACGCCTGCCGAAGTTCTGGCGTGACTCGGTCAAATAGTCTCTCGACCACGGATGGAATCGAAACATGTCAGCAGAAGTGAAACTCGGTCTCGATGCCGTCCTGACGATCGACGGTGCCGAGATCAAGAACGTCAAGGATTTGACGGTCAATCTCGAGAAGGCCGAGGCCGATGCAAGCACGCGAGCCAACAACGGTTGGCGAGCGACAGTCGGCACGCTGAAGGATGCTTCAATCGAATTCACTGTGCTCAACAAGAACGGCGACACCGCGTTCGGGATGCTGCAAGGACTGTGGAGTAGCGGAACGCCGACTGACGTTGGCATTTCGGATGCTGGTGGTTCGCTGACACTGACCTGTGAAGTCATGAACTTCAATGTCAATCAAAACCTCGAAGAAGTGGTGTCGGCCGACGTCACCTTGAAGCCAACCCAATCTTCGTCTGGCAGCGGCATGAACGTTGGTGGCGGAACGCCCTAAGTAATCCTCGGAACGGAACTCCATGCAGAAATTCATTGATCGTCGTGGTCGTGTCTGGATCGTCGACATCGACAACACCACGCTTCGCCGCGTCAAGGCTCTCACCGACGTCCGATTGCTTGACGCGATCGACGGAGATTTAGTCACGGGACTATCGAGTGACCCGTTATTGCTCGGTGACGTGTTGTTCGCGATATGCAAACCGCAAGCCGATCAACAAGACGTTGACGACGAAGCGTTCGCCGAGGGACTGGCCGGTGACTCGATCGACGAAGCGTGCAAGGCATTGGTGGATGCGTTGGTCGCGTACTTCCCGGAGTCCCGACGCCGTCTTCTGCGGAAGGCGGCCGACAAGCAGAAGATGATCGAGATGCGGGGATTGGAAGCGATCGAGAAGCGGCTGGACGATCCCAATCTGGTGGACCGGATTGTGGACGATCTGGAACGCAAGCTCGCGGTGCCGACATCGAGCGTCTCAACATTCGGCTCGCCGGAATCATCGGAGTCGATCCAGGACCACTGACGCTCCGGCAACTCGTGCAGATGGCAGAAGCGAAACGCCAACACGACTGGCACATCGCATCGAGCGTGATGGCATTGACCGCCGAAATCAATCGCGATCGCAAACGCCGACGAAAACCGTTCAAGCCGGATGACTTCAATCCCTACACGGTCACTCGGCCTGTTCCAGTGAAAGCCACTGTTGAACAAGTCGCCCATTTACTCGGCGCAGTCTTCCAACCCCGTGAGAACGAGTCTCCATGTCCCAAGTCCGAGCCGGATCTGCCTACGTCGAATTGCTGACCAAGGATTCAGCATTCGTCAAAGGTCTGCGGTCGGCTCAGAAGCGATTGGAATCATTCGGTGCATCGACGCGGTTGCTAGGCACCAAACTGATGGGACTCGGCGCGGCTGCCGCCACACCACTGGCCGGCAGCGTCGCCATCTTCTCCAACTTCGACGATGCCATGCGAGGCGTTGCCGCGATCACACAAGCGACTGGATCGCAGCTTGAATCGCTTCGCAATACGGCAAAGAAGCTCGGAGCAACCACCAGTTACTCCGCCAGCGAGGTCGCCTCGCTGATGACCGAACTCGGTCGCGCCGGTTTCAAACCGGAGCAGATCGAAAAGATGACAGCCGCCGTGATGAACATGGCCCGCGCGACTGGCACCGACGCGACTCAGGCATCCGGCATCATGGCAGCAACAATTCGTCAGTTCGGAATGGAAGCCGGCGAAGCAACGCGGGTTGCGGATGGCCTGACCGCCGCGGCGAACAAGTCGTTCAACACGGTGGAATCTCTTGGCGAGGCTTTGTCCTATGCCGGCCCCGTCGCTGCCGACGCGAACATGAGCCTCGAAGAGACGCTCGCGATCCTTGGCACGCTCGGAAATATGGGCATTCAGGGTTCATCGGCCGGTAATGCGATGCGTCGGTTGCTAACGATTAGTGCCGCCGAAAGCGAGAAATTCAAAACCACGTTCGGCGTCACGACCAAGGATGCGAAAGGCAACGCCCGATCACTCGTCGACATTCTCGGCGAAGTCGCCGCTGCGACCGAGAAGATGGGAACGGCCGAAAAGGCTGAGAAACTAAACGAAGTGTTCGGTCTGCTCGGAATCACCGCGGCTAGTTCGATTGGAAAGAGCGTGGCCGATACCCGCAAGTTGTATTCCGAGCTGCAAAAAGCTGGCGGGATCGCCGGCAAGACTGCTGAGGAGATGGAAGGCGGACTCGGTGGAGCGTTCCGAATCCTGAAATCGTCGATCGAAGGCGTCGCGATTGCGATCGGTGAATCACTCGAAGGCAGCGTCACGACGATGGTGCAAGCCTTTAGCCGCGCGGCGTCAGGGGTGATCGAGTGGATCAACAAGAATCAGAAGATCGTCAAGATTGCTGCTGCGAGTGCCATCGCGATCTTCACGATTGGAGCGGCATTGTTCGCTCTTGGTTCGTTCGCTGCCGTTGCGTCGTTCGCGGTGGGCGGACTCGCGACCATTTTCTCATTCATCGGTGGTGCCATCGGCGTCATCGTCTCAGCGGTCGGAATGTTGTTCACACCGTTTGGCCTTGTTGTCGCGGCGGTTGCAGCACTCGGTGGCTACTTCCTCTACTCCACCGGTATCGCCGGCCAGGCGGTCGAGTATCTCAAAGGTCTATTTGAAACACTCAAAGCCGACACGCTCGCCGCATTCGGTGCGATTGCCAACGCGCTGGCTGCAGGTGACATCACTGCGGCCACCGATGTGTTGTGGACCTACTTAAAGCTCCAGTGGGTCAAAGGCACGACCTACATCAAAGGCGTCTGGGCGTACTTTATTCAATATATCTCTGACGTGTGGGCCGATTCCGCCTACGCGATAGGGGATGTTCTGATTGGTGCCTTGTCCGGTCTTGCCGGCGTCTGGAACAGCACGCTCGGATTCATGGCCGATGGTTGGACGATCCTCACGTCTGCAGTGCAAAAAGGCTGGAACAACACGATTGGATTCCTCAAAAAGGGATTCCTCAAGCTTCACGAACTCGTTGACATCGCTGGCGACGTTTCGGTCCAGATCGGCGGAGTGCTCATCAACGCATTGGCCGGCGTCGAGAACGCTTGGGTCGAGACTGTCGATTACCTTGCCGACACTTGGACCGTGTTCGTCGGTCAAGTGAAGTCGATGTGGAACTCGACCGTCGGTTTCTTGAAAAAGGCCTGGATCAAACTCAAGGGCCTCTTTGACGACGACATCAACGTCGATGTCGAAATGGCGAAAATTGACGCTGACACTCGAGCGGCCGATGCTGCCGAGGAACAACAACGTCAGCAGGCAATCATCGAGCGTCAGCGTCGCCGATCGAAACGCAAGGACCAGATCGAAGCGAACCGCGTCGAGATGCAGAAAGGTATCGCCGCCCAGCTTGAAGCCCGCCGCAAAGCTCGTGAAGGTACGGACATCGACGCCGACATGCGAGCGATCGACGACGAGACCGATGCGAAGAACGCAGTTGTAGATCAATCCAAGGAACAACAGTTCCGCGAAAACGATGCGGCGCAGAATAATCGCCAACAAATCATCGACGACACGACCGTCGGAGTGCAACGCACACTCGATCAGATGCGAGCCGAAGCGAAAGCGGCACGCGAAGCAGGTCGACCAACCGCTGAGGATCGTACTAAAGAACGCGACGAGCAAATCGCCACCGCACAGGCCGAGTTCGATGCTGCGGTGGAACGAGCCAACAATGCAACTTCGCCCTCGGACGCTGAGCCGAAACCTGAAGACGCTGCTCCGCCGGAACCACCGGTCTCTCCGCCCAAGATGCCCGAGCCTGGCGCAGTCGATATTCCCAAGGTCGATCTCCCCGGCATCGACGATCCCGAGTTGCAACCGCCCAATGCGAAAGACCTCCGACTCGACCTGAACCCAGACGCTCAGGCGGCAATGGACCAGTTCGCAAACGGCCCCGACACCGATCGAACCGAAGTTGCCGGCAATTTTGATGCGAGAGGTTTGGGTCTCGGCAGTGGAGCTTCGACGATTCCACAACAGGCTCGCGAGCCACTGAAGAAATTGGAGCCCATTGCCGCTGAGGACGATCCCGTCGAGGTCATCTTCGCGCCGCAGTTGAGGTTGGAACCTGAACAAGTCGACGATGCGAACGTAAACGGCGAGCAAAACAACGAGGTCGTCGCCGAGAACCCAGTCGACGTCCCGTTGGATCTGCCAGAGCTCTCGGATGAGCCCGAACCGAAAGAGATGGACTCTCCGCTGACGCTCGACGTTGCCGCGATCACCGAAGCATTCGCATCCGTTGGTCGTTCCCTCGCTGCGTTTGACTCCGCAATCTCCAACAGCACGTCGCAATTGCAGTTGCCTGCGATGTCGGGCGGGGAATTCAGCGAGGACATGAAACGTGCAATCATTCAAACCGCTGAGAACACTCGACGCCTTGTTGAGCGTTCGCAGTCGGGAGGGTTGGTATTTAGCTGATGTCAATCTCTACCGGTGGATACGACTTCGAGGTCGCGGCTCTTTCCGAAAAGGCCTCACGCGGTAAATCGCACTCCGATTTCACATCTTACGTTGCGACGAACGGCGGAGCTGTCGATCCGGCCGCGGCTGCGAGTGCTTTGTATCAATATTACAAAGCGAATCACAAGGACCTGATTCCGTATCTGCAAATCGACTCGGAGTTTATCAACCAGAAGCACGCTTTGGTCAGCGTCACAATCAACAAGACCAAACTTGATCCGGTTTCGTTCAGTACGACCGGAGCTACAACGCATCTGAATCAATCGCTGCAGACTCGTGGAATCTACTCCGCACCGGGGATCGCGGCACCCGTTTATCACGGAGCGATTGGTGTCAGCGATTCCGGCGTTTCTGGAGTCGACATCACCGTCCCAGCGTTTGAGTTCTCCGTTCGCAAGAAGTTCGAGTTCGTCTCGACGGCTTATCTGCTCGCGATGGTGTCGATGACCGGCCGAGTGAATTCGACAGCGTGGTCAATCTTCTCTCCTGGCGAAGCGTTGTTTCTTGGCGGGGAAGGAGGCGAGGATGAACAGAACTGGGTTGATGTGACTTACCACTTCGCCGCTCGACCGAACGAGTTCGCGATGACGGTTGGAAACATCACCGGAATCACCAAACAGGGTTGGGATTACCTGTGGGTCAAGCACGGCGAGACGGTGGTCGGCGATCGTGTGCTGCAAGTTCCTGAGGCAGCGTACGTCGAACAGGTCTATCACGGAGGAAACTTCAACGTGTTGGGAATCAGCTAATGACCCGACGCGTTAAACCAGGTGATCAGTTTGCGATCACCGCCGCTGAATACAACAGATTGCTTGTCGCTGCCGAAGCCTCGCATCGCAATCGCTTGCCTGGAGGAGGCGGGCCTCGCACCCATTTGCGAAACGCCGCAACCGTTCGCGTTCATAACCTGTCGGCAAACACAGTTCCAATCGGCGGAATCGTCGGCTTTGAGTCGCCGCTGACCGATCCGACCGTCGGCCCGATGGAACTGGCCCGCTTCGTTCGCGACGCGACGATCCAGTGCGTGCGCCCGACCGAAGACGAACACACATCTCGCGTTGGGGTCGCCATCGAACCGATCGCGGAAGACAAGGTCGGCCGCGTGGTGTTCGATGGCGTGGTGGCCGCGAGAGTCAACGTCGTGAAGACTTGGCACAAGTTCGCGGACGTTGGCGAATCGGTCGGTGACACGTTGCAGTCGAAGCCAGACGGATCGGCACAGATTCTGTGGCGACAAGACCTCAACCAACTCGGTGACCAATGGGCAGTCGTTCGGGTCGGTAGGCCTGCTGATCCGGTTTATCTCGTCGAGGTTCCGGTTGGTGGTATCGCTGGCCGTCGAGGGATGCGGACGGGCAGTGCGGACTGCGACCTCTATCAACTCGATAAAGCGGGCGAGATCGAAGCGGTATCCGACCCGGCTGGCGACACAGTACGAATCACCGCTCGGAATCATTCGGCACAGCGTATTCGCGGACCGATCGCGGATTCACCGAAACAATACTTGGAAGTGCAGTTCGACGGTCAGCGATCTTGGGTGATCGACCCGCCGAAACAAACGCTTCTGTGCAAACCGACGAAACGCATCAAAGCGAAGTCGTGGGGAACGGCTCGCGAGCTACGTTTTGATGGCGGATGGAAACCGATTGGCCCTGCTGTCTCAGTTTACAACGTGTGCGACTACGCGTTGCTAGCGAGCCAACAGATCGTCTGCCACTTCCACGAAGACACATCGGCGTACTTGACCATCGGCTGCCGTTGTTGTGATGGCAGCAGTAGTTCTAGCAGTTCATCAAGCTCCAGCAGTTCGTCGAGTTCAGGTTCCAGCAGCAGTTCTAGCAGCGATTCATCTTCCAGCAGTTCTTCGTCTTCGCCCTCGTCATCTTCTTCATCCTCGTCGTCGGGAAGCTCATCAAGCAGCAGTGGTTCGTCGAGTAGTTCGAGCATGAGCAGTTCAAGCTCATCGAGTATGTCGTCGAATTCCAGCAGTTCTCTGTCCTCCTCCAGTAGCAGTTCTTCAGGTTCTAGTTCGTCGAGCAGCGGATCATCCTCCTCGTCGTCCGGCAGCCCATCGTCTTCGTCGTCATCAAGCAGTGGTTCGTCATCGAGCAGCCCCTCATCGAGCAGCAGTTCCGGCAGTTCATCGTCTTCATCAAAGTCATCTTCGAGCAGCGGTTCATCCTCAAACTCGTCGTCATCCGACAGTAGCGATTCTTCCCTTAGTTCGTCCGCATCCAGTAGCAGCGATTCAAGCGACAGTTCAAAGTCTTCATCAAGCAGCGACAGCAGTAGTCAATCAAGTGATTCGTCGGACAGCAGCGGTTCGAGCACGTCAACGAGCCTGCCGAGCATAAGCAGTTCATCCAGTTCCGATGGTTCATCGTCAGCATCGAGCGGTTCATCCGGCAGTTCGTCCAATTCTCAATCGAGCGATTCATCCAACAGCGAGTCAAGTGACTCGAGCGACTCGACCAGTCTGCCCAGTATCAGTGGTTCATCAAGCTCCGATGGATCGTCGTCCGCATCGAGTGATTCGTCAGGCAGTTCGTCCGATTCCCAGTCCAGCGACTCATCGACAAGCCAATCGAGCGATTCCAGTACGTCGATCAGCCTGCCAAGCGTGTCCGCGTCCAGTTCATCGGCGAGTGATTCGTCGTCGAGCGATTCGCAATCAAGCGATTCCGGTTCGTCGAGCGATTCATCTACCTCGCAATCAAGCGAATCAGTCAGCACGCCATCCGTTAGCAGTTCGCAATCGTCCACATCCGCAAGTGAGTCATCAACCAGTGAATCATCGACTTCAGAATCGAGCCAGTCCGAATCGAGCACATCCGAAAGTGAATCACGAAGCGAGTCAGGCTCGGAGAGCGTGCCTTCGTTTAGTTGGAATTCATCAACGAGTAGCGAAAGCGATTCCGTATCAAGTGAGTCCGCATCGGAATCCCAGTCGCAATCCGACTCGACGTCGCCATCAGCCAGCGAGTCGGGCAGCGATTCCCAAAGCGAATCCAGCATCGACCGCAGTTCGGACTCACAAAGTTACTCAGCGAGTGCTTCGGCATGGTACTCGGACAGTGCCTCCGCCAGTGGGAGCCAAAGTGGTTCTGCATCAGACAGCGGATCCAATTCAGGCAGTGACTCAGGATCAGGCAGCGTAAGTGCATCGGAATCAGATAGCGAAAGCGGATCGGCCTCTGATTCACGATCAACGAGCACATCGGATTCTGGTAGCGACTCGCTCAGCGACGACTCAACCAGCATTCCCATTTCATCAAGTGGTTCTGGTTCTGATTCAGCATCGCGGTCGACGAGCAGATCGGGATCGGAAGGCTCTGACAGTGATCGGCCAAGCGTGAGCGGCGACCCGAGTGTCGGCGATTCATCCGGAAGCGACAGCAATCAACCATCCGAAAGCAACGACTCAACATCCGACTCGGACCCACCCAGCGACGGTTCCGATCGCCCCAGCGAAAGTGCATCCGATAGCAGCGACGGCTCCGACCGTCCAAGCGAAAGCGATTCAACCGAGGAACCTTCCGAAGACAGCAGCGGATCGAGTGAGCCTTGCAACAGCACATGGATTTGGTCGTGCGGTTGGGAATTGGTGAGCAGTGATTGTGAAGACCCTGGCGATCCACCTAGTTCGTCCGGTTCATTCGATGGAGCGGTAGCGGGGATGACAGCATGATGCATTGCCCACACCTAACGCCCGACAACCAATGCGAAGTGGCTTGCCAACTCGCTGGCTGCCGCGTGCAAACAACACCGACCGCCTGTAACGCGTGCCAGACCAATGACAACCCGTGCGCGATCAACGTCGTCACGATCGGTATGGCGTTGGTCAACAAAAAGCGACGCAAACAAGACGTCACTGAGTTGGAAACACTGCTTCGCAACTACATGCCAAACGAAGACCCGATCCCGGCGACGCTGAAGATGAGCAGCTACCG
>JBCBOO010000177.1:0-13839 GCA_039821235.1 Planctomycetota bacterium
GTCGACTCGAATGGTGATCTGTCGTCCGTCACCGAGCTTCCGCAACACGAGCACACGTGTGGCTTCACGGATGTAACCCGGGCGAGCATTTGCGATTGCAGCCCCGGACAGCCCCAGTGGGCCGCCGGCGGAACCGGTTGCCATTGCGATGGCTTCGATCACATCGATGTCCTCGTCACGTGGCAACGCGATTCGTGCACCTGGCAGCAAGCCGCCCGTGACAAAGTACTCGTTGCGACGGGGAACGAAGACCACGTCGCCATCATGAAGGATCACTTGCTCCGGCAGGATCGTCGTCATATCGCAAGGTTGAACGGCCAGCGGAATCCGAATGATATTTGGATTGACGGCGACTCCTGCGGCACCGCTCGACAGGGTTTGCAACAGATTGGCGTTCATGAACGCGTTGTTCTGCGCCGCCTCTCGCCGGACGACATAGATTTCCCGTGCCGCATCGGTTCCAGGTAAACCGCCCGTCGCCGCCAGTGCGTGCAAGACATCATTTTCATAAATCGGGAGGTCAATGACCTGACCGCTTCCACGATGGATTTCGTTGTTGGCTTCCGGTGGAACCAGTGCGACTGACGTGTTGGGCGTGTCTTCGCGGAGAACCACGATCCGGCGTACCCGTGGAATCACCAAGCTCAAATTGATTTGCTCGTTTCCTTCCTTGAGCACCTCTTTGTCGCGGTAGGCTTTTCGAATCACTTCGATGCCTTCGGCAATCGTCTTGCCAGCGATGGAGACCTGTCCGATGAGTGGCAGGTCAATCGTGCCGCGGTCGTTGACTCGAATCGGCAAACCCGTCGACGGTCCGACTTCGGTCCCGCGGGGCGGGTAGTAGCGTTGATTCACCGCCTGCGTCCGCTGTTGCACCGGAGATTCATCTTCGTTCGCCGGAAAGACACCAAAGATATAGGCTGACAGAGTGTCGCCGGGACCAATTAAATGCTCGACGGGACGGTCTTGACCCAAGGCCGCATAGGAGATGGGCACCATCTTTTCACGGGGGCAATCAAAGAGCCCGGGATCGAGCCGGTGCGCGGGAATCGCGTGCTTGGCGCTCGAGACGAGATGGCAACCGGTGGTGCTGCAAAGCAAGATCAGTGTCGTAATGGAAGTCCAGAGGGACGTCGCATGATGACGTTGTAGTGGGCGAAACATCGCTGAATCCTTTCGCTGATTGACTCGTCTTGAACGGTTGAGTTTGCAACCTGCGGATGCAAACGTTGAGGGCGAAGCAATCCTTGTCGCCCAATGCTTGACTCTCATTCGGTGGATCAATCGCTCGGAACCGATCCACACTCCGATGCTACTCTTGCTCAATCAAGCCATCGTCGCCGAACACAATGTCGAAATCACTAATGATCGTGGCGTTGACGGCCGGTTGCGATTCGGGCTCGAATTGATCAGATGGATTGAATTCTATGGTCAGGCTGTTGTCACTGCCGTAGCGGTACTCGACAGGAACCGACGCGACGGAGGTGACACGTTGCGACGGTTGTTTCGGACCGATGAACTTTGCCGTCGAGGGCTTGTCGCCTGACGCTTCAGCCGGCAATGGCAACGATTCACTTTCGTCGGCTCGCACATCGCTCCCGTCATCTTCGACACCTGGCTCAGGGATCAACCGATCCGACGGAGAAGCTGCTTCATCGGCAGGAAGCTCGGTCGGTAGTGGCGTCTCCAACTCGGCCGGGAGCGGTTGCTGCGACTGCTGCAGGTTGGCCGGGTCAAGATCGGACTTTGCCGACGGTTGCGGTAAGTTGTCCGCAGCCGCATCGAGAGGCGGTGAGACCGGCCCGGGCATCGCCTGAATCGACTGTTCCATCGGACCTGGCAAGACTGCTTCGCTTGACGGATCCGCCGGTATCGGGAGCAAGACGATTTCTCGATCTTGTTCGATGATGTCTGGGTGCAGGGCCATTCCGTTTTGGTTGCACTCGTTACATCCACCGATGCAAGAACAAGGTGTTTGTCCACAGAACGTGCATTGGCATCGTGGAAACGGACACTCGGCAGTTTCGAAGATCTTGAGATGATGGGTATCCGGAAACTGTATTGCCCTTGTTGCTCCGTCCTGCCAGCCACTGTAGTAAGCATGCCGTCGGTTGTCGCAGTCATCCAAAATTTGCCCCGGCTTCCAGTAGCGTGCTGGCGCGATCGCAGGGGGACAGGACGACCCTCCGGTACTCACTTCATAGAAGCCATCGATCCACCCCTTTTTGTAGTCAGAAGGGTAGCGCGAGCATCCAGGGTTACCACACTCGCGATACTGGCTCTTGGCACGCGTCTTCTGCGTGTGTTCATAATGATAGTCGCTAAGAGATGCACAGCCCGAGAGCAGCATCAAGCTGCATATCGATAGGGTGAGTGATCTCTGAATTCGTTGTATTGGCACGCCTGCGCTCCATCGCTGGGTGAAGTTCTTATGGGGAGCTTCGGCAGCGGCGACGAACACGAACCATCCAGAGACGTTGTTTCGGGCGACTTGAAAATTCAGTCGCGAAATAACGGGAATGTCCGGCTCAATCCAGGTGTCAGAACCTTTCGGAAGCTTCGGCACAGCTGTTCCGCGCGGCACCAGCGTCATAAACTGACCAAGCCTCGGGGAGACCAAGCCTCGGGGACACCGCAGCGGCAGCTCAATGGCACACAAAGCTCCACAAGCTGCAAAAAATACGTGACCGCGCTAGTTTTACTGACCGCGCGAACTACCATCCCGGCGTGTAAGAGGTGCCGAGACTCCCGGGGCAGGCAGGTCGGCTACTGATGAAATCTCGCGACCAATGCGCCGACGAATGTCCAATTCACTCTCCTCTCGTCCATTACCTGTCGGGGTTGTTTCAGCCGACGCGATCACGCTGCTCGACCCCTTTGTTCCTCTGTCGAGCGAACCCGCACCGCCAGTCTCCGAGAGCCATCCGACGGGGCCGGTAACGCGTGTGGTGCAGGGATCTTCGTCCTTTCAGCTTGCCCTAACGACGGCCCCTCTGATTCTGTGCGACCTGTTCGCGATTGTCTTGTCGCTCGCGTCCGCTGGAGGGGTGCGATTCTTGATGACCGGCGCACATTTGCCCCCAACCATCGGCAACCAATTCGTTGCCCTGGTCGCTGGTTACCTCGTGTTTGCGATGCTTCAAGGACTGTTTCCAGGTTCGGGAACAAGTCCAGTCGTCGAACTCCGTCAATGCGTGCTCGCTGTCTGGGCATCGTTCGCGCTCCTGGTCACACTCAACCTCGTCGTCGGTGTTTTGACGTCGTCGGAGATCACCATCGCAGTCGCTGGCACCGTCTTTGGAACGCTCTACCTGCCACTTGCACGCATGCTGTGTCGCAAAACGCTATCAGCTTCGAATTGGTGGGGCGAACGCGCGATCATCATCGGCTCCGGCTCGCAGGGACAAGCGCTGTATCGCTTTTACAGCCGAGCAACCGAACGCGGCTTAAGACCGGTCGGATTGGTAGATTCCGCCAAGCCTTCCGATGAGAGAACGATGCGTGGTGGAGGGTTTCCCTACCTCGGATCCGTCTCCGAACTGGAACGACTTGCAAAACGATACCGAGCCCGATGGGCAATCATCGCGCCGGGAGGTGCCGATCCGATGGAGATGGGGTCGGTGCTGGCCAATGCGTCTCACATCCCAAACGTTTTGATTCTGCCATCCACTTACCAGTTGCCAAGTCTGTGGGCGAACACGCGTGAGTGTGCGGGCGTGATGGGAGTGCACCTTCGTGACCACCTTCAAAATCCATTTGCCCTCGCCGTCAAACGGATGATGGATCTCACGTTGGCCGTTGTCGCCGCATTGATACTTTCACCACTCCTCTTGGCAATCATTGCCTGGGTGAAATGGAAATCTCCGGGACCCGCCTTCTTCGGACACACACGAATCGGACGTCATGGAAAACAGTTCAAGGCCTGGAAGTTTCGTTCCATGGTCTGCGATGCCGATCAAGTTCTTGAGCGGTGTTTGGAAAATGACCCCGCGATGCGACAGGAATGGATCGAAGATCAAAAACTCAAAGACGATCCGAGAATTATCCCCGGCGTTGGACACATTCTTCGGAAAACAAGCCTGGATGAACTGCCACAGCTGTGGAACGTCATAAAAGGTGAAATGAGCCTCGTCGGTCCACGTCCGATTGTGAACGACGAAATTGATCGTTACCAAGAAATGTATTCGCTGTACCTACGCGTTCGACCCGGCATCACGGGGCTTTGGCAAGTGAGCGGACGCAACGACACCAGTTATGAACAGCGCGTTCGGCTGGACAGTTACTACGTTTGCAATTGGTCGGTGTGGCTGGACGCCTATCTCGTGCTGCGAACCATCCGCACGATGCTACTTCGTGAAGGCGCCTACTGAGGCGTCCATTCGCCCGCGGAGGTGGACTCAAGTCAACCAAAAACCGCACCGAAGGGGGGATCAAGCGATTTTATTTCGGCTCGGAGGCCGAGAATCTTCACTTTGAGCTTTGCATCTCGCAATCGCTACCGCTAACGTCTGAAACAGTGAAACCTGCTCGGGCCATGGAAACGTGGAGAATCTGGGCGGAATTCATGCTCATCGTTGATGCCAGTTCTTCTCTTTTCTTGGTAGCGATATGCAACGACGAATCATGCAAACGCGTCGATCGTGTTGGATGCCTCTTGCAACCCTGATCTTCGCACTCGCGGGACTTCTTGTTCCGAAACCCGCCGCGGCGGGTGACTTCTTGGTCGAGAATGCTCGTGAGATCCGGATGACGCGGGCTAGAGTTCACGCGGCACAGTTTCTGTCCAAGGCCACCTTTGGTCCGACACAAGAAACAATCGAATCTCTCGCCACGCGGATTAACCAAGTCGGCTACAAGCAGGCGACTTCCGAATGGGTGGACGAGCAATTTGCGCTTCCGATGACCTCCCATGAGCAAGTCGCTCGTGACATGGTTTATCAAGACGGCCGTGAAATGGACGTTCAGAACATTGGCTCATGGCGCTACCGGCACCAAGCTTGGTGGCACATTGCACTGACGTCGGAAGATCAATTGCGCCAACGTGTTGCCTGGGCGCTCTCACAAATCTTTGTGATCGGGGAAAGCGGCAATGCTTTCAACAATGATGATCGCCGTCTCAAGGCAGCCGGCCAACAGGGAGGCAACCCGCCCGAGGACTACACGATCACGGACTGGGTGGGAATGTCGAACTACTACGACATGCTCGCCAGTGGCATCGACGGCAGTTATCGAGAGTTGCTCGAAGACGTTACGTTTCACCCCTGTATGGGAACTTGGTTGAGCTCGGTTCGAAACCGAAAAGCGAGTCTTTCACAGGGTCGTTTCCCGGATGAGAACTACGCTCGTGAAATCATGCAGCTTTTTTCGGTGGGGCTTTATCAACTTCATGAGGACGGACGGCTGGTTCTTGATGACGACGGAAATCTCATCCCGACGTATGACAATGCTCAGATCAAGGAGCTTGCAAGACTCTTCACTGGTTTCCGTTACGCCCACAACACAAACACCAATTCGATTAATACGGGTCGCAACTACGGCGATCCAATGCAAATTTACGTTCCGGAACACGACACCAACTTCAATTATTCCGACGATCCGAACGCTCCGAACTCCAAAACGATCTTCGGCGTCGTGCTTCCACCGCTGGCCAACCCGATCAATGCGCAGTCGGTTCGCGACGAGATTGATGCGGGATTGGATGCGATCGCTGACCACCCCAACGTTGCGCCTTTCATCTGTCGCCTGCTGATTCAGCGATTGGTGAAATCGAACCCGTCGCGCGGATACATGAAGCGTGTCACGCGAGTGTTCAATGACAATGGCGAGGGAGTCCGTGGGGACATGCAAGCCGTTGTCAAAGCCATTTTGACCGACCCGGAACTGTTTCGCGGCCAGCGTGTGGTTCGCCGCCGCAATCCCACCCGTGTTTCCGTTGTGCCACGCAAACATGAATACAGTCGCCTGCGGGAACCACTGTTACGAATGACGGCGCTGATCCGGGCGTCGCGTCCGAGCAGCAATTACAACAGTGGCTACATGATGCTTCGTGATCGTGGCAACTACGGAACGCTTCGGAACATCTTCGGCCAAGCACCGTTTCAATCGCCGAGTGTGTTCAATTTCTACCTGCCGGAGTTCCAACCGCCAGGAGACCTGATTGACTACCAACCGTCACGGCGGAACCCAAGCGATGCACTTTACGCACCGGAGTTCCAAATCTTGCACGCCGTCACAGCGAACCTCTCACTCAACCAGTTCCGACGCTATTGCAACGAACAACGGGTGAACAACTCCGTCATGAAGGGCAACTGCGAAATCCGCTTCAACTTTGAACCGGAAATCGAACTGGCTCGAGATCTGGATAACCTGGACGAAATCCTGCGACGGCTCGATCTCTGGCTCTGCAATGGCACCCTCAACGAGTTGACCAAGACCGCGATCAAAGACGCGGTCATTGCGGAGACGACCGGGAGAGACGGTATGTATCGCGAACGGTTCGAAACCATGCTTCACTTGGTGGTTGTTTCACCCGACTGCGCCATCGAGCAATAGAGTTCCGAACAAAAGAATTCAAAGGCGAGTCGAACGACTCGCCAGATTCAAGCCGGCCGATGGCCTTCGCCATTGGCCCGATCCTCAGGCGGCCTCCTCCTTCACCGCCGGAATTTTCACCACACAAAACTTCTCTGGATCCCGTCATGAATCAGCCACCCAAAGAAACTGTTTTCAATTCTCGCCGCGCCCTTTTGAAAGCCGCCGGCGGCTGCGGATTGATGACCAACACGTCCCTCATGGCCACGTTGCTGAACCTGCAAGCGACCAAGGCGATGATGGCGGCGGAAACCAACCCGACCGGCTACAAAGCGATCGTCTGCCTGTTTCTCACCGGAGGCAACGACTCCTACAACATGCTCGCGCCGTATGACGGCAACGAGTCCAGTGGCGAGTATGGAGACTACTTCTTGGCCAGGGGGGGTGTCGACGACGGAACGCCGGCAACCGACGGTGGATTGGCCCTCGATCGCAGCACGATGATTCCGATTGCCGGTCCCGATTCGCGTACGTTTGGGCTGCACCCGGGAATGGGTGCCGAGGAGTTCGCGTCGGATGTAACGCCGCCAACGGACCCAGCACAGCGCGGTGTCGCCAAGCTCTACAACGACCGGAAACTTGCTTTCGTTTGCAACGTCGGGTCACTCATCCGCCCCGTCACCCGAACGGAATACAACAACCGAGTCAGCCGCCCCGTCGGACTCTTCTCACACGCCGATTTGCAGCGGCACTGGCAAACCGGATTCCCGCAATCGCGGAGCAAGATCACCGGGTGGGGCGGCCGCATGGCGGACTTGCTGAGCGACACGAACAGTAATAACGCGGTATCGATGAACATTTCGGTCAGCGGAATGAATCTCTTCCAGACCGGTGAGGCGACAGTCCCGTATGCGATTGGAAGCGGTGGCGCGACCCTGGTACAGGGTTACTCTTCCGATCTCTCAACGGGGAATCGCCAAGACCGCATGTTCACACGTGGGTTCGACAACATATTGGACCAAACGTATGGAAACTTGTTGTCCAAGACGTTTGCGGAGACGAACCGCAACTCCACCGACGCGGCACTCGGCTTTAACTCGGCGACCGGTGAGATCAGCCTCGACACCCCATTCGCGAACGAGAGCCCGAGTAACCAACTCGAGATGGTTGCTCGCGTCATCGGTGCACGTGAGACGCTCGGCCAAACGCGACAGATCTTTTTCGTGACCAACGGTGGTTGGGACAACCACACCAACTTGATCAACGCCCACAACAATAATCTTCCCGAAGTCAGTCGCGCGATCAAATCGTTCTACGATGCGACGGTTGAGCTGGGTGTTCAGGACGATGTCGTTCTATTCACCGCTTCCGACTTCGCGCGAACCTTGGGCACCAACGGTCAAGGTAGCGACCACGCCTGGGGCGGCAATCAAATTGTCGCCGGCGGCAGCGTTGACGGCGGAAAGTTCTTTGGCGATTACCCGACCAGTCTGCTGAACCCAACCGATTCCTACGTTGGGAACTTGAACCTCGGCCGCGGTCGCATGATTCCCACGCTCTCGGTGGACGAGATGGCAGCAGACATCGCGATGTGGTACGGGATTGCGAACAACACCGATCTTGAAACCGTGATCCCCAACATCCGGGAATTCCACGCCGCATCCTCCGTCGCGCCGCTGGGGCTTTTCGGCGCTTAGGGACGAGATCACATCCGGCTTTTCGTTTCGCGAGGCCGGAAGAAACGCGACGAAATCCGCTTTAAAATCCAACTCCAGACGCCCGTAGCAAATTGCCGCGGGCGTTTTCTGTTTCTACTCGCACCGATGGAGATCCGTTAGATTGGCCGTATGTTGACGACCCTTTCGCATCGCGCCATGGCGACCGATTTCTCCGTCCTGCTTGCGGCCAGGGATGCGCCACTCATGGATGCCGCGTTCGAAGCGCTCGAATCGCTTGACGAAATAGAGCGAACTCTGACGGTCTACCGCGACGACAGCGAAATCTCACGCATCAACGCCGCCGCAGGCTCACGTCCCATCGTGATCAGCGGATCAACCTTTGAACTGATCCGTCGGTCGATCCAGTGGAGCGAAAAGACCGGTGGGGCTTTTGACATCACCGCGGGACCACTCGTCGATGCATGGGGATTTACCGAACGCCGTGGACGCAAACCCAGCGATGCAGAGATCGAAACTGCCATGCGATCCATGGGACATCAACACATCCACTTGGATGCCGCGAAAAACAGCGTCCTGCTTGAGCGACCAGGCATGCGACTCAACTTGGGAGCGATTGGCAAAGGCTTTGCACTCGACCAACTGGCCGAGCGATTGTGCGAACGAGGCTTGAATCACTTTCTGATTCATGGCGGCGGTAGCAGCGTGCTCGCTCGAGGCCATCAGACGGACGCCGAATCCGGATGGGCAGTCGGAATCTCACATCCCACGCGACCGCAAATCCGCCTGGCCGGACTGCGATTGCATGACCAATCACTTTCGACAAGCGGATCCGGTAAGCAGTTCTTTCATTTTCGAGGACAACGGTACGGACATGTCATTGATCCACGAACGGGCTACCCGGGTGGTCATTGGCTTTCGCTCACGGCCGTCTCTCAATCGGCCACCGATGCCGAAGCCTTGAGTACGGCGTATTACCTCGCATCGGCCGAATCGATCGAAACGGAACGAGAGGCGAGCGATCACGATGAAAGCGACTGGCCGGCATTGATCGGCGTCAGTGCACTTGAACGGCAAGACGAAGTCGCCGTGCAAGCGTTTGGAGAGTTTGATTGGGTGGATCCCCCACCCGAACCTCAACGGCAACGGTAATTCGCTTTCGCGCTCACCTGAAACGCACCCATGCTTGCGTTTCGTTTCGCCCCTTTCCAAAACCAAGACGGCTTCATCCATGAGCCGTCGGAAGAGGTTTTGCAATCCGTTGCGGGTCGTCATGACCTCGTATTGATCCGTCGCTTTGATGACTCATTCCATGAGTCGCGAACCTCCTGTTCGCGTTCATCCGTGCGATTGAGCGAGCGAGGCTACGGCCGGTTAGGCGACCAGTCGCAGCGCATCGGCACCCGCTTCACGTGCGGCGCAGATCCCTTCAATAAACTCTTCGAAGATGCGGACATCGAGTGCCGAAGCCGCCGAGGACTCCGGATGAAACTGAGTCCCCACGGCGAACCAATCCATCATCTCGCTTTCGATCGCTTCAATGACGCCATCGGGACAACGTGCGGTCACACGGAATCCGGGTGCGACTTCATCGACGGCCATGTGGTGCCGGCTGGTGACGCGAATTTCACCATCACCAAAGACTCGGCCGACCAAGGAGTCGCTCTCGACTTCAAGGGTGTGGCGATGATTCAAGTCTTGCGGATCCACGTGAGGGACCGCCGATGGCAAGTCTTCCTTGATATGAAGGAAAAGGTTGCCGCCTTGATTGACATTGAGCAACTGCATCCCCGCGCCGATGGCCAGCAACGGTAAGCGTCGTTCGGCGATCTCAGCGATCAGGAAGCGGTCGCTCGTTTCGCGAGCCGGGTCCATGATGCGGACGCTGGAGTGCAACATGAACCCGTCGCGTCTTGGATCAAGGTCCTGGCCTCCGATCATCATGAACCCGTCGACGTGATCCAGCACGCGAGCGATCGACTCGGGACTGTCCATCGGGGGCACGACGACCGGGATGCCTCCGGCGGCGGCGATGGACTGGAAATAACCATCGGCCAAAAATGCGAATCCTGGCTTATTGCGGTCAGCAGGACGGAAATCGCAGTTAATACCGATGATAGGTTTGCTAGCAACAGCTTCGCTTGACATCCGACGTTCCTCTTAAAAGTCGTAAAATGCAAGTGGTTTCAATTGGCGGACTGAACGGCTCAGCGCCAATGGGGTTGCACGGTCTCCCGCGAGTCATCTCGCGAAACATTGCTCACCAAGTCGCCACGTCGTGTGACAAGGAAAACAGACGCCATAAGAGAAACAAAACTACGAGTCCTGGAGTTCAGACTAGCGTCCGAACATCCAATTGAAGCGGATTGAGTCCCGAAAGCGTTCGGGCGCAAAAAGGGGGGCATCAGAAAAGCAAAGGAAGAAGTTCCCTCTTGGAATTCCATCGCAATCATCCTTGATAAAGGACCGCTTCGGCGGTGTCGCAGCCGGTCGAAATGCGACGTCAAATGTCGCACTCCCCGAGCGGGCCGAAGAGTACCGACAAAAATCGACATTTCCAAAGACTTACTACATCTAGTAAAAAATCGTTCGTGCTAGCACAACCTGCAGTGCTAGCAACAGCGAGTTTTGATAGCAAGGCGGTGGTTTTGGCTGGAAAATCGCCTGCCCTTGGTCGATCGCAAGCCGCCAAAAGGAGCCCGACCAGAGCGCGTGGTTCGCGGCAGTGTCTCCAGCCGATACATTGCTAAAGCTTAGAGCCATGGCTTCGTTTTAATCAGTCTGTGAGCAAACAAAACGCGCTGAAATACCAACAAGCTGCCAGCCAAATGCTGCGGCAAGCGTCAGCATGCGTGGATACGCATCGGAGTAAATGAATTGAAGTTTGAACGGGTTCGACTGGCTGCCATTGGAACGCAATTGCCAGAAGAGGTTTGGAGCAGCGACGAGATCGAGCGACGTCTCGCACCTCTCTATTCGCGTTTGAAATTGCCCGAGGGGCGGTTGGAACTGATGAGTGGCATCCGCGAGCGACGCGTTTGGCCTGCGGGCACCGTGCCAAGCGGCCCCAGCATTCGTAGCGGCAAGCTTGCACTCGAAGCGGCCGGGATCGATGCTGCGGATGTCGGAGTGCTGATTCACGCCAGTGTCTGCCGAGACTTCTTGGAGCCCGCCACCGCATCCCGCGTCCATGACGGCATTGGTTTACCCGCGGATTGCTGGGTCTACGACGTTTCCAATGCCTGCCTGGGCCTGATCAATGGCGCGGTACAAATCGCATCGCTGATCGAAGCAGGCGTGATCAAAGCCGGCATCGTCGTGGGCACCGAGAACAGCCGCATGCTGCTCGAGTCCACCCTGGACTCGCTCAATTCCGACGAGACCCTGACGCGTAAGAACATCAAGGGTGCCTTTGCTTCCTTGACGATCGGTTCGGGGAGCTGTGCGTGGCTGCTGGCTGATAAGTCGCTGGCACCGGACGCTGCGTCGATCGACGTCGCTGTCGCGGAAGCTCGCACGGAACACCACGAGCTGTGCGTCAGTGATAGCGATTCGGCCGGCGCCGGGATGCAGCCACTGATGGAAACCGATTCCGAAACGCTCATGGCGGAAGGAATTCGCGCCGGTGTGACGGCGTTCGATCGGCTCTTGTCCGAAAGTGATCTCCATCGCAGCAACGTGGAGCACTCGGTTTGCCACCAAGTCGGCGTGCGACACCAAGCGGCCATGCTGGAGGCGATGGGGCTGCCGCTTGAGCAAGACAGTGTTTCGTACCCCCAACTTGGTAACACCGGCTCGGTCGCGTTACCGCTCACGGTCGCGTTGGCGGCCGCCCGCGGAGATCTATCCGAGGGGGCACAGGTGGCGATGTGTGGCATCGGTTCTGGGATCAACAGCGTCATGCTGATGACGACTTGGCGACAGACTCGACAGGCGGGAAACATCGACGCGTTACTGGCCTGACAATTTCCATGTCGGTTCCGCCGCCACCGTTTCGTGGTTTCCTGGCGATTCTGGCCCGTTGGTCTTGAAAGTTTGGGGACCAAGAGAGACACTCTCGAGCTTCCAAAAAATCCACACGCGACCAGCCTTCGAGGGCGTTAACTCGAGGGTGAAATCAGGCTCAAACGGCTTGCGGATCGCGTCGGCGAGAGACGAATCGTCTCGCTCGCCCGACCCCCAACCCGCCCTTCAAGGGTGAATTCGGAGTAACTATGGCTCGATACACCGGACCAAAAGCACGTGTCAATCGTCGACTCGGGACGCTCATCTACGAGACAGCGGGTGCCGCTCGGGCGCTTGACCGCCGAAACACGCCCCCCGGGATGCATGTACGTGGCCGCCGGCCAAGTAACTACGGGTTGGCGTTGATGGAAAAGCAGAAGATCAAGCACTACTACGGCTTGGGCGAGCGGCAGCTACGTCGTTACTTTGAGGCCGTGTCGCGCAAGGCGGGCAACACCGGTGAGCAGCTGTTGTTGATGTGCGAACGTCGTCTGGACAACTTGGTCCGACGAGTCGGATTCACGAAAACCCGCCCCCAAGCTCGCCAGGGCATCGCTCACGGCCACTTTCGCGTCAACGGCGTGAAGGTCGACAAGCCCAGCTACATCTTGCGTCCCGGCGACATCGTCGAAGTCCAAAATCGCGAGAATCTGAAAAACCTTTACCGCGGCGTGATCGCCAACGCAGCCCCGGACGCCCTCGACTTCATCTCGTTCGACAGCGAAAACTTGAAGGCAACGATGTTGGGCTTGCCCGGAACGAGCGACATTAGTTTGCCAGTAGATGCAAACGCTGTCGTCGAATTCCTGTCTCGATAGTCCGGTAGCGAATACAATTCGTTCTCGACGTTTTCGACCTAACCGGCACGGGCCGCTCAATGGCCCGGTTGGTTCTGCGGTCGCCCGATCGGTTCCTCATGAAGGTGGTCGTTGGTTCAACCGACGGCCACGTTCATCCCGATCTCCCTCGCTCGACAAGTAGACGTAAGATGCACAGTCCCGTTGTTGTTCTTGGTGGTGGCCCCGGCGGTTACGCGGCAGCCTTTCTTGCGGCCGACGAAGGCCTTGAAGTCACGATCGTGGAAGCGGAACCTCGGCTCGGCGGCACTTGCCTGCTCCGCGGTTGCATCCCCAGCAAAGCCCTCCTGCACGTCGCAAAGGTCATGCATGAGGTCGACGATCTACGCGAAAAATGGGGCGTCGTTTATCCCGGCGAGCCCGCCATCGATGTCGACAAAGTCCGCGCCCAAAAAGATCAGGTGATCAGCAACCTCACCGGCGGCCTCGGTAACTTGGCCAAGCGACGCAATGTGACGGTCATCCAGGCACGCGGCTCGTTCGTCAATTCGACCACGCTACAGCTCGAAGGCGATCACGAGTCGATTCCTGAAGGACGACAACTGACCTTCGATCATTGCATCCTTGCAACCGGCAGCGTCCCGGCGATGCCCGCCGCCTTTGATATCGGCAGTGATCGCGTGATGGACAGCACGGGCGCGCTGGCTCTCGTGGACATCCCCGAAACCATGTTGGTCGTCGGTGGTGGCTACATCGGTCTGGAAATGGGAACGGTTTACGCCAACCTCGGCACCAAAGTCAGCGTTGTCGAGCTTCAGGACGGCCTTTTG
>JBCBOO010000178.1:0-13768 GCA_039821235.1 Planctomycetota bacterium
TGAACTCGCGGGCGACTTTCTGAATGTGTTTCAGCTGGACCAAGATCATGTCGCGATGTTCGTCACAGGGGACATATCGCCAGGCGAATTCCAGCTTCGAATGCGACGGGCACTCGGAAGGGAGCAACGAGTGCTGGATTCTTGCTGCGGTCTCTAAATCCCTTGTCATCCGTGCATTGAGTGATTCCAGCTTGCGATTCCATTTCGACATCTGCTCCTTGGCGACACTGAGTTCCTCGTTGTAACGCAGCAACTCCTGATTCTTCTCCACGGCATTTTCAAACGTCGACACCAGCAAATTCAGTACTTGCTGTCGTCCTGACTTCACCCGGTAGGGTTGCCCGGCGAGCGTGACTTGAAGCTCAAGTACATCGTCCTCATGTTGAATCGATGTCTGCAGCAAGGATTCCATCCGCTGGATCAAATAGGCCATCCGGTAAGGCTTGGTGACATAATTGTCCGCACCGCAATCCAAGCCACGAATGATATCCTCCGGCTCGGCCAGCGTTGAAAGCAAGATGAACGGGATAGAGCGAAGCTGCGCATCCGACTTGATCGCGCGACAAAACTCGTGTCCCGTCATCACGGGCATCTCGATGTCCGAAACGATGACCTGGGGCGCTTGCTCGCGCGCCATTTCCAACGCGGCCGCGCCATCCTCCGCCCAACGGACGTCAAATCCGGCTTTCCGCAACTGATCTTGCAAGACGCGCCCTTGCAAACGGTTGTCTTCCGCGATCAAGACATTCACGGCTTCGGAATCCGTCATGGTTTTCAATCTGTAGACTAAGAAGAAGAACGGCGAACGGCATGCCGATGGACATGACGCATGATCGCGGGAGCAACCTTGCCGAGCGGCAAGATACGACTGGCAAGTCCCGCATCAATGACCGCTTTGGGCATTCCAAAGACCGCCGACGTGGATTCGTCTTGCGCGAAGACGGTACCACCGGCGGTGCAGACGGCTTGGCAACCGCTCTGCCCATCCCGTCCCATCCCGGTCAAAATCACCGACAAGATTCCACCACCGTAGACTTCCACACAGGATCGAAGCGTGTAGTCGACTGCGGGACGGCAACTGTGTTCGGCGGGATCCATCGTCGTTTGCAAGGTCGGCAGCCCCGCCGATCGGTAGACTCTCAAGTGCTGCCCACCGGGTGCAATCCAGACTCCTCCGGGACGCAGTGAATCACCCTCGGCGGCTTCACGGATCGCCAGTCCACAAGTCTCATCCAGCCGCGATGCCATCGCGCTGGTGTAACGTGCCGGCATGTGTTGGACAACGATAACGGGAACCGGGAAGTCGGCGTCCAGTCGTGGCAGCACGTGTCGAAGCGTTTGTGGGCCCCCGGTCGAAAGTCCAATCACCACTAACTTGCAAGCTGGTGTTTCCAGCGGGGGATTCACGGCACTGGTGACAACCGGATTGGAAGCGAGTGAGGAGGCTGATTGAGTCAGTTCACGTGTCCGCTGTTGATGAGACTGGAACGCATCCAGTTTCTCACGCAAGGAGTCAGATAGTTCGCCGCGACATGAAACGAGTCCGCCGGTTGGTTTTTGAATGAAGTCGAACGCACCTTCAAACAGAGCGTCCAAGGTGACCTTCGCACCGGCCTCGGTAAGGCTGCTCAACATGATGGCTCGCGCCGAGGTCCGCAGCCGTTTCATTTCACGGAGTGTTTCGATCCCATTCATGTTGGGCATTTCCACATCCAGCGTGAGCAAGTCGGGCTGCAACGCTTGAACCTTCTCGATCGCATCGCAACCGTCTTTGGCGATCCCTACGACTTCCACATCTGAAAAGTCCGCCAAAACGCGAGAGACCGTTTGCCGATACAGTGCGGAATCATCGACAACCAAGACGCGGAGACGCGAGCTCGTCAGGGGAATGTGAGGAGACAGGCTGCTCAATGTCCAGTCTCCCGCTGAAGTTCCGTCACTGAAATGGTCTCAATGAGGACTCGCCCATCCGATGCATCGATCGTCATTCGGCGAGCTCGACGGCCGCCACAGTTTTCCGAGACCAATTCGATTCGTAAGTGGTGCAACAAACCCAGGGCGGCTTTTTGGTTTTGCTCTCCGACGGATTCGGCCGGCCCGGCGGCAAGCATCTCGGCACCGCCCGCGAGATGCGCAACCACGTCGCCAACGGCTCGAGCGTCCACCTTGATTTTGCGCAGCATCTCGCGAATCGCAGTGTCGACATAGCGTCCCGGTTGCGACCTTCCGAATGAAGTCCCTTTCGAACCAGAACTGGCCGAGGAGTCCGCGAGCAACGCGTGGGCCAAGGTGGCCGTGCGAGTGGGTCTGTGATAGAGCGCAACGCCAACGCAGGATCCCAGCAAAGTCCGCAGCACACCGACGCGGCGCGCCATGCGAATCTCTCCGATGGGAACCGTGGTGACGGTGCTCATCAAGAATTTCCGTTGGAGGTTTCACCCGATGGCGGTACAGAGGTCGCCGCCGGGGTTGAGTTGCGATTAAGAAGTCGGGGCAATGATGCGACATCCAGCATCAGTGCAACAGTACCATTGCCAAGGATACTGGCGCCTGCAAGTCCGGGCAGGTAAGTCAGGTTCTCGGCAAGCGATTTGATCACCACATCCTGGCTGCCCACACACTGATCCACTTCCAATCCGATGGTTTTGCCACCCGTCTGCAGGATCGCGATTTCTATCTCGCCTTTGTCCGTCTCGGGTGATGCGGTGGCGTCTTGGCATGCGGCCGGGTCATGAAACGCCAGCACGTCCGTGATTCGAATCAATGGCAAGTACGAGCCTCGCACTTCGAACGTTCGTTTTCCATGAACACTCACGATCTTGTTCCGAAGAACGGAAACGATTTCCCGCACGTCATCTTTGGGGACCGCGAAAGTCACGCGTCCGATTCGGATCAGCAGGCTGCCAATGATCGCCAAGGTCAGTGGCAACTGGATCGTAAACGTCGTGCCGTGCCCGACCGAGGTTTCGATATCGATCGTACCATTGAGTTCGGTAATGGTGGCTTTCACGATGTCCATGCCGACGCCGCGACCCGAAATATCGGTCACCGACGCGGCCGTGCTAAAACCAGGATGAAAGATGGATGCGATCGCATCATCATCCGAAAGGCCATCCGCCTGGCCTCGGCTCATGACTTCCTTGCGGACCAGCGAGTCCCGAATACGGTCGGCACTGATGCCGCGGCCGTCATCCCGAACAACGATTGAAACCTGATTTCCGCTGTGACGAGCGGAGAGCACGATGGTACCACACTCCGGCTTGCCGGCGGACTGCCGCTCATCACCTGACTCCAATCCGTGATCCAGTGAATTGCGTATCAGATGCGTGATCGGATCGCTCAGCGCATCGATCATACGTTTATCGAGTTCGGTGGTCTCGCCTTCGATCACTAATCGAACTTCTTTGCCGAATTGCAGGGAAAGGTCGCGAACCACGCGTTTGAACCGATTCAGCAGCGGTCCGATCGGAACCATTCGAGTCCCCAAGACGCCTCGCTGGAGTGAGTCACTGATCCGCGCAAGTTGGTCGATCGCTTCTTCGAGCCGGTTGAAACCCGGGCGACCGGTTTCCCAAAGCTCGGCCTGATGGCGAATCCAACTTAAACCCTCACCCAATCGCTCATGCAACTGGGCATCGGGAGTCTGCCCGTCCCGAATCGCCGACAACGCCTGCTCAAGCGCGTCGCAGAAGTCACGTGTTCGCGAGACTCGATCGGAATTCCCACGAAACCGAGAAATGGTCGACGCGGCGGACAAGTCCTCGGCGACCTGTGCGAATTGCGCTCGGTTGACAACCAGTTCACCGGCGAGATTCATCAAATGATCCAAGCGGCCGATCTCAACGCGCATCGTCTCGGTGGGTCTGGCGGTTTGAGACGCCGTCGTTTCCGGCTTTTGCTTCTGTGGAGATCCCGTTGACTCGGCCGGTTGGCTCCCCGCCGGTGTCTCAAGCGGTCGCGTTTCGACCTCCTCCTGCTTTTCGACCACGTCGTCTTTTTCCGTCAGCGACTCATCGGGCGACGAAGCGCGTTGCCAAATGACCAGTGGTGGTGCATTGGAATCGCGCGGGACGCATATTTCGACTCGTTGAAGTTCCTGTGACAAGGCGACGACGGCACTGCAAAGCGCGTTGGGTTCCAAGTCGCAATCCAAAATCACGTCCAGCTGGTCCTCGAACTCGGTGTTGAGCTCCATTCTCTCTGGGCGAGTCGCTAAGACATTTCCAAGACGAACGATCGCATCCAAAAACGACTCGGCATGTTGGACGTCACGTTGCTCTGCCGAGTCATCACGAGTGAACTGGATGACGAGGTGAAAGACGTTGCTTGAACCCTCGGAGGTTGTTTCCGGTTCGTCTTCGTCTTCGAGTCCCTCTGGTTCAAGTTGGAGCAGCTCATCGCGAGTTGCTTGCTCCGATCGTTCGATCGACTCGGAGGGATCAGAGCCAGTGATTTCAGCGATGATGTCGGAGACCCCGGCGACCTCCGCGAGTGTTTCTAGCTCGCGTTCCGAGGCTTCTTCCAATTGATGAAGCTCTTCGAGTAACTGTTCCGGCGTGGAGATCGTCTCGCCACGGCGAACTTGTCCGTTACACTTTTTTAGAAAATCAATGCAACGAAGCGTCAAGTTCATCGTGACGCGATCAAGCTGAAGACTCCCCGAACGCAATCTTTCGAAACGGGTCTCCAAATGATGGGTCAGAACCGTGATTTGGTCCAAGCCCATCATTCCGGATGCGCCTTTCATCGAGTGCAACAGCCGAAATGCCGTTTGCAAGGAAGCTTCATCGTTGGGGTCTTCCTCGAGTGCCAACATCGTCTCGACGAGGTCGTCGAGTTGTTCTTCCGTCTCGTCTAAGTAGATGGGCAGGTAGTCCGAGAAGTCTTCTTCGGACATGGAGTCACCCTGATTTCCGGAGGCGTTCATCAGGAAGCAGCCTCCTTTTGATACAAGAAGGTTGATCGTTTGAGTAACGGCTGATGCATTCCGTAAACGCCCTCACTGGGGCCGACGACCAAGTAACCACCGCTCGCCATCGCATTGACAACGTTGCGTATGACGGTCTGTTTGGATTCGTAATCAAAGTAGATCAGCACATTTCGCAAGAAGACACAGTCGAATGGTTGAAGCGGTGACTGCAGCGGCTCCATCAAATTGTGCCCGGCAAATGTGATCAAGGAACGATGCGAATCCTTCACGCGAAACGTCTCATCGCCTCCCGCGACAGGTTTAAAGAAGCGGCTGCGTTGTTCGTCGCTCAACCCTTCCATGATACGGCCACGATATTCACCTGAACGAGCTTGTTTGAGAGACACTTCACTTAAATCGGTGGCCAGAATCGAGGTGTCCCAACCAGTGAATCGATGTCGCATTTCATAGAGCGTGAATGCTAACGTGTAGGGCTCGGCGCCGTTTGAACAGGCAGCCGACCAAAGACGCAATCGAGCCGGACTGTTTGCGTTCGCCTTGTCAGCGATTCGTTCCGGCAAGAAGGTTTCTTGAAACCAAGTGAAGTGTTCTTGGGTGCGAAAAAAGGAGGTTTCATTCGTCGTCACCGCATCCAAGAGACTCGCCAACTCTGTCCGGCCACCACGTGACGTCACATAATCATAGTAGACATCGACATCTTCCATTCCGGTCGCACGGAGACGTTTGCGAACGCGACTGGTCAGTAAGGTGAGTTTCCGTTGATCCAGTCGAATACCGCTGTGAGCGTAAACGAGTTTCTGGAATCGAGCGAATTGAGGTGGACGCAGTTGATCCATCAAATCATGCGATGTTGTACTTGGAAACCAGGTCTTGCAGCGTGCGTGCCTGTGCCGTCAATTGCTCGGCACTGGCCGCCAACTCTTCGCTGCTCGCCGCATTGGACTCGGTGGTGTCCGAAATTGCTTTGATCGCAGTCTGAACTTGGCTGGCGCTTTGGGCCTGCATGTCCGTTTGCTCGGAGGCTTCCAGAATTCGGCTCGATTGCTGCTCCACGGCCGCAAGAATCTCAGACAGCGAATCGCCCGCCCGCTTGGAAAGCTCCGCACCTTCGTGGACCAGGTTCGACGACTCGCGAATCAGTGTCGTGATCTCCTTGGCCGCTTCGCTGCTGCGTTCGGCGAGTTTTCGGACTTCGTCCGCGACGACGGCAAAGCCCAAACCGTGTTCCCCTGCGCGAGCCGCTTCGATTGCGGCGTTGAGCGCCAGCAGATTCGTTTGGCTCGCAATTTCGGAAATCACTTGAATGATCTCTGAAATTTGGTCACTGGACTTTTCGATCAGATGCATCGACGACAAGGCTTTCCCGACGGCGTTCCCCCCTTCGACGGCCAATTGAGTCGTCGCCATCGAATCATCTTTGGCTTCGGTGGTCATTTCCGAGAGGAATCGTATCGACTCGGTGAGACCATCCACCGATGCCGTCATCTCCTCCGTGGAAGCGGCTTGCGACTGTGCGCCATCGGAGAGCATCGCGCTGCTTTCGGCGATCACACGAGCGCCTTCGGCAAATTCATTCGCACAGGCAATGATCTCTTTCGTAAGTGCTTGTGCCGCTTCATGCCGCTCATCGGCCTCTCGCTGCAGCTGCACACGCTCCGTGACGTCTTTTGCAAACTTGATCACTTTGACGGGGCTGCCATCCTCATCGAAGATTGGGTTGTACGTCCCATCGATCCAGACTTCACGTCCTCCTTTGCCAACCCGGCGAAACTCGGACATGATGAACTGGCCTTCGTTCAAGGATTGCCAGAGCTGATGGTATTCGATGGAGGCGGCGGTCTCGGCGTCAACAAAGATCCGGTGATGCTTACCCTCGATTTCCGCCAGGGTGTATCCCATCGCATTGAGGAAATTCGTATTCGCAGTCAGGATCGTCCCGTCCATCGCAAACTCGATCACCGCCTGTGACTTTTCGATCGCCTGCAGCTTGCCAAGCATCTCGGCAAACATCTGCGGACTGACACACGTTTCCGTTTCTTGAGCGACTGGCTTACGTTTCTTCTTGGACTTTTTTTTCTTCGGCATGATGCTGCAACGATGCGTTCGTTAAGTACTCGGAGATTGGGCAAGCTGTGCGGCACGTGTCGATGCGGCGACTTGGACGTCAGCTTGCAGATGATCGATTCGCAACAACTTGTCGACGTCCAACAGAATGATCAGTTCCGGATCGTCGGCGGTCTTTGAATCGGCGTTCAAGTCGAGCCTGGCAAAACCCGCAATCGCATGATCTGCCGCGGCGACAATCGACTCGGGTGCCTCTTGGATTTCAGAGTGCGGAAGCCTCAGCACTCGACTGACCGAATCGACGGTACATCCGATCATTCGATCTCCCACTTGGACGACAATCGTCCGTGTCTCCTCGTCATCCGGCCGCCGCTGCAGTTTAAACAGGCAGCGTAGCTGAACGACGGGGATGATCTGGCCTCTCAGATTTGTCACGCCATCGACATGTTCGGCCACTTGAGGGACCGGGGTGATGTTCTGAAGGATGACAATTTCGCGAATCCTTTCGATAGGAAACGCGTACTGTTGGTCATCCAATTGAAATGCCACAAATTGCGAACTGTCGGCGCGATGCTGCAAGCTGGCAGCCGAATTCGATGGGTTGGGCGATTGGGGCATGGACGAACAAATCCACGAGTAAGGGAACGCGTCAGACGGGCGTCAGACGATCCGCGGCTCACTCGAACGAAGCGATACTTCGCGGGTGCGTCGATTCGAGTTTGCCAGGTCCCCGATGATAGTTGAAGGTCGCGTTCGATGGGCCACATTGGACGAACCACCTACAGTTCGGCGACAAACCGGAGAGTCTTCTCGTCGACCGACTTTGTTGGCTGCTTTTTTGCCCAAAACAGGCTTAGATGACGTCCCGCAGGGAGGTCAGGGCGAGCGGCTCTTTGGTCACAAACGGCTCTCCGTATCGTCGTGCGATCAGGTTTCCCCAACGAGCCGCTTCGATCTCGATTCGGTCCACCATCGTTGGTGGTTCCGTCGGTCGCCCCGTGATCACCTGGCTCTCATAGGCTCGCACGGAGTCCATCTTTTGATCCATTGTGTCGCTGATGTCGACGATCCAACTGGGGTCGATCGCCAGTCGCAGGTGGACGCAGAAGTAGTAGTAGAGCCGCTCGGGATGAAAACGTTCCCCGGGCATGTCGGTCTTGCTGAGCTTGGAGTAAAACCGGGCCGCCTCGGTCAGTTCCGTCGCGACCACATGGTCCGGATGGGCGTCATGAAAGTACGGTGCAAAAATCCACTTCGGACGCAGCATTCGAAAGTAGCTGGCGACGTGCCGCCGGGCTTCCAAGGTGTGCTGCAATTCTCGATTGATCAGGCCCGCGTTTCCACGCCAAGTGACGTCCAAGATTTCCGTCGCGCGATTGGTTTCTTCGCGCCGGAGCGATTCGCTGCCGTGGGGCGTGGGTTCGCCGCTCGTTAAGTCCAGAATGCCGACCCGCATGCCCTGCCGAATCATCTTGGCGATGGTGCCTCCCATGCCGATTTCCGCATCATCGGGATGGGGCGCGACGACCAACATGTCCAGTGGTTCGACATCGCCGATGGTTGCGGGATCATCCGTGAAGAGACGTGTCATCGTTGATAAATCGGCAGGTAGTGAAAGCGAACAGATAAAGACAAGATCGCAAGCGATGTGGAGTAGACGAAGCCCACGTTTCGTTCTTCGGGACCGGGTGCAAGCCACGACCCGTCTCGCCGCTGCGTCGGCAATAACACCGACGACACGATTCGATTGGATTCCTCGGCATGCTTGCCACCGTATTGGTGATACCTTGGGCGTAATAGTAAAGCCCGTAGTAGAGGTAACGCTCTTTTGATTTGGGTCGATGGGCAAGCAACCAATCCGCCGCTGCGGCAACTTCCGGGGCTTCATATTGCCCACAAACTTGCATGGCCAACAACCCAGCGGCCGTCATGGCAAACGTCGGCCGCGACTGCCCGGGAGTGTAGCTGAATCCGCCTTCAGAAACGGTCCCGGCTTTCGTTCCGTCATCAAACCTTCGTCCCGTAAAGGACTCACGAAGGTAGCCCAATGAGGACTCGATTGCTTCCGCCGGAACTTTCATGCCGTCGTTCTTCGCAGAACGAAGCGCCATCAGTTGCCAAATCGTGACCGACAAATCACTGTCGGTCGACCCGGGCGCGTATCTCCAGCCGCCTTGGAACTTGCTGGGCTTCGACACGCTTTGCGAGGACAGCAGCAGTCGCAGTGCGGCTTCCAGGCGTTCGTGAATCAAACGATTCTGTTCCTCGGTGGCTCCCATCCCCAGCATCTCGGTCAGCATGAGCGTGATGATGCCGTGACCGTACATTCGAGAACCGTCCCGATCACCGTAGTAGCCGGACTCCATCTGGTTGCCGTCCTGCAACACAAAGTCCAGAGCGGCTCGCATGGCCCGGCCTCGTTCGCCCGGCTCTCCCGGTTCGACACCGACCGACGCGAGCGCCATGATCGCCAAAGAGGTAAGCGCGATCGCGTGTCCACGATCGCTGATGGAACCTTCCGGTCGCTGTGCTTTTAGAAGGAACGAAACCGCCAGGTCGCACGCCTCATCCAAACGGTCGCGGACATAGAGGTTGTCCAGCGAGACATCGTCTTGCGACCAGGCTGACTTTATCGGCCCCAAAGCCGTACCAAGCATACCCATGGTCGCAAGTGACGAAAGGCAATGACGTCGTGAGCAGGTCATTCCTTTTCCTCCGCCGCACGCTGCGCGATCGCTTTGAAATAGGCTTGGATCTCATTGGAGTAACCGCGGGGCAGCCTTGAAGATCGGCCTTGGGTATCGTCATTGGATTCGCGTTCGCGGAGCGCTCCCCAGGCGGAGTCGGAGAATGCATCCTCCAACAATCGAACGTCATTTGAACCCTCGGGAGGCTCGCCCTGTCCGGCCTCCGACGGCCCTTCGGGTGTGGCGGATCCTTCCTGAAGATCGCCCGACTTGGCTTGTTGCAGCTGTTTCATTCGCTCGCGAGCCGCCTGCTGCCGCATCGATTCCAGCATCTGAGCCAACGTCGGTGAAGCATCGATCGCTTGACCGGGTGACGACTGCGACGAACTCCCCTGCGAATCGGCGGAGCCTTGCATTTGACTCTGCGATGATTTTTGAGGCGGTTGATTTCCGCTCTGCTGATCGGAAGACGACGGTTTGGAATTCGGCTGGGTCCCCGCCTGAGTTTCGCTCGGAGTGGTTTCGATTTGATCCGGCGACGGTGATTCACTTCTGGAGGACTGCTCCGTTAGAGAACGATCCAGTTCATCCAGCGTCCGCGCCATCTCCTCGGGGCTCGGGGCGTTTGCATCAGCCGGGGGAGATGCGGCATTCGCATTCGATTCTGCAGGATTGGAATTTTGGCCACTTGGTTTCCCCGGCGCCTGTGTCGGGTCCGCTCGTGTGTTCGCTTGGGACGACTGCGGATCACCAGCGCCGGACTGGGATGACGGCGAATCGTCTTGTGGTGAAGGCTGACTTGGGCCCGTTTGTTTGCCACCCTGAAATTGTTGCTCGAGTTGATCCGCTTGCTCGGCGAGCGCTTCGGCGGCATCGCGGATCTGATCGCCCGCGGCGGAGCCGACGTCGGGGTCGTCGACCGTCTCGGCAAGGGCGGCTTCGGCTTGTTCCGTTTTTTGACCCGCTTGCTGGCGGGTTTGTTCGGCGGCCTCTGACAACGCCTCGGCAAGTTCGGGTTTCTCGAGTCGCGATTCGTGACGCGAGGCACGATCCAAGTCCTGTGCGACGTCCTCCACGTCCTCCTTAATGGAGGATTGAATCCGTTCGAGGTTTTCGGCGGTTTCCTTTGGCGGCTTCAATTCGTTGCGAACGGACGCATCACCGGCAAGCTCCGACAATTCCCGCGCCAAATCGCCCATGCTTTCCGCCGCTTGGCTCGCGACGCGCTGACCGAATTCGGCAGCCGGGTTGGGACGCGCGAGCGGTTCCATCCGTTGACGATTAAGTTCTTTGGCGCGCTCGTTGCGTTCGTTGGAACGCTGCTTTGCAAGCGACTCCGTCTCGCGCGCTTGGTTGGCGGCCCGTTCCGCTTGCAGTTCGCGTTCCTGCTGACGAGCTTTCTCGTTCTGCAGCGATTGGTTTTCTGGGTCTTTGCTGAGTCGGCTTTCAAGGTTCTTGCGAGCTTGCTCTGCTGCTCGACGTGATTTGTCCGCCGATTGAACTCGTTGTCGCGCATCACGCTCCGCATTCTGCCAATCACGACGCTGTTGATCAATCGCCTTGAGCTCGTCATTGCGCAGCTGGTTTTGTTCGCGACGCATATCCCGATCGGCTCGATCGCGTTTCTTGGAATCCTCATGGACCGATTGCTGACTCATCTGATCCAGCTTGGTGGCGAGTCGCTCGGTGGCTTTTCGCGCACTTTCGAGCTGCTGGCCCAACGTTTTGCTGGCGGATTGAATTTCTTGCATGGTCGCATCACCTCCCGCAGCCCGTTCGGCTTGCTCCGCGACATCACGCGTTTGATTTCTCAGTTCGTCGACCGCCTTTCGCAACTCGGTGCCGCCGGCCTCTTTGCCCGAACGTTCTGCAGACCGCGCCACACTCTGCAGCGTAATATCGCTCAACGTTCTCGTCCGGCGCAACATCCCATCGAGAAGGGCACGTTGCTGGCGTTTTCGTTCTGCGAAACTGCGGTCTTCATTTTCGAGTCGGCGTTCCAAACGTGTTTCGTCTTCCGAAGCTTGCCGAAGCGTCTTTGCGGCCTCGTCCACGAGGTCTTTGGAGATCTCGCTCAGCTCGCCTTGCATGGCTTCGTTCGTCTTTAGCTCCTCCTCGAGTTGCCTGAGCAGTTCGCGAGGATCTTGCTTGGCCTTTTCCGCCATCGCTTCGGCTTGGTCATAACGTTCCTCCAGCGAGGATTGCAGTTGATCTTCCGCCTCACGCAACGCCTCGCGTGACTCGGAGACATCTTGCCCATTTTGGAGTTTCTCGAAGTGTTCGGCGGTACTTTCGAGACGCTCGGCCAGTTCATTCAATTCCGCTTCGGCGCGTTCGCTGGCTTCGGACCTGGTCTCGTCGCTTACAGCACTTTCGGCTTGCTCAATTGCCTCTTTGGCTTGGTTGGCGGCTTCGGCAATCAGCTCCGCCGCGGCATCGGCGTCGCGAGCACGTTCACGCTGTTCCGCATCCAAGAGATCGGTCGTGTTCGCTTCGTCGATCAGCGACTCCATGGTCTCCATCGCTTGCTCGATGGCGTCTTCCTGTTTCGGTTGGACGTCTTCCAAGGCGGACGCTGACTCATCGGCACGGCGGTCGGTTTCTTGGGCCGCTTCGCGTGCGGCTTCGGCGGCTTGCTGGGCCTGCTCGGCGACATCGAGAACGTACCGGCGAAGTGTTTTCCGTGCGGTCTCACGAACGTCCGCAAGTGACTTCCATCCCGTTTCGAGATCGGCTGCCAGCATCTCCATTGGTTTGACCGCCGACACCATTGGGTCTTTCCGCCAGCGCCGCGAATCAAGCCGTGATTCGACTTGTCGATGGTCTTCGTTGTATCGAACCTCATCCAGGATGCGAACTTGGCGTTCAAAGTCGACTTTTCCACGACCGATGTGCCGAATCCCGAGTTCCAAACGTGGTGCCATCATCCGGTACCAGAGCAGATGAAAAACTTTGCGAGACGGTGAGTCGTCGTCCACGCGTTCGCCTTCCGCCATCGCCAGCAGATCTCGCCTGACACCTGCAAATTGGCTGCTCGCTTGCAAGACTGCGATCGCTCTTATGACACCGTCGAAAACCTCCGCCGCCGATTGTTCGCCATACCCGTTGTAGCCATCTCGGGTCACGTTACGCAGCGCTCTCGAAAACAATCCGAGATCGGACGCGTACTCGAGGTCAACAGTGGTGGCGGCTCGGTGCAGTCGTTCTTGACCCGCGACACGGGTCAGCAATCGTTTCTTTTCGACGTCCCAGTTGAGCCTGTGCCAGCGAGTCAGGAACCCCAAGTCCGCAGCGTCTTCGGCATTGCGATTCGATTTGGTTTTTTCATCCACTTCGCTCCACTTGCGCCCCGCATTCCCCAAGGCTTCGGTTAGGTCCGCCAGGAAACGAGTTTCCTTTCGCAGATCACGACCATGCCGAATCGCATTGTCAAAACTGCTATTCTCGATCACCTGCTGTGACTTGTCTTCCAGTTCTTTGGCGAGTGTGCGAAGAACACTCGCGAACTGAGCACCCCCGGCGTTCTCCTCCGCCAGTACTTGTAGCCTCAAGGCCCATCGCTGGGACCATCTCGACCAATGCTCGCCTCGCAAATGCTGGAGGACGCGTGCTGGCAATTGATCTTTGTAGTCATCAAACAGACGATCAATCTCTACAAACTGGCCCAGTAATAAATTGGCATAGCGTGCCGTGCGAGCCTGCGGAGGTTGTTCGATCAATCGATCGACGTTTCGGCGAAGTGACATGACATCGGCAAACATCGAGGCGGCATGCGTGAGGGCGAGGCGGGCTTGGACCAGATCCCGAAGCCGCTTGCATTGATTCTCGATCCGTTTCGCTTCGCGGCTGACTTCACGACGAAGTTGGACTTGCTGATTCGACTCGGGCGGGAGATCGCTGCCAGCAAGGAAACCGACACGTCGATACGTCGCATCGAGGCTGGAGTCGATGTCAACGATGCCTTGCCCCACCAATTCCGTCATGGTGGCACTCGCCGAATTCTGATTGGCGGAAATCGCACGAATCAATTCATCAAGCAACTCGACCGATCGACGTTGCAGTCCCGCCCACGATTTCGCGGTCGAGT
>JBCBOO010000179.1:0-13767 GCA_039821235.1 Planctomycetota bacterium
CGTCGATCGATGTGGAACTCGGATTCCCACCACAACTTTTTGCGAGCGATCGGATGCGCTTTTTCAAGACCTGCTTATTCGTGGCAGCCATGTGCCTCGGTGTTGTTAATTCGGGCAGGGCACAGACCCTCGACGATACGGGGCTGTGGTTCGCCGCATTGGGCAATGGCAAATTCGATTCACTTGGCGAAGACGCAAAACTGCGATGGTGGTTCGACGCGCATTATCGACTGCGAGACGACTCGGGCGGATTCAATCAAAGTATCATCCGACCGGGACTTGGCTTTGCCTTTGCGGATCAGCAAGCACTCTGGGCAGGTTATGGCTGGATTCGAACGTCGCCGATCACCGGTGACGACTTCGATGAGCATCGTTTTTGGCAGCAATGGACGGCCGCTCCATCACACGAAGACTGGCGATTCCTTCATCGAAGTCGATTTGAACAACGCTGGATCGAAACGGGAGATGACGTCGGATTGCGTTGGCGACAACTCGCGCGAGCTCAAAAGATCTTGAGCGATTGCCCGCAATGGTCGGCGATCGTTTGGGATGAAGCTTTCTTCCATCTCAACGACACGGATTGGGGCGCCGATGCTGGCTTTGACCAGAACCGTGCTTTCATCGGAGTTGGTTACAAAAAGTGCAAGAACGCTCGCGTTCGGACGGAGATCGGATACCTCAACCAGTTCATCAATCGACAAGGCGGTTTGGATGGTATGAATCACATCCTTTCGGTCAACTTTTTCTTCTAGCGGTTACGCTTCCGAGTCCAACTCGTGAAGCCAAATTTCGCGAATCAACTCAAGCTTGCGTTCGACCGAGCGCAACGAGATGCCGATCTTTGCCGCGATCTCTTTGTTGAGATATCCTTCCAACTTCAGCCTTACGATTTCCTTTTGCTTGTCATCGTGCAGCAAGCCAATCAAGTGCTGGCACTGCTCATTCATCGACACCATCAATTCGGGTGTCGGCCGATCTCCGAGCAATTCGTCAAACGAGTTCGTCTCCGAATCCTTGAGGTTGAACAGCGAATGTCCACGGACTTCGCCGCTACCACGCTTCTGACTCGTCTGGCGGCGGATTTGGTCCACTGCCTTGTGGCTGGTGATTGCAATCAGCAACGGCCAAAGATCATCTCGCGTTTGCAACTCATTGAAACGACCTTCGGCCGCACCGCTGCAAAGCGAGTGAAACACGTCGATTGCCAAGTCTTCTTCATCTGACGTTCGACGTTCAGCATTCCCCAGTTTTTGATGAGCCAGACTGACGAGACGCGTGAAGTATCGATCCCACAATTTCGAGGCCGCGTCTTGCCGACCATTCTTGAGATTCTCGATCAAGACGGTGATGGAATGCGAACTCGAGTCGGTCATTGAAGACAGCTGGGAGCGTGAGAACGAGCGGGAGGACTGATGGAGTATAGGAAACCCGATCACCCCTGGAATAGCACTGCCTCCGGCTTCAAGTGGATTTGCAAGCCCGAAATCAGGTCGACGAAGTGTCACTGGCGGAGTACATCGGAAAATCGGTGTAGCCCGTCGCCCCCTGGGGGCTGTACCAGTCACTCACGTCCGCGTCTGGGTTGAGCGGCCAGTTGTTTTGGTAACGTTCCACCAGATCGGGATTGCTGATGTAAGGCCGTCCGATCGCAATCAGATCGGCAGTTCCGGCGTCAACCGCCGCCTCTGCGGTCGCCTGGTTGTACCCCACGTTGCCGATCAGTACACCGCGGTACAGGTCACGAAGCTCGGCGAGTGTCAGTGGATCACCAAGTTCGTGAAATCCGAACCCCAGCCCATCCATTACGTGCAAATACGCAAGATCGAGCTTGTCGAGTTGCTGAGCGATGTAGCTAAATTGCTCGCGAAAATCTTCGGACCCCATGTCGTTGAACACGCCATTGGGCGACAGTCGAACACCGATACGGCGAGAAGGAACCACCGCTTTGACCGCTGCGATGACTTCCTCCAAGAAGCGATATCGGTTTTCGATTGAACCGCCGTATTGATCGTGTCGATGGTTGGTTTTGGATTGCAAAAAAGTATCGATCAGGTACCCATTGGCACCATGGATTTCGACTCCGTCGAAACCCGCCGCCATGGCGCGCTCGGCAGCCTTGCGGTAGTCATCGACGATTCCAGCGACTTCACTCGTTTCGAGTGCGCGCGGCGTCTCGTGCGGTTTCTTGCCCTCCGGAGTGTGAACGTGGTCGCCCTCGATCTTGATCGCTGAGGGAGCCACGTGTTTTTGTCCGCCATGAAAAGCGGGGTGTGAGGCGCGTCCGCAGTGCCAGAGTTGCAGAAAGATCGTGCCTCCCGTTGCATGGACACGGGCAGTCGTTTCCTTCCAACCTTCCGCCATCTCGTCCGTGTAAATCCCAGGTGACTCGTTCCATCCGTTGGCCTGTTCCGAGATGGTCGTCGCTTCGGTGATCAAGAGCCCCGCCGAAGAACGCTGGGCGTAGTACTCGGCCATCAGAGCGTTGGCTAAACGCTCTTTACCGGCCCGGGCCCGCGTCATCGGCGCGAGTGCAACACGGTTGCGGAGTGTAAGATCACCGATTGATACTGGTTTCAGAAGTTTGGACGAGGCTGTCATAGATCGAATATTTGGTTAAGTGCGTTTGCAAGTGACTTCGCAAGGGTATACCGCATTGGCTGGCGGACCTTACACGGGTAGCAATACTCTCTTGCTATTTTTCGATCTTGGATCAGCCTCCGCCGTGTTTGAAACGTCTTGTAAAAGGTTGATTCAAATCGCGGTGCGATGAGACGAGCTGCGAGTCGATACGCTGCTTGCCATTCGGGCCTTCACCGGACGTCGACTCGCGAGAAACTCATCGATCAAGCCGCGGCGAGTTGCATCAAGCTTGATCACCCACTCAGCGTCGCTCCAAAGATCACTCGCGACAAAAGTCCCTTCGGCGGATCGAATCTGGTCTGCAACCGCCTCGCGCAGGAAAAGATCCAGCCAAGCGACTTCCATCCAAGTGATGCTTGGAACCAAAGAACCCACCGCTTGGTTTGATTCGATCGCGTCCTTTGCATCCCGCAACGAGTCGTCCGGTTGTTCGGGAGAATCGAACCGTCGGGTCACGTCGAAGATCCAATCGGCAATTTCATCGATGGGCCGATCTGCGGTTAACTTCCAACCCTGGCCTTCTCTTTCAAACCACCAGCAGGCATCCAAGACGGCCTGCATGTCCTGAATGGACCAAGCTTCGCCGAGCGAAAAACTGTAGTGACGGACACCGGCGACGGAGGCGACTTGCAATGAGATCACGCCGTTTTCAGCCGCATCCGCGATCGTGAGTGAATCACCACGCATCGTTTTTCTCGTCCGCCAGGGGTTTCTCGTCCGAAAGGGATCCTCCCGCGGTCGCAACGTGCGCCGAGGTTGCCGGTCGTGCCTGTTAGCAAAGCTTGTAACGGTCTCAACCCGCCGGAAACGGCGGAAAAAGAAACACAAGTATGCTAGCAAAAAAACTATACTCGACTGCGAACGGTCGGGAGCCCGCGGATTCCATTTTCGTGGGCGCAGTCGCTGGCTAGCACACAACTGACCGTTCCGACTGGTTTATCTGGTGTTTTTCGAATCCTTGCTGCGTGCTTGCAATCATGGCCAAACCACTGGTTTTTCTTTGGGGCGATCAAGAACTTTCGTTTGCGCTCGAGAAGGTCGATCGCAGCAAGCTGTATGGGTACAAGGAAACCGAAGTGCTTGACGAGTCGGGCGGTCGCTGTGAACTCGCGACCCTCGCGGACGATGGCTGCACCGTGGTGGGTCGCGGAGGGACGGGACTTGGATACGTCAACGCGGATGGTCTTTGGTGCGACAAGTCTGAATTGACGCCGGTCGACATCGACGGCCAGCCGATTGAGCCCGTCGCATCGAGCTTCAATGCACCCATCAAGCTGTTCGATAACGTGACCGCCGAACAGTACCTCAGCCACAACATTCGACTGGTGTATCACCTTGCGATCGATGAACTCGACGCGGACCTGGATGCCGAACTGAGGCGCGGAACGATCTTTACGTTCCCATACAGCTACCGCGGTGGGTTGGAAGCGGATGCGGGTTTTCTCTTGCTCGGACAAGACGATCAGCTCTTCTTGGCCGTTGGGAATCCGACCCAAGCAGAAATGATCGGCATGCAACAGCCGACCAGCGTCGACGAGGATGACGTAGCCGACGAGATGGATCTCATGGATTTCGACATGATTTAATTGGGGATCGAACTCTTGGGTGCAATCAACATTGCCAACAGTGCATCGCGAGATGCGGTGGTCGCAACGGAGACCGTTCGTTCTCCGATGCGGGTGCGTTGGGTGGATGCAAAGGGGCGGCAAGCATCGAGTGTGCGGGTTGTCAAAGCCACCGTACAAACCAGCGTCGACGTTTTGGCAGAACGCCACGGCGGCGTCCCCGAAATCGCAACGGCGCTGATCGAAAGTGATCCGGAGATCGAATTCGAGTCGGCCGGCAAGCTGCTCAGCGACACGTCGCGTGTTTACGTAAATCCGAATCAAGAGCTGATTCACAAAGTCTCGTTCTGGGAGATCATTCGTAATCCGGACGGTACGCAACGTGACCGTCGTCCGCGAAAACTCGCCGACCCGAACTTGGCCGGTGCGAGCCCGCTGAAATGGTCGGGCGTCTACATCGATAAAGCGGAGGCGTGTCGCAAGTTTGTCTTGAGCGGAAAAGTTCAGCTGAGGCACATCAACGGACTGACGTATGACTTCCTGTTCGCGATGGCCAAAGAACTGGAAGAACGCAACGCACTCATGCTGTTGGGTGCGGGTCCGAAATCCAATCAACCGCTCATTCTGCGTCGTGGATCAACACCCTATCGAGGATTCCTCGAAGGCCGCACCGATGGCGAAAAATACTGCCTGTTGTTGCACTTTTCGAACATGGAACTGAAAACGCCGGACCGCGCCGAGTCGGAGGAATCATAATGCCAAAAGCCACCGAACAGTCCGCGATCATCGATGCGGCTCGAATGGAAATCAAACTCGGCGAGTACGCTTCCGCAAGCGCCAGCGTTTTGTCCGATCCACAAATTCTGCCCAAGGTCCAGGATTACCGTCGACTCACGGGATCGCGAATGATCCCCGTCGATGGCGATGAAATTCGCCAGCGGATTCCGCAGTCAGCCTACTTTTTGAGCCGAAAGATCGACGGTGAATTCACGGCGTTGGTGATGCGCGGCAGCGAAGTATTCTCGATCAATCCGGGAGGGACCGTTCGAGTCGGCCTTGCATGGCAGCAAGAAGCCGCCGAGATGCTCAAGCAAGCGGGCATCGAATCCGCGATTCTGGCGGGTGAACTGTACGCACACCATTCTCAACGGCGGTCGCGAGTTCACGACGTGACCTCGATCGCACGACAACCTCAATCACAAGAAGAGCTGGACCGACTGCAATTCGCGGTTTTTGACATCATCGAGATCAACGGCGCAGAAGCACCGGCGGACTACGCCGCAAAATGGAAACAAATCGAGGATTGGTTTACCGGCGGCACTCGCGTTCACCCGGTAGAAACCAAGCAAGTCAACGATGCCGAAGAAATTCAAAAGGCATTTGCAAAATGGGTTGAGAAAGAAGACGCGGAGGGCTTGGTCGTTCGCAGTGATGTTGCGGGCCTCTTCAAAGTCAAACCTCGTCACACGCTCGACGTCGTTGTCCTCGGATTCACCGAATCGACCGAGGACCGTGAAGGCATGTTGCATGACCTGCTGGTTGGCGTGATGCGAGGTGAACAAACCTATCAAGTCCTCGCCCGCGTCGGCGGTGGCTTCAGCGACCAGCAACGGCGTGACTTCCTGAGTGATTTGAAAGACAAGGTCGTTGAGAGTGAATATGCCGAAGTCAATTCGGATCACGTGGCGTATCAAATGGTTCGTCCCGACTGGGTGATCGAAATCAGCTGCCTTGACCTGATCTCGCAAAACACGCGTGGCGGTCCGGTCAACCGCATGGTCTTGCGTTTCGCAGAGGACGGATCTCCAGGTTTTGAAACTGTTCGTCGCATGCCGCTCGCCGCCGTCATCTCGCCACAATTCGTTCGTAGCCGCGAAGACAAATCCGCGTTGCACCACGATGTGCGAATCGACCAGGTCAGCCAACGTGTGGAAGTGGCGATGGTGGACCGCGATACAGAGCAGCTCACCCTGCCGCGCAGTCAGGTGCTTCGTCGTGACGTCTACACCAAGCCCGCCAAAGGACAGACGATGGTCCGCAAGTTCGTGAGCTGGGCAACGAACAAGGAATCCGAAACGGAAGACTTCCTGGGTTACGTCTTTCACTACACCGATTTCAGCCCCAATCGAAAAGCGCCGCTTTCTCGCGAAGTTCGTGTGTCCAGTTCTCCGGATCAGATCCTGCAGCTGCACGAATCCATGATCGAAGCCAACATCAAGAAAGGGTGGGAGCTGCATTCGACTTCGGTCGCCGAACAACCGATAGCGACGGATTCCGTGCAAGAGGTCGCCGAGTCGCCTGAGAAAAAGTCCAGCGTCACGGAACCGAAAAAGAAGACCGTCGCAAAGAAAAAAGCGACGAAAAAGAAAACCACCAAGAAGAAAGTGGCCAAAAAGAAGGCCGTCGTGGCAACCGACACGACGGACGAATCTCAGGACGTGCCCGTCAAAATGGCAAAATCCAAGCCGACTCGAAAGCGATCCAAGAAGAAGACCGGCTGATCTTAAATCAACAGTCATTGATCCGAGCGGCCGGTGGGAACGTGGGAACCGGCCCTACTCGAAAATGAATTTGACGAAGACGATTATCGGAGGAAGCCACGTTTTGCGAGTTTGGGGATCGCAATCGGGGTGGGCTGAACGTCAAACGGAATCATTGCGACGTGGTTGGCCGTCACGCCGCTCTTTCCGGGAATGCGTTGGGTGTGATTGCGATTGAGTGCGCTGTACTGGTTCATCACCCGACGGATTTCCGGGTTGTACTCGAATCCGCCACCGGGCAGTTCGCGGCCAAGAGAATCAAAGGTCCCAATGGTGACGATCGACCGATCACGGTCGTGGAATTGATAGGCCTCCTCACCATCCTTGCGCAACGCGCGGACCATTTTGGCGGTTTGACGCGCAAAGTCGTCCAGGCGATCAATACTCGGTTTGAACTTCTCTTCGTTTTTTGCTCCAACGATCGTTCCGCAGGCTCCAAACGTTCGCACGACAACGGTGAATTTGCCGTCGGCTTGCAACAGACTGTAGTCCACGTCTTCGTTTAATTGCTTCACAAACGAGTCGACTTCGGGTTGCGCGAAAAAGGACTCGGGTAGTAGCGGGTTTCGCGTGACGAATGCGGCTGCGACCGGATTACGACCGTGCCCCTTGCGAGACTGGAATAGTTTTTGGCCGAAGGTCTTGATCATTGAAGCGGGTGTTTCGGTGTTGAATTCCGCTTTGATCTCATTGGGATCTTCAAAGACATCCAGCTGAGCCGTCTTTAGACGTTCCAAGTCCTTTTCGATGCTGCGATGATTGACCGAGTCGTACTCGCCAACCAAGACGGCGTAGGCTTCGTATTCGTGAGGGTTGGCATAACGTGCTTTGCGACCCGTCGTGGTGCCGTCGCTGGCGGGCCCAGTGAAGTCAAACTTCTCACGGTAGATGAACGCCGGCAAACGAAGCTTGTTGCGGATTTCGATCGCGGTTCGTTCTGCACGCTGTTGGGAGTCTTGTCCAACAAACGTGGTCGCGAGCAGCAACCAGGGACCGTCTTCTTTGCTCAGAACGTAAGAGTCAGCTTGGTCGATGGGCTTTGACTTGCCGAATAGCTTTAGCAAACTGGGTGGAGCCGCAGACGACTCGGGAGCGGTAAAGCCGGTCACGGCGGCAGCGGTACAAATCACAGCAAACGATCGACGATTCGGACGGAGCATCGAAGCCTTTCTCCCGGTAAATGGTCTGTTGGCAATGTGAGGAAAACGAGCGTCGGGTATCTTTTTGAAAAACACCCGTCATGCTGGCTTCCGGCCACCCTCGGACGACACGATGGGTCCAATTCCTGGCCGATGCCGCGTTCGTGGGTGCTAGGACGACTCCTCAATTCCGGTACTAACAAATTCTCAAACGGAAGCGAAAGGCGATTTTCTCTTGCGAAACGAGCTGCCAACCTCCAGCGATGCACCGGTCCGGAACGGCGAAGAATGGGCGAACGCGACGACACACGCACTCGCAAGCCTTGCCACGCTGATTCTGGGAGGATTTTTGATCGTCGCGGGACGCGAAAAATCCGTTGCCATGGGGATCGCCTGTGCCGTCTACACCGTATCTGTTTTTGGGACGTTTTTGGCGTCGACGCTCTCTCATGCGGTTCAGCGGCAACCCTTGCTTGATCGCTTTCGTTCATGGGATCAGGCCATGATCTACGCAATGATCTCTGGCACGTACACACCCATCATTTTTCGATTTGCGAGTCCCGAGATTCGCCCCTGGTTACTGGCAGCCATTTGGATCGCCGCGGCAGTCGGGATCGCCGGCAAGCTCTTCCTGCGTCATCGAATCAATAACGTCGCCACACTTGGATACCTGCTGCTAGGCTGGTGTCCGTCGATCCCGCTTTACGGGAGCGTCCCCGCCGGACTGGGGTGGGGAATGTTGCTCGGCGGTGTGCTGTATAGCGGAGGCGTCGTCGTTTTATTTAACGATCATCGTGCTCCCTACCTGCATGCCGTTTGGCACCTTTTGGTGGTGTCTGCGGCGTTCTGCCATTTCCTGTCGATTCAATGGTTCGTTGTCAGCTGATCCATGCGCACGTGCTACCCGTACTTTTTGAAGAATGAAGCTTGCCAGCCGAACACCGATCTGGATGTCACTGACAAGTTTTCCGGCGATGTCGCATTCAATGTGGCACTCGCCGACGCAAAGGTGATTGATGAAGCGATCTCGGCCGCCGTTTCCGCTGCCAAGCCGGTTGCGGCGATGCCACCCTACCGGCGCCGGGACATCCTCGATCACTGTGTCGCTCGTTTTGAAGAGCGCGCCGACGAATTGGCGAGCGTGCTTTGTATCGAAGCCGGAAAACCGATTCGTGATAGTCGTGGTGAAGTGGCGCGACTGATCGATACGTTTCGCCTTGCGGCCGAAGAGTCGGTACGCATCGGCGGCGAAGTCATGAATCTGGAGATCTCCGCCCGGGCGCGTGGCTACCGCGGCATGTGGAAACGCGTTCCGATTGGGGCTTGTTCATTCATCTCGCCGTTCAATTTCCCACTCAATCTTGCGGCCCACAAAGTAGCCCCGGCGATTGCGGCGGGGTGCCCGTTTGTTTTGAAGCCGGCAAGTCGTACGCCGATCGGCTCACTGATCATCGGTGAGGTACTTGCGGAAACAGATCTTCCGCCAGGATCCTTTTCGATTTTGCCGTGCAGTCGTGAGGTGGCCGAACCCTTTACCACCGACGAGCGACTCAAGCTGCTCAGCTTTACGGGCTCGCCGCAAGTCGGCTGGGATCTCAAGTCAAAGGCCGGCAAAAAGAAGGTCGTCTTGGAGTTGGGCGGCAATGCCGCGTGCATCGTTGATCAAGACACGGACTTGGAGGATGCCGTACAACGGGTATTGGTCGGAGCATTCTATCAATCCGGTCAAAGCTGCATCGGCGTCCAGCGAATCATCATTCACACCCGTCTCTACGATGAATTTCGAGACCGACTTGTTCAAGCAACCAAGGCCCTCGTCGCCGGAGATCCAAAACTGGAAACCACTTTCATCGGTCCCCTGATTTCCGAGGGAGAAGCCGAGCGGTTGTCGTCTTGGATTGACCAAGCGATTGACGCAGGCGCAACGCTGCTGTGCGGAGGAAATCGTGAGGGCGCGATGTTGGAGGCAACGTTGCTGGAGGACGTTCCCAAGCAGGAGTCGCTCTCTTGCAAAGAGGCCTTTGGTCCGGTCGCGATTCTCAGCCGGTTCGATGAATTTGACGACGCGCTCGCCGAGGTCAATGATAGCGTCTTTGGACTGCAAGCCGGAATCTTCACCCGTGACCTCTACAAGATGCAGAAGGCCTGGGACACGTTGGAAGTTGGCGGTGTCGTGATCGGTGACGTGCCCTCCTGGCGCGTCGATAACATGCCGTATGGTGGAGTAAAAGACAGCGGTTTGGGACGAGAGGGAGTTCGATTCGCAATGGAAGACATGACGGAGATTCGTAATTTGGTGATCCGAACTCCCATGGACTCCTAACGCATTGTCACCCTTCAAACTTTGGGTGCTGTGGAAAAGGGGTCAGGTACCGAAAATGCGTAGCACCCTTCGGGCCATTTGGTTTTCGGTACCTGACCCCTTTTCCGCTCGTCAAACACAACGTCAAAGTTAAGTTGAGATGGAATCCTAGCGTCCAATGACATCCGAATCGAACGATCCGAAGTCACGTTGGGGTGTCGGTTTTGACCGCTTGCCCGAGGTTCAATTTCGTGACGGGCAATCAACCGTTCAGATTGCCAACTTCCGCCGATTTCGATACCAAGGCGATGGGGCACATGAACCGAATTGGACGACGGAGACGTTTCGATTGGATGACGTGGAACGCGTTGACTTCATCGTCGTGCCGTTCAGCAATCACCACCTTGCGCACACGATGGTCAGTTTCGGCTTCGCGGGCGGAGAGTTCTTGACGATCTCGGTCGAAGCCCGGCGGCGTCTGGGACAGGCTTACTCGATCGTCAAAGGAATGCTGGGCGTGTACCCGTTGGCTTACGTGATCGGGGATGAACGTGATTGCATCGGCGTGCGGACGGAGTCACGTCGGAACACCGTCCATCTTTATCCGTCTTCGGCGACGCCAAAGCACGCACGCGATTTTCTCATCAGCATGCTTCATCGGGCAGACACGCTGCATCGATCAGCCGAAAAATACAACTCGCTTTTCAACAACTGTTTGACCAACCTGCGTGATCACGTCAATCAAGTCTGGCCGGGACGAGTGCGTTGGAGTTGGAAAACGGTGCTGACCGGACACGCGGACTACCTTGCCTATGAACTTGGCTTGTTGCGTGAAGGTGAATCGTTCGAATCATTGAACGCCAAAGCCACCATCAACGATCTTGCCACCGAGTTTTGGGACCGAGAAGACTTTTCCAATGGCATTCGATCGCGATGGGGCGACGAAGTCTGCATCAGTCGCTGACGATTGGACGTTGCATCCAGGCCCTCTTGGAACAACGTCTTAGTGCAGATGTGGTAGTCTGCCAAGATTCTCCACCGAATCTGTCTTCGACTTTGGGAGCCTTCGAGCCGTGGTTCAATCACTTGTTCTTTGTTCGTTTCTGTCGCTTTGCAGCGGTTTAGTCGCATCGGATTGGACTCTTGTTTCGCCTGATTCTGAGTCAAGCCTTCGCGGTGCCGGCGTAACCGACACATTGATCTGTGTCGCTGGTAGCGGTCCGCAAGTTTGGGTGTCCAAAGATGCGGGCGGAACCTGGCATGATCGGACGCCCGAGATTCCAGGCGTCAGTGACTACCGATGTGTCGAAGTCGTCGCGAATCCATCATCGGACGAGAACGTGCTGTTGATCGCTTCGGCCGGAACGCCCGCTGTCATATTGCGTTCGGAGGACGCTGGCGAGACTTGGAAAACCGTTTACGAGAATCAGAAGCCGGCGGCCTTTTTGGACAGCCTACGCTTTTGGGATGCGGATCATGGTATTGCTTTTGGCGACCCGATCGATGGCCGCTTTCTCCTTTTAAAGACCCGTGATGGCGGGAAATCTTGGCAAGACCTCGCTTGTCCCATCGATCCTTTGGAGGGCGAAGCGGGGTTTGCCGCCAGTAACGGTTCGATCTCGCTCGCGGGCACCAACACGGTTTTGATCGGACTTGGCGGACGTATCGATCAGGGACCAAGTCGCATGCTACGGTCGACGGACCAGGGTAATCATTGGGACGTGATCGAATTGGCAAAGATTCCGGCGGGCCCGTCGTCAGGCATCTTTGCAGTTTCGCTTCGCGCAGACGGCTTCGGTATTGCCGTGGGCGGCGATTACAAACGCCCGGAGGACTCCGGTGGCAACATCGCAGTCACGGAGGATGGAGGTCAGACTTGGCGGAGCGTGACTGGCCAAGGACCAAGAGGTTACCGATCATCCGTGATTCGATTCCAATCGAAAGATGGCGAAGGTCAAACCACCGATGTTTGGATGACAACCGGGCCGAGCGGTTCCGAAGTCAGCGTCGACGGAGAAGATTGGCAGCCCTACCGAAAGTCGGGGTTTCATGCGCTAAGACGGATTATGACTGGAGTGCTCGCCTGTGGAAGCGACGGACGAGTTGCTTTAACGAAGGCTGCACAGTGAGTCGCACGTTCGGCTTTGCCAGCCCAGTGAAGTTGTGCCGGGACAGGCTGGAAGCCTGATCCTACGTCGCGGATTACGGGCGGAATCGATGGTTGCCGGATTTGGCGGCTTGGTGCGACTCGGTGGTGTCTTGTTCCATTCCCGGATCGGCTTGCGATGCGAGCCATCGGTCCAGTTCACTTGCGAGCGCCGTTTTGATGGTCGCGTGCACAGGGCTGGACGCAAGGTTCTTCATCTCGAAGGGGTCCGATTCCATGTCGTAAAGCTCGATGCTCGGACGCATTTGGTACCGCTCAATAAGTCGCAGCGCGTTGGGGTTCTCAAACGCATTGAAAACCCATGTTTGCCAATAGCGGTTATTCAGTTGTCCGTCGCCCTGCCGAAGTCGATTCGAAGGAGCCTCGAAGGAACCACGCACTACTTCTCTGCCTATGATGAAATGGATGACTTCTTCCTCGCATCGCCAGGGGCTCAGTGATGATCCAATGCACAGGTTTCCAGGAAACCGTTCATACGCTCCGGAATCAAATTCGATCTGCGGCTCAATCGAGAGACTCTGTCTCCGAGATCCTCAATTCCAACCGTGGCTGCGCCTTCATCAAGAGCAGTGACGGAACGATTGTTCACTCCAATAGAGAATACGACCGGAGGTTTGTTCACAACAATGATCCGAAGGGACGCAAGGCAGCCAGCTTTCTTGACCGTAGCGTTGCCGACATTTCCTTTCACTCGGACCGGATGATCCTTGGAAGCTGTTCGACGATCGAATTCCAACATGTCGGACTCATCTGGTCCGAATCATCGGCAACACAGGTACTCGCGGACTTACACACCGTCAAAACCTCGCTTGCGGACTGCGGCGACTCCACGATGTCGATCCTCGGCATCACGCGAGTCATTCGTGAGGCGGTGTCAAAGCAACAACGACGACTGCGGGCTCTCAATTACTATTCGACTCAACTTCAAAGCATGAGTTCCTCCATGCGTCAGTGCATAATTCTGCTGGCACGTAATGATTCCGTCTCGCAAATCGCCGAGGAAACTCGAATGGCACGCAGGACCATCGAAAAATACAAACGAGAGGCCCTGCAAGCAACTCGAACTGCGGAATCTCTGTGAACTCGCGCAACTGCTCTGCCGCCTGCAGGACGCGGGAATGGGTGACTACGGCGTATTTCCCATCGACTCAAGTCTCGAATAGTCTTTTCGTTCCTATTCTTGCCCAACCGTCGCCGCACGCTCCGCGGGCGTTGCTAGCCAACCGTCAGCGTTAAAACATCGTTGGGATCGATAGTGGGACAGGCTTCCAGCCTGTCACAGATGACAAGACAGGCTGGAAGCCTGTCCTACGTTTCACACAGTCACAAAGAACATTCGTTCCGGTGCGCAACTCGCGCATCATCGTGCGCGAACTGCGCTCTTACTAAATCTCGTCTGATTTTTTGGTCCATC
>JBCBOO010000017.1:0-43104 GCA_039821235.1 Planctomycetota bacterium
AATACGTCGTAAGATTGCCAGCCCCCGCGTTCAAAGACTTGCGTCGTTTCGCTGCGTTCAGAGGACTCTCTGATTCGCGAGGCAGATTGACCGAACAGCCAAACTTCGCGGGCTCGCCGACTGGTGTCAGGCTCTTGGACTTCACAACGAAGACTCACCAACTCGATCGGCTGCTCGATCCGCTGGTAACCGAATCGACCTTGATGTGCTTCATGAAAACGATCGGCACACGCGTCGAGGTCGGTGCCGCAAAACGATCTGGTCGATTCGATTGGGACTTCGATCGCAAGCGATTCGTCGGTGCCCACGTAACGCAAATCCAGCTCGTAGCGGACATCCCATTGGTCGTTTCGGCTTGAGGATGGATCGACGTCTTGATCGGACGGAACGTGGCCGAGTGAATCGAGAAGCCGGCGAAATTCTTGCTCCACGTCGCTGGACGAAACGTCCTGAAGTGTCCGGTAGATTCCAACGGTTTTCACATTCCCCAACCTTGCCGCGCCGATCCCGACCGCGCTCAGAATGCTGCCTTGCGGGTGGTCGATGATTTGACGAATCCCAAGTGCTTCGGCAACACGACAAACATGCTGTGCGGCGGCGCCACCAAAACCGACCAAGGCGTGGTCACGAACATCAACGCCACGCGCGGTCGTGATCGCGCGGACGGCTTCGGCCATGTGGGTGATGGCAATCTCCAAAAATCCTTCCGCGAGGGCAACGCGGGTCTCGGGAGGCTCGGCCATCCTTCCGGCGACAAACTCCAACCGCTCTTCGGCAGCCGCTCGATCAAGCGGAAACGGAAAGCGAGACGACAGCACCCGCCCCAAAAGCAAGTTGATATCCGTCACCGTCAACGGACCACCGGAGCCGTAGCAAGCGGGACCCGGCGCGGCGCCGGCACTCTCGGGACCGACCACGAGTCGACCACCTTGAAAGTCACAGATCGAACCTCCTCCGGCAGCCACCGTGTGGATGTCCATCATCGGCGTCATGATGCGAAGGCCTGAGAGCCGCGATTCGTAACGTCGCCCCACCTGGCCATCAAAACGTGTGACATCGGTGCTGGTCCCGCCCATGTCCAACCCGATCGCGAGTGGACAGCCGGCGTGCATGGCAACCGTCTGCAACCCGACGACTCCCCCGGCCGGACCGCTGAGCACGCTGTCGCGACCGCGGAACTGATCGTCTGGCACCAGATTGCCGCTGCTGGTCATCAATGTCAGATCGCATTCCGCACCACCGAACTGCTTGCGTACCGTATTCACATACTCGGTCAGCACCGGACTCAGATACGCGTCAAGCGAGGTCGTTTCGGCACGTGCAACGAGCTTGATCAATGGAGCGACTTCACTGGAACGACTCACACACGTGAATCCCGCTTGTCGCGCGAGCTTCTCCACCGCTTGTTCATGCAGTGGATTGAGGTAGGCGTTCAAAAGACAAATCGCTATCGACTCGACGCCGCAGCTGCGAAGGGTCTCCAACGCCATCTCGATTTCGGGTTCGACCAGTGGTTCGGTTTCGGTGCCGGTTGCATCGATCCGTCCACGGATTTCCATCAGGTGCTCGGCAAGCGGAGGTTCTTTGTAGACCGCCAAGTCGAAGAGGTCGGGCCGGTCTTGCTCGCCGATCAACAACGCATCTCCGAATCCGTGATTGATCACCAACGCCGTGGGAGCGCCCGATCGTGTGAGCAACGCGTTGGTGCCACGCGTGGTTCCCAAACGAACAGAAAGTCGCGGGAGGGCTTGGCCGATCGGAATTCCAAGAATCAAACGCGTCGCGAGCACGGGCGCTTCCAACCGGCAATCGATTTCAATCAGAGCTCCCTGCGGAGGCGAATCAAATGCGGCTCCATCTTGTGGCTTGACAGCCATCTCCCCCGAAGATGTGTCCCAAGAGTCAATCACTCCCATGGGAATCGACGTTCCATCAACCACGAGGGACATCCCGGCGGAACGAAAGAAGTCATCGGCCAACGACGCCCCGTCAGTACTTGCTTCTTGATCGGTGAAAAGCTCCGCGGGAAGCTCCAGCCGCACAAGCAAGTCGGCGGTTTCTTCGACTCGGCGGCACCCGGCAAGCCGACACCGAAGCAGACCACTGGAGAGCACCTTCATTCGTCGGCAATAAGCGTTGCCTTGTGAATCATTCCAGCCGACCATGCAATCGGTGAACGTTCCGCCCACATCGGCACAAACAAAGACATCGTTCGCGGTGGGTCGCATGGTTGGTTCTGGCTATTGGTTTTGGCTACGCTTGGACGCTCAACTAGCCGCGATGGAATAGGGCGAGACATTCGGTGGCATGTTGCTGATCGATCAATGCAACCACGATGTCACCGCCTTGCAGCTGGTCACTTGCCGTCGGAACCCGAATAAAGCTTTCGCGTTGCACGGCGGTAATCAAGCAACGTCCCGAGAGTGGCAGTTCGGCCAGTGAAGCCTCGGTGACCGGTGTGCCTGGTTGGACTTCGAGTTCATAGATGCCGATCCGACCATTTGGCAGCGATCGATGACTGATGATCGCACCCTCGTTGAGAAAGCCCAAGATCTGCCGCGCGGCGACATCACGCTCACTGACGACGTGATCAATCCCAAGCTTGCCCACCACGTTCGCATAATCAGGCCTGCCGACCACCGCCATGACGCGGCGCGATCCGAGTTCGCGCGCCTCGACGCCTGCCATGATGTTGTTTTCGTCACTGCCCGTGCAGGCCACAAAGTAATCGGCCGCACCACCACCTTCGTCTTCCAAGACACTCCGGCGGTTTGCGTTGGCATGAACCACCGTCACGTCCGGCAGCAGCTTTGCAAGTTGCTCGCAGCGCTGCGGGTCGTCCTCTAGAAGCGTCTTTCGATAGTCGTCCGATGGTAGAGCCCGTGCGATATGAAAACCGATCTCACCCCCACCGGCGATCAGAACGGACTGGCGTTTCGATGACTTTCGAGACGTGGCGAACAACTCACGGCTCTTATTCACTTCTCCCGGTTCACCGATCAAGCTGACTCGGTCGCCTTCGTGAATCTCGTCTTCGCCGCTGGCCAGCCACATGTCCCCTTCACGTTCGATGGAACCGATCCGAACCGACCCGGTGAGTTTGATTTCCCGAAGACGCGACCGGCAGGCCGACGACTTGGGTTCGACCTCCATCTCATAGACTTCGAGATGCCCTCGGGCAAAATGCTCCAACGGAATCGCGTCCGGGTTCCGAATCGCTCGCACCAATTCGAAGGCACTCAGTTGCTCGAGACTGAGCAGTGAATCGATTTGAAAGTGGTTTTGATAGTCGAACGTACTGGAGTCACGGAACACCGGTGCGTAAACGCGAGCGATCGCGCGACGCGCACCCAGGGCCTTTGCCATGCTGGCGGCCATGACGTTGGATTCGTCATCGCCCGTCACGGCCAAGCAGACATCGGCGCTGCAGACACCGGCTTGAAAGAGCACTGTGCTGTGGGCCGCATTGCCTTGGATCGCGCGGACATCCAGCTCGCTATTGATCTGACGCACCCGTAACGCATCGGAATCCACGACCGTCACATCATGTCGTTGCCGGCAAAGCATGTCCGCGATCCAGTGCCCGACGGTCCCGGCACCCAGAGTCAAAACTCGCACTCAGTTCTCCAGAAGTGATGGGGTTTCCACCGGTGATCGCGTCTACGCAATCGTCTAGGCGGACCGATCGTGACGTTCGGACTGGCGCTAAAGCAACCAGTTGATCACCAGTAAGGCCACAAAGATAACGGCCATGAACCCGGTGACCCAGCGTGCCGTGTAAAACGAGTGCATCAGCACGGTGGAAGTCTCTTCGTGACGCGTCGCGCCAAAGACGAGGGAGATCGCAACGATGAGCGGCACGTAGTAAAGCAAATACGTGGGCGAAATCGACATCATGATGACGTTTCCTTTTCGTTGGTGGTCTCTTCGTCGGAAGTCTCGCCTTCGCCGTCCTTTTCTTTGCGACCACTGATCGGTACCGACAGCGGCCCCGAATAAGCGTCGTAGATCACCAGAATGTTCAACAAGCCGGCGATCATCGTGTAGAACGATCCCATCTCGTATCCGGCACCCGAGACCGCATACCACGCGGAAACTTCGTCCGTGCTGTCTTCAATCACCGGGCGATGTGGTGGCGCCATGAAGCCACCCCAAAGTGGTTTGTAAGCTGGGCTGGTCGCACCATTGATGGTCATCTTTCGCATTCGGTTGCCTTGAACCAACGCGGGCAGGGCGGCGGTTCCGACACCGGCTTGCAAGAAATAATGCCACCGTTTGTCGCCCGGCTGCCAGGAGGCGTAGACCACATGGCCTCCGCCGAGCGCGAAGCCCAACACCCACGTGCTCATGATGCAGACAAAAAACAGACTCGCCTTCGTCATTCGCCCCTGATAGTAATGTCCGGCGCCGGGCAGCAGCCAAGCCAGGAAGGCGGCGAGGTGGCGGTTTTTCAAGTCGATTTTTTGAGAATCGACTTCGATCACATTGCGGGTCGGTGGCATGGACGTGGCAGGCGAGTGGTATTGGTGAGGCGTCGCGAGGACCGCCGTCGGCAGCGAACGCGTGCCCATTTTGCGCCAATCGGGGCGAGTGACGATAGACGCGTTGTGACGTTTTGGGGCTTCCAAGTTGAAAGTCACGTTGACGTTGGCAACCGCGGCTTGGTATCCCCGCACTCATCGTTTGCATTGGCCCGGTTTCCGAACCACCCCGTTTCCGAACAACTCTTCGCAAGGTTTTTACGCCATTGACGCGCCGAGTCGTCTCCTGCGGACATTCGCAGCATCACTCTCTTTCTTGGTTCCCGTTGTCGCGATGAGCCTGCTTTTGGTCGGCTGTGGAGGAACTTCGGAAGAAACGCCCCCCGCCGACACGACACCGGAGACCGAAGAGACCACCGCCATCGCAGTTCCCTCGCCCGGCGAAGTGGTCGGCCAATTCCTCGATCGAGTCCGTCGCGGCGGAAACGACTCAGGCGCCAGTCAACTGCTGACCAAACTCGCCCAACAGGAAATGGTCCGCATCGGGCGTCCGCTCCAATTCCCCGGATCCCCGGACACCACCTTTCAACTCGGCCGAATGCTGCCGATTCCGGATCAGCCCGACAGCGTCTACGTCGAGACGTTTCTGACGGAGCCTGCTCCGGAGGCCGCCGTCTCCTATGAAGTCGTTTGGACGCTCAAGAAGCAGAACACCGAATGGCGGATCAGCGGATTCGTTCTCAACCAAGGTGACCAGCTCGATCCCTTGGAAATCGACTTTGAGAATGGCGATCAGATGGAGGCATTGCTCGCCTCAATGGAAGGCGAAGACAGCACGCAACTGCGTTAAGTTGGCTTTACTGGGGAAAAATAGGCAATCTTTTCGGTTGCAATTCCTCCGCATTCACGGACCTACGGCGTGACAATGTGCCTCACCAAAGCCCACATTCACGCGGATCCAAGTCCGACATCCAAGGGATGACACCTTCGATCAGCCCGTAAATTGCGGGCTCTTCCCAAAAATCCGCGGCTCTCTGAGGGTCATTCTTGCCCGCCGCACCCCATTGCCGTTCCAGGCACGATTCTCTCGCAGCTCTGCATCGCCCGTGATTGACAGCCGGTAACGCAAAGCTACTTTATCCTCGAAATCACGTGGGCCGCAAAAACTCCGCAGAACGCCTATCTTGCGTTTTCGGAAGTCTTCGGCGATGGTCGCCGGAATCGTGACCCACAAGGAGATCCCCTGCGGATCTAGTGATTTGTCAAGTGTGCGAAGAGGATCGCACCAGTAACTCCGAAACAATTGGGAGAAAACAATGAATCGGAATGTGGTCAGCGGGATCGCCGCGTTCGCACTTTTGCTCGGTGCGGCTCTCGCCATGAACGAATCGTCGGCTTACGCCGGAAACTGTGGTGGCGGACTTTTCGCCAAGTTGCACGCTAAAAAAGCATGCGGCGGTGGATTGCTCGCAAAACTGAAGGCTGCAAAGGCTTCAGATTGCTGTGCTCCAGCACCTGTCTGCGAGCCCGTTTGCACTCCTGCACCCGAGCCCTGCTGCGAACCAGCACCGGTCTGCGGTGGCAAGAGCCGTCCAAAGCTTTTCGGTCGTCTGATCGCCAAGATCAAGGCCCGCAAGAGCTGCTGTGCTCCTGAGCCAACTTGCTGCGAGCCTGCACCAGCACCTTGCTGCGAGCCTGCTCCCGCACCTTGCTGCGAGCCTGCACCCGCTCCTTGCTGCGAGCCTGCACCCGCTCCTACTCCTTGCTGCGAACCAGCTCCCACGCCTTGTTGCGAAGCAGCTCCTGCTCCCGCACCTTGCTGTGGTGACGAAGTTGCTGCTCCCATGATGGCTGCTCCCGTCATGAGCGCAACGGTTGGTGGCGACGCCGGCTTCGATCTCGCTCCTGGCGAGACGTTGGTTCCTGGCAGCGTGCAAACGGTTGGTAGCGCTGAAGCTGCTGTTGAGCCCGTCGAAAGCGCCAGCGACGCTGGCGACGATGCTCCCCCGATGCCCGAGCCCGATGCGGACACCAATATCTAAGCTTTGAACGTTCACGTTCAAGACTTTACGACAACCCGGTACCGTTTGACGGTACCGGGTTTTTTTGTTCTTGATGACCTAAGCTGTTCAAAGGAAGTCCCGTATCGGATGATGCAGTCCGCATCACGTTCGCTCCCCGGCCCCGATTCGCTTCTTTTCGTTCGATCCCTCGTTCCTGGCAGAACGACTGCACGCTCACATGGCAAAAGGCTCACCCAACCTATCGTCGATGACGGACGATGAACTGTTGGACATGCGCATTTGTGACCTCAAGCTCTCCATCCGTGGGACGCCGCTCGAGGCGCGCGTCGAACAGCTCAATGGTGAACTCGCCGATCGTGGGATCCGTTTTCGACCGCACGTCTGGCTCAGCGACGATTGGTTCTCGCCGGACGGAATCCCGGGAATCGCGATTCCGTTTTACCTGGCTCACCCACGTCTCATTCGCCTTGAACGCAAGCAGTTATTGGAAGTGGAAGGCGGTACCAAACAGTGGTGCATGAAAATCCTTCGGCATGAAGCGGGCCATGCGATCGACACGGCGTTTCAGATTCGACGCAAGGCTCGGTTTCGTGAATTGTTCGGCAAACCGAGCCAGGCCTATCCCGAGTTCTACCGTCCGAATCCCCAAACACGTGACTTCGTGTTGCACTTGGAAATGTGGTACGCCCAGGCGCACCCGATCGAGGACTTTGCAGAAACCTTCGCCGTCTGGTTGCCTCCTAAGTCCCGCTGGAAGACGCGCTACCGAAAATGGCCCGCGATCGAAAAGCTCCTGTACGTCGATGAATTCATGAGCCAGATCGCCGGAAAGCCCGCCGCGGTTCAATCCAAGCGGCGCGTCGACAGTGTGTCACAGATTCGAAAAACGCTGCGAACTCACTATCGCCGCAAACGTGAGCACTACGGGATGAATTACCCGAATGTCTATGACAAAGATCTTCGCAAGCTCTTTTCATGCGACCGTGCTCACCGTCGCAACCCCACCGCGGCAGCACTGCTCTCTCGGTGGAGGGGCGAGATTCGACGAGTGGTTGCAAACTGGACCGGCGCTTACTCGTACACTATCGACCAGGTCTTGCAGGAGATGATCGAACGTTGTCGCGAACTTGACCTGCGCTTGGGCACCAGCCCCGAGGTCTGCAAACGGGATGCAATGATCTTGGTTGCACTCCGAACCAGTAACTACCTCAATTCCGGCCATCGCCGGGTAATGATGTGAGCAAACTCCGCGTACTCGCGCTCGTTCGCAGCGGACACGAGCCACCGATGACGCTCGAAGGCGTCTCCGAAAAAGACTTCAGTGCCTGGAAGGCGGAGTTCGACGTTTGCGATACGTTGCGATACATCGGTCACGAAGTGATGCCGCTAGGCGTCTACGATGACCTCGCGCCCCTTCGGAGCAAGCTACAAGAATTCCAGCCGCACATCACCTTCATGATGCTCGAGGAGTTTCATGGCGTCGTCACGTACGACTTCGCGATCATCAGCTACCTTGAGTTAATGCAACAACCCTACACGGGATGCAACCCAAGAGGCCTCATGCTGAGCAAGGACAAAGCCCTCAGCAAAAAGATCCTCACCTACCACCGTATTCCCACGCCGCGTTTCACGGTTTTTCCCGTCGGCCGAACGGTCCATCGGCCGAAGCGTTTGGAGTTCCCTTTGTTCGTGAAGTCTGTTACCGAAGACGCCTCGTTCGGAATCTCGCAAGCCTCTATCGTGCACAACGACGAACAACTCGCCGAACGTGTCGCTTTCGTTCACGAACACGCCAACGACGATGCGATCGTGGAACAGTACATCGTCGGTCGCGAAATCTATGTCGGAGTGCTCGGCAACCAACGACTCCAAGTCTTTCCACCATGGGAAATGGATTTCGGCAAAATGCCCGCCGACATGCGGATCGCGACCAGCCAAGTCAAATGGAACCGCAACTATCAAGAGAAGCACGGCATCACAACGCACGAAGCGGACGATTTGGATGCCGACACGATTGATCGAATCCAAAAGATCTGCAAACGCGTTTACCGTGCTCTCAACCTGAGTGGTTATGCCCGGATGGACTTGAGACTCGCCGAAAGCGGTGAGATCTATGTCTTGGAAGCGAATGCCAACCCCAACATCGAATATGGGGAAGACTTCGCCGAATCCGCCGAGCGGAGCGGAATCAACTACGAAATGCTGTTACAACGCATTCTCAATCTCGGCCTCCGCTACAAAGCCGCCTGGATGAACGCCTAACTGAGTTTGGCCCCGTCGGGGATCGATTGATCCGGCACGGCGAGCACGACCGCGTTGTCTTCGCGATAAAAACCGACCAGCAAGAATTCCGAACGAACCGGGCCGATCTGCTTGTCAGGTAAGTTGACGATACCGATCACTTGTCGGCCGACGAGCGCGTCCGGTGTGTAAAGGTCCGTCACCTGGGCACTGGATCGCATCACTCCCAACTCGGATCCAAAATCGACCGTGATTTTGTACGCCGGCTTGCGAGCCTCCGGAAACTCCTCGACCAAAAGGACCGTCCCGGCACGCAGCTCCACCTGTTCGAAGTCGCCCCATGTGATCTCTTTCATACGTCTGATTGACTTTTCGAGCTGCGGTGAGAAACCTTGAGTCTCGCGGAAACCGACACCTCGTCAACCGCTACGATGGAGCCCCCGTGAGAGTTGTTTCGGTGCATTCTTTCTGCACGTAAATGCCTCACCGTCCCATACCAACTCCCTTCTCAAGACGCCCCGATGAAACTTGGATACGTAATTCTCTATGTCCCCGACGTCCCAAAAGCCGTCGAATTCTACAAGTCAGCTTTCGGGCTGGAATGTCGTTTTCAACCCAAAGGCGAAGACGTGGACTACGCGGAGATGGCAACCGGAGAGACGGTACTTTCGTTTGCAAGTGAAACGCTCGCCCAATCGCATGGCTTCCGATTCCGCAAGTCATCGATCGACGAGGACGCGGCCAGTGTCGAACTTGCGTTAGTGACCGATGATGTCGACACCGCGTTCCATCGAGCGGTTACCGCAGGCGCTCAATCCGCGAAAGAACCGTCGATGACTTCCTGGGGGCAAACCGTTTCCTACGTTCGCGACCTCAACGGATACTTGGTTGAAATCTGTTCCCCGATTCAATCCGGAGAGTCATGATGCAAACACTGGGGCGGGCGACTGAAAAAGCCATGGGCATGAACGACACGGTTTGGGAGCGTCACGCAAATCCCTGGAGCGGCTGGACGCGTGTTGCGACCATGCCGCTACTGACGCTCGCCGTTTGGAGCCGCGTTTGGCTTGCCTGGTGGTCGCTGCTACCGGTGGGAATCTTGCTTCTCTGGATCTGGATTAACCCGCGTCTCTTTCCGCCGCCGAAGTCACTGGATAACTGGATGTCGCGCGGCGTCTTGGGCGAGCGAATTTGGTTAAAACAGACGTCAGAAGAAATTGCAACTCATCATCGAGCTGTCATCCGTGCGACCACTTGGATTGCCGGCGCCGGGGCAATCGCATGGCTTTATGGACTCATTCAATTGGATCCCACAACAACGTTCGCTGGTCTCACCGCGACCGTTCTCGGCAAACTCTGGTTCATCGACCGAATGGTCTGGATCGAGAGGGACGCCCACCCCACGGATGAACCCAACTCCTGACTTCCCCACCACCGGCTTGCAGAGATTCGCCATGAGATTCTATTCGCGTACCGTGTTTCTTTCGTCATTGTTTCTTTCGTCATTGATAATGTTGATCGCGTGCGCGTTTGTAAAACATGGCGTTGCGGGACCACCGGTGCCGTTGATCTTTGATACGGACCTTGGCAATGACTGCGATGATGTGCTCGCGTTAGGTATCATTCATTCGCTGCAATCACGCGGTGAGTGTGAACTGTTGGCGGTGACGATCACAAAAGACCACGAATTGGCTGCACCGTTTGCCGATGTGGTGAATACGTTCTACGGCCGCGGCGACATTCCAATCGGTATTTGCCACAGTGGCGTGACGAGCCACGAAGGCAAGTACAACGTGCTTGCCAACCGCGTGAAAGACTACCCGCACGATCTGATGTCGGGCCAAGACGCAGAGGACGCTGTTTCACTCTTACGGAAAACACTGGTTAGCCAAGAAGACGCAACCGTTGTGATCGCCCAAGTCGGCTTCTCGACCAATCTTGCCAACCTCCTGCGAAGCGACCCCGATGAGATCAGTCCGCTCTCCGGAATGGACCTGGTCAAGCAAAAGGTCAAGTTCATCTCCATCATGGCGGGCGCGTTTACCAAGATCACAAACGGCAAAGGTCAGCTTTATGACCACAAGGAATACAACGTCATCAAGGACATTCCCTCGGCCAAACGAGTTTGCGAACTGTGGCCGACGCCGATCATCTGGAGCGGGTTTGAAATTGGGAAGAATCTCACCTACCCGCACGAGAGTATTGAACTCGACTATGGTTACGTGCAGCACCATCCGCTGGCCGAAGCCTACATTTTATACAATCCGCCTCCGCATGACCGCCCGACTTGGGACCTGACCAGTGTGCTGCATGCCGTCCGTCCCGATCGCGGATACTTTGATCTCTCGCCACCCGGCAAAGTCTCAATTGATGACACTGGATTGACCACCTTCGAAACCTCGGCCAACGGACGCGACCGATACCTCATCCTCACGGAAGACAAAAACCGTACACGGGAAACGCTCGTCCAACTTTCCAGCCAACCACCGATGACATCACGATGACGCCTCTCCCCAGTTTCAGCTTGCGCGATCTTGTGGTCGTCGTTACCGGAGCCGGGAGGGGTATCGGACGGGTCATCGCGTTGGATGCACAGCGATCGGGGGCAAGGCTCGCCGTCGGCAGTCGCACGCATGTTGAAATCAACTCGCTAGCCGACGAGATCAAACAGCTGGGTGGTGAGTGTCACACTCATGAACTCGATGTCACGAAAACCGACTCGATCAATTCGTTCTTCGCATCCGTGGTGGACCGCTACGGCCGAATTGATGTGCTGATCAACAACGCCGGGTACAACCAACAAAAGCCCCTGCTTGAATACAACGAAGAAGAATACCACTTGATCGTCGAATCGAATCTGAAGAGCGTTTTCTTCTGCAGCCAAGTCGCGGCCCGTCAAATGATCGCGCAGGGAAATGGCGGCACGATCATCAACCTCTCGTCGCAGGCGGGTGTTGTGGGGGCTCCTTTCCGAGGGCCGTACAGCGCGGCGAAAGGCGGCGTGAATAACCTGACGCGCACCATGGCGGCGGAATGGGCCGAACATGGTATTCGTGTCAATGCCGTCGCGCCGACCGTGACACGTTCGCCGATGGCGGAGCAAGCTCTCCGCGAAAATCCCTCGTTTCGGGATTCCATTCGGTCAAAGAATCTCCTTCGAGGTGACTTGGCAGAACCCGAAGAGATCTCCGCTCCCGTCATTTTCTTGGCTTCACCGGCCGCGTCGATGGTGACGGGGCATACCCTGGTCGTCGATGGCGGCTGGACCATCACCTGATCGCCTTATGAGATTCGACTTCATGTTTCGTGTACCCTTTTGGCTTGGTCTCTTGCTACTCTCGGCAAATGTCACTTTTGCAGTGGAGGACCCAGGCAAACCCAACGTCTTACTGATCATTACCGATGAGCACAATTTCCGAACCCTCGGATGCTATCGAGAGCAGATGCCGCGCGAACAGGCGGAGATGTGGGGGCCAGAGGTGACGGTTTCGACACCGCAGCTCGATCGGATCGCCCATGAGGGTGTGATCTGCACGCGTGCTTACGCGACGTCGCCAGTGTGTTCCCCCTGCCGCGCGGCGATGATCACGGGCCGCTATCCCCATAACACCGGTGTTCCCACAAACAACTTGGTGCTCGACCGATCGATTCCGACGCTCGCCGATCGTCTCAACGACGCCGGCTATCGAACGGCATTTTTTGGGAAGTGGCATTTGGCGGGTACGGGAAAACCGGAGTGGTCTCCAGACATCGACGGAGGATTCCAATTCAAGAAGTTCATGTTCAATCGCGGTCATTGGAAGAAGTTTGCGATCATGAATGGGGCTCCAAGAGTGGATTCGAAGCGTAACGGAGTCCCAAGCTACGGACTGGCCGGTGCGGACGAAACGAGTTTTGCGACGGACTGGTTGACGGATCGAGCCTTGGAGTACATCACCGATGCGTCAGATGAGAAGCCATTTTTCGCGGTCATCAGCTATCCAGATCCGCACGGCCCAAATACCGTCCGTCCGCCGTATGATCATCGGTTCGACGACTTGCGGTTTTCACCACCGAGAACCTTTCAAACCGGTATACCGGCACCAAAGTTCCTTGGCGCGAAACTAAAGCACGGCAGTTTTCGCGGTGCCAACATGTCCGCGTACTTTGGAATGGTCCAGTGCATTGACGACAGTGTTGGCAAACTACTCCGGCGACTCGAGAGCTCGGGTCAACTGGACGAATCCCTTGTCGTGATGACCAGCGATCACGGAGATCTCTGCTACGAGCATGATCGCTTGAACAAAGGCAATCCCTATGAAGGTTCGGCCCGTGTGCCGATGTTACTGCGGTTTCCAAAGCGGATTCCATCCGGACAGGTCTTTGCGGAGCCGTTTGGAACGGTCGACTTGACGCCGACCGTGATGGGACTGCTCGGAGAAGACAAAGCTCCAGACGACGAAGGACGAGACCTCTCCGGCCAACTCACCGGCGACGCGGTTCAATCGGAGAAGGGTCCCGGCCAAGCGGTCACGTTCTTGCGCAGCAGTGGAACGAAAGTGAATTGGGTTGCGGCGGTCGACTCTCGTTACAAGCTGGTGCTGTCGGTCAGCGATGACCCTTGGCTGTTCGATAACGAACAAGATCCGGACGAGCTGTTGAACTTCTTTCGGCGGCCAGGAACGGACGGTGTGGCACAGCGACTGGGGAAAGCACTGGAAGACTACCTGCAGTCGACGTCCGATCCCGCTTTTGAAAATCAAGCGATCAAGGCATCCTTGGCGGCGGCTCTCTCCGTCGGCCCTGCAGAATAGTCCGCGTCGCTAAACATTCTGCGGTCTTGGCGCACGAACGCGAGCTCCCCGTGAGTCGACCGCCGCGAACCCGCCCATCCACTGACGCTTGCGATTTTTCGAACCGATGTGGCGGGCGACCAAGTTCAAGTCGGCCTGGGACGCCTGTCCATCTTCCGGCGGCGTTGCTCTCCCGAGTCGAACATTCGTGTGGGTGTGGAATCCCCTTTCATTCATGATGTTGTGCATGATCTCATGAAAAACCAAGATTGCGACATGATTCGTCGTCCTGCGACGATCCACGCGCAATTCTGGGTCCTCCATCCGATCGACGATCAGCTTCGTCGGGCCGTCGGCAACCATCGAATCGGCTGCGTAGACCTCGGAGCAAACTTCGCCGCGTGCATGTTCGGTTAACCCGCCAACTTTGGGTCGCCCGCACACGTCCATATGGCTGTCCATGAAGTCGGGGTCGGAGCAAGGACCGAAATCGACGGCAACAAATCCGAAAGAGGGAACGGGAACCACATAGACGGCCAGATCGTTCTTGCCGACCTTCGGCATCTTGAAGATGGAATTGCAGCTGACCGATTTGAATCGGTGATGTTGGCTGTGTTGCTTTTCACGCACGACCGGCCGAAACAGGAACTCGACACGACTTGTCAGCCCCTTCCAGTCGAAGTGAAGTTCGTAAGGGTTGAGTAACCAAATTTGCAGATTCATGACCAGTTCCAGTGTCTTGTTTCGGGCGGACGGGTGTCTGGAGGGGAATTCGTCAATGACGTCGGCTCGCGACAAAAAACTGCAATTTTTTCTCTCTCCTGGTCCTGAAGCGGCGAAATGATCTCAGGATTGGAAAACGGGCGCTCCACCGATTCTCACATCCTGTAAATTACGGGCCGGAACCAAAATTGAGAAAGGTGCGAGGAGAATGACGGTGATGTTCAAAGCGGTTGGTTGCTTGGCTTGCTTGCTGTGGGCGAGTGTTTCTATCGCGGCCGATGACATCCCGGCTGAAGTGATCCCGGCAAAAGGTAAACACCCGAGCAAGCTGATCACAGCGCGGGGCGAGCCCATTGAGCGGCCCGAAACCCGATTGACCGTGTATTGCTTTTTGGGCACCGAGTGCCCATTGGCAAAGCTCTATGGTCCGCGACTGCAAGCCCTCGCGGATCGCTATGCCGACGACGTCGTGTTCATCGGGGTCAATAGCAACGTTCAAGACTCACCCGCCGAAATCGAAGCGTATGCGAAACGGCATGCGATTCTCTTCCCAATGGCCAAAGACGCTGATCAGTCCATTGCGGCAAAACTGAACGCGACAAGAACTCCGGAAGTCATCCTGCTCGATACGGCCGGAAACATTCAGTACCGGGGACGCATTGACGATCAGTATGAGCCTGGCGTTGCACGCAGTGAGCCGCGGTCGCACGACCTGCAAAACGCGATCGATGAATTCCTGGCGGGACAAGTGGTTTCCGTCCCGGTGACTGAGGGGGTTGGATGTCTGATCACGCGTGTGCGTGCGAATACAGCTCCCGATAACGAAAACGCGATCTACACCTTCAACCGTGACATCGCACCGATCCTCAATCAACACTGTGTCGAGTGCCATCGCCAAGGAGAAATCGGTCCGTTCGAGTTGACCGAGTATGACGAAGTGATCGGCTGGGCTGACATGATTTTGGAGGTGATCGATCAACGCCGAATGCCGCCCTGGCATGCGGACCCGGAGGTCGGTGAGTTTGTCGGAGCAAGACAAATGCCGACCGAAGCACGTTCAAAGATCGCGAGATGGATCGAAGACGGCATGCCGCAAGGCGACGCAACGGACTTGCCTGAGCCGCCACGGTTTCTGACCGGTTGGCATCTCGAGTCTGAGCCCGACTTGGAGATCCCGATGCGTTCACGACCGTTCACGGTCCCGGCAGACGGCACCGTGGAGTACCAGTACTTTGTCGTCGACCCCGAATGGGAGACGGACCGATGGGTGCGAGCGGCACAAGTGATTCCCGGTAACGCTTCGGTGGTGCATCACACCATCGTGTTTGTTCGACCGCCGGATGGTCAGAGTTTTGCGGGCATCGGCTGGCTGGGGGCGTATGTTCCCGGCCAACGCGCGTTCGCGCTGCCTCCCGGACACGCCAGGCGCATCCCGGCCGGTTCAAAGTTAGTGTTTCAAATGCACTACACACCCAATGGCACGGTCACCGAAGATCGAACGCGTCTGGGGGTTTGGTTCGCCGCAGAAGAAGATGTGACACATCAAGTCACGACACATGTGGCGATCAATCATGAATTTGAAATTCCGCCAGGTGCAGAGGACTACCAAGTCGAACTGTCGGCGAACTCCTTTCCACACACCGGCAAATTGATGGGCATCACGCCACACATGCACTTCCGGGGAAAGTCGTTTCAACTCTTTGCGACTCACAAGACTGACGAAACAAGGAACATCGACAAGGCGGAACAATCGAAAACGGAATGGCTACGCGTACCGCAGTACGATTTCAATTGGCAGCACTGGTATGCTTTTGCCGAAGCCATGCCTTTGACCGAGATCGAGTCGCTTGAAATGCGAGTCGGCTTTGACAACTCGCGTGGCAATCCGTTCAACCCGGATCCGAACGAATACGTGTCCTGGGGCGATCAGACTTGGGAAGAAATGGCCGTCGCCTTTTTCGACGTTGCCACCGCTCGCGGCACACCGCTTTACCGAAGACCCACCATCGCGAACCCCGATGAGAGCGAGCTGGCCAAACTGCGTGCGAAAGCGGAAGCCAAAGCAGACAAGTTCTTTGCCGAGATGGATACCAACGGCGATGGAGTAATCGAGCGTGACGAAACACCCGAGACGTTTCGCCTCTTCGGGTTCAATCGGATCGATCACAACCGCGACCGGCGGATCACCCGTCAAGAAGTGCTGGAAGAAGCGAGCTATCGAGATTGAGTGCCTCCCAAACGGATCGCGAATCGGCGAATGAACCTCGAGCGACGCGGCTCTTCTACGGCTGGGCGGATCGGACTTGGTTGCAGTGTCTGGTGTTTCTGATTCTCACCACGCTCGCCGTCATCGGCTACGTTCGACCGACACTCGTTACGGGGCCTTTCGAGTCACTCTTTGGCGGCCAAGACGAGAGCGAAGACGCCGTGACGACACCCGGCGTTATCGAAGCAAGCGCCGAGAATGATGATGAAATTGCCGAACCCGTTCGCCCACCGAACGTCGAACGCTTCGACGTTGGGCAAGGCAATTGCGTTTTGGTCGCAACAATCAGCGCCGAATCCGAGATCGATTTCTTTGACGCGAGTTCACTCAAGACGCTTCGCCGCGTGATCGCGGAGGTGGAATCGTTACCTCAGGTGAGAAGCTCGCTTTGGCTGGACAACATCCCGGAATTCAACCTCTTCGGTCTTTCAGGAACGTTGCTTCCGAGCGAAAACGCCTCCGCAAGAAGACTTGCCTCCGCTCGCGAGCGTGCGCTCGAAAACCCGCTGGCGGTAGGGCAGTTTCTCTCGGCGGACGGCAAGACTCTGCTCATCCATCTTGATCTCGATTGGTTCCATGTTCGGTCCGACGATGACGCGAGTTTTGCATTGAGTGAGGTGGCCAGGCGTGCCGCCGGGGAGTCATCGCCGATCGACTTCATGATTACCGGCAGAGTCCCTTTGTATTCAATGACGGCCAAGAATCACGTCACGGACTCGGCGAAGTACCAGTTGATCGGGTACTCGATCATGATGATCGCCGCTCTGATTCTTTTCCGAGGCTTCTCCGCCGTCATGATTGTGGCTGCTGCGCCGGCGACGGGCGTCTTCTGGACGATGGGCATGCTGCACTTCTTTGATCTGCAAAACAACCCGTTCAATGACACGATCGTTCCCGTCATGACGGCGTTGGTGGGCCTGACCGATTCGGTTCATCTGATGTCCGAGATTCGGCAACAACGTGCATCTGGTCTCGAGACACGACAAGCGGCACGGCGTGGTGTCGCGCGAGTGGGGCTGGCGTGTTTGTTGACCAGCGTCACGACCGCGATCGGCTTTTTATCGCTCACCTTTGCGCATCATGAAATCGTCCAAGAGTTCGGGCAATGTTGCGTCGTTGGCATCACAATGACGTTCGTGAGTGTCTTGACGGTAACTCCACTGGGGTGTCGGTCGCCGTTGGGCCGGCGACTGCACGTGGGAATTGGAAAGAGCTTGATTGACGGACAACTCCAGCGACTCGGACCACTCGTCGGCTGGGTCGTCCAACATCATCGCAGCATGTCACTGATCGCGATTTTGGCAACAGCCGGTCTTGCGATCATCGGCTTTCAGCTCACTCCCGATGAGAAGCGTTACAGCGGTTTAAGCGAATCGGGCGAACCGGCGAGAGCGCTTCGACATTTGGACAACACGCTCGGAGGCCTCGAGTTCGGCTACATTCAAGTGTTTTGGTCGGAAGATCAAAATGAAATCCAATTGCTCGATGTCCTTTCGGATGTCGAAGAGACGTTGAAGAGCGAACCCTTGATCGGTAGTCCCGTCGGTCTTCACAACTTGCTCCAAGTCCTGCCCGGTGACGGGGATGCGTCCGAGCGGATGTCGTTGCTGGAGCTCTTGCCCCCGTCGCTCAAACGAATGTTCTATGTCCCAGAATATCGTCAGGCATGGATCCAGTTTCGTGTCCAGGATCGCGGCATCGCCGCCTACGGAAAACCGTTTGAACGCATCGAGGCTTCGTTCGAGGCACTTGCGAAGGAACATCCCGGGTTCCGATTTGAATTGACTGGTGATGCGGCGTGGCGTTGGCGAAACGTTTTCCAAATCGTCAGCGACTTGGCCAAGAGCCTTGGAACGGCCAGCATCATCATTTGGATCGTCTTGAGCCTCGTCTATCGATCGTTGCGGATCGGATTGATATCGATCATCCCGAACGTCTTTCCGCTTGCCGCGACCGCCGCGGTATTGGTTGTGTGGGGCCAGCACTTGGAGATTGTGACCGTGTGCGTCTTTACGATCTGCCTCGGGATCGCCGTCGATGACACGATTCATTTCTTAACGCGGTACAAAGAGGAGAGTCGCGAGGGTGGAGAACATGAAGACGTGATCTCTCGCGCATTCGCGGGGGTCGGATCCGCGCTATTGATGACGACGTTGGTGCTGGTGACGGGAATGGGATCGGCGATCCTGGGCGACTCGCGCGACGCGAGAATGTTTGGCATCATGGGCTGCCTGACGCTTGCAACGGCGCTCCTGGCGGACATCGCCTTCTTACCTGCACTTCTGCGCCGGTTCGACAAGCGGGAAAGCCCGGTCGAGCCCGATGGTTGAAGCGCAGCTTGCCCACGTCGGCATTCCGCCCAAGTACAATCAGTGACGCACCGACCAGCTGACCGACTCCCCGCCGGAGGCTGACGTTCGAATTCGTGTGCGACTTCTTCCCTCCCACAAAACTGGCGACTCCGATGACAAGGCAGAATCCAGGCAAATGTTTGCCCGCCCTCCTCTTGGTTCTCCTGCTCTCTGGCCTGACAGATGTGTCAGCAACCGAACCGACCGGCGCCGACCGGCCCAACATTTTGTGGGTCACCAGTGAAGACAACAGCCATCACTGGATCGGCTGCTATGGAAACGAAGAGGCCGCGACGCCCAACATCGACGGCTTGGCCAGTGATGGGATTCGCTACAAGTACGCCTACTCCAATGCCGCCGTCTGTGCGGTTGCCAGGAACACATTGATCCTGGGACGGTATGCGTGCAGCAACGGCACGCACAACATGCGCAGTCGCTATCCGGTACCCGACCATTTCCGAACCTACCCATCCTTCTTGCGTGACGCCGGGTACTACTGCGTCAATCGATCGAAGACCGATTACAACTTTCAGACCAACGACAAGAGCCACTGGGACGAGTCGAGTCCAAAGGCACACTGGAAGAATCGGGGAAAGGACCAACCCTTCTTTGCGGTCTTCAATACAACGATCAGCCACGAGAGTAGCCTTTTTAAGAACAAGACGGATGGCTTCCGCAAACGAGGCGTGATCCCCGAAGTGCCAAGTCGTGATCCGGCATCGGTGGAATTACCGCCGCACTATCCGGACACACCCGAAATTCGCCAAGACTGGGTGAACTACATGGACATCGTCACCGCGATGGACAAACAGATCGGCCAGTGGCTCCAAGAACTTGACGACGAAGGCGTTCGCGAAAACACGATCGTGTTTTACTACTCGGATCATGGTGGAATCCTGCCCCGGGCGAAACGCTATATCAATGACACGGGGACACATGTCCCGATGATCGTTCGGTTCCCAAAGAAGTGGCAGCATCTCGCGCCCGCCGCAGCGGGAACCGTCAACGAACGACCCGTCGCGTTCATCGACCTGCCGCCCACGGTCTTTAGCCTTGCCGGCATTGAAATCCCAGAACAGTTTCAAGGTCATGCGTTTGCCGGCGAAGCCGCTGAAGCTGGAGAGCCATACGTCTTTCTCTACGGCCAGCGGTTTGATTCACGAATGCTGCGTTTCGTCCGAGGAGTCACGGACGGCGAATACCGCTACGTCCACAACTTTCATCCGCATCGCCACCGCGGCATTTACACCGGTTATCCACACGGCCAGATCGGATGGCAGTCGCTGTTGAAGCTGAAGAAATCCGGGAGTTTGAACGACGTTCAAAGCGCCTACTGGACGGTGCCACAACCGGCCGTCGAGTTTTACCACACGGCTTCCGATCCTTGGGAGCTGAACAACCTGGCGGACGATCCAGAGCATCAGGATCGCCTGCAACAGATGCGGTTGGCACTGCTGGACAAGATGCGTGAGATACGTGACACCGGCTTGGTTCCCGAGTCGATGTACACAGACATTTCGAAGGACAGCACCGTCTACGAATACGTTCACGATGAAGCGTTCCCGTACGATGAAGTCCTGGACACGGCTCTGACGGCGGGCTATGGAGACAAGGGATTCCTAAAGACGTTGCGTGCCGCAATGAAACACGAGCATCCTGTGATTCGTTACTGGGGCGCCACCGGCTGTAACATTCATGCGGAAGACGCGTCCAAGCTGCAGGGGCTGCTGAAACGGCTTTTGAAAGACGAGGTCCCCGCGGTCCAACTGGCCGCCGCGGAAGCGTTGTTTGCGATCGGTGAAAAAGAAGCCGGCTTTGACCACATCATCGAACTGTTGAGCAGTACGAAAGACCCTGTCGTTGCACTGGAAGCACTCAATGCGACGCAGGCATTGGGCGTCATGAACGACGTTCCGAAGGACGTTTGGGCGAAGGCGACCCAACAGGGCGACTACGCCAAACGCATGTCGGCCGACCCCCAGGATCCCAACCTGCAACCCTAGCGGTTTGCTCCCATTCGAGTCTGGTACGGGGAATCAAGGTGGAGAAAAAGTACGACGCGATCGTCATCGGCAGCGGACACAATGGGTTGGTGGCCGCTGCCTACTTGGCCAAGGCGGGCAAGTCGGTTCTGGTCCTTGAAAAGAACGAGACCTTTGGCGGCGCGACTGCCTCCCAACAGGTCTTCCCCGACTACGAAGCTTGGTTGTCTCGGTATTCGTACCTCATTTCGCTCTTGCCGGCCAAGATCATTGATGACCTTGGGCTTCAGTTTGAAACGCGTCGCCGAACCACCGCCTCGTTTACTCCCTGGAAGGACTCAGCGGGGAAGCAACGTGGACTGGTGCTTTCGAACATCGATCTCGATCGCTCACGAGACTCGATGTATCAAATGACGGGCCGTCACAGGGACTGGGAGCGCTACCAAGAGTTTCTTTCGCTGCAGTCGCGAATTGCCAAATTGATTTGGCCTTCGATGTTGAACCGACTTCGCTCGCGAGCGTCTTTCAAAGACCAGCTGCAAACGCAAGAAGATCGAGCGGCCTGGAATGCGTTCGTCGAGCAACCTCTCGGCGAGTCGATCGAAGCGTACGCGGAACATGATGCGCTTCGGGGGCTGCTGATGACGGATGGGAAAATCGGAGTCTTCACACACGCCCATGATCCGAACTTGTTGCAAAATCGGTGCTTTCTCTACCACATCATTGGCAACGAAACAGGTGAGTGGCGGGTGCCGGTCGGCGGAATGGCCAGCCTGGTGAATTCCTTGCTCAAGCAATGCCAGAAATTGGGCGTTGATCTAAAGTCAAACGCCAATTGCGTGCATCTCGAGACAGGCCATCCGTTTCACGAGGTCACGTTTGAATCGGATGCCGTGGTTCACGCCGTCAGCGGTGAGAATATCCTGGTCAATGCCGGTCCGGGAACGTTCGACAGACTGCTGGGGCAACCCACGGAACCGAAACTCGAAGACGAAGGTTCGGTCATCAAGATCAACATGTTGTTGAAACGCCTGCCGAAGCTGAAGGCCACCGACGTGTCCGCCGAAGAAGCGTTTGCCGGCTCGTTTCACATCGACGAAGGGTACCGACAAATGGAGGTGTCTTATGAGTCCGCCCGTCGCGGTGAAGTCCCCGACCCCTCACCGGGCGAAGTCTACTGCCATACGCTCACCGATGGATCCATCCTCTCCCCGGAATTGCAAGAACGCGGCTTCCACACGCTCACGCTCTTTGGACTCGACATGCCATGGAGGCTGTTTGAGTCCGACCACGAGAATCGGAAGCAACGTGTCGCAGACTTATTTCTAAGCGGACTGAACGAATTATGTGAGGACTCGTTCGAAGAGTGTTTGGCTCGCGATGCGGATGGCCGGCCCTGCTTTGAAATCAAGACTCCGCAGGATCTTCACGCGGAAATTGGTCTGGATCAGGGCAACATTTTCCACAACGCACTCTCCTGGTTTTATGGCGAGGAGAGCCAAGTCGGTTCTTGGGGAGTGGAGACGGATCATCCACGAGTTTTCAAAGCGGGATCCTCGGCGATGCGTGGAGGTGCCGTCAGTGGCATCCCAGGCCACAATGCCGCAATGTGCATCTTGAAGCAGGCAGAGTAACCCAGCGGCTAGAGATCATATTGATCGCTAAAGGGAAGCAGCGGATTCTCGTCGACCCATCGATCGCGGGCCGCGATCATCAATCCGGGATAAAAGTAGACACGATGTCCCGCTCGCTGAATCCGCCGGCAAAGCTCCACATCCTCGTGCTCGTTCCAATAAAGCTCCTCGCACCAGGGGAACTGACGCCAGAAGGATTTACGCAGCATCGTGACACCCCCCGGAACATAACTAAATCGGGAGTAATCGCGGTAATGAATCAAGCCACCTTTGCACCAGGCATGATTGTCGCCTTGCACCACACCCCAATCCAGGGCCCGTCGTCCATCGGGCAACTTCAGACGCACCGCTGCGATTCCGTAGGAGCAGCCCCAAGTGTGAAACGTGTTGAAAAAGGACGGCGTGAATTCAAACCGGTCATGGCAGATGACGATGTCGGAGAACGAAGCGGCCTCGCAAATCAGATTCTTCTTACGCGTAATCCAACCCAAATCATCCCGTTCAGAGAACCGGATTTGTTTCACGTCCGGCTCGTTTTCGTACGCCGTGATGGAGTCGGGCGAAATGAGAATGATCTCATAGGGAACATCGCAATATTCACGAGCTGTCTCGATCAACCGCCCCAGCTCCTCCACCCGATCGCCCAACGTGAGCACTCCGATCGAGACGCCAGTCATAGGCTCCAACTCCCACGGTGACCCTTCCGCAACGCAACGAAAACGAAGACGCCAATTGGAGCAACCTTTTTCGTTCCCTTCGCGTGGAGTTTGATTTTGATCGATCGAACGAAAACGCCCGGGTGCCACTTCGTTCAGAACTGCCTTGAGCCCAAACCAGGTGAGCTGTTGGTTGTCGTGAAAGAGAAACTCAATTTCCGCATCGACCGACACGTACTTCAAACACTCCGAAATCGTCAGGTTGTAGAAACGATTCAAGTTGGGATGGTGGATTCGAATGCGTTTGGCCGACGCTACCTTCTCTCGAAGTCCATGCAGATTATTGGTGTTGTCGAACGGCATCACCACACAATCGCACCCGGGAATGGAATCCGGATCGTAGTGCATGTGGGTGATCATCAAATCTGGAACCCAATCGGGCGAGGCAACTCCGGCGGGTGACGGTGGAGTCCCAAGTTCACCTCGATTGTTCGTTGAATCAGCGCCGAGCGCCGAAAGGATCTCGCGCTGCAGGATCCGCCGCCCCGCGCGGCTGAGGATTTTGCGTTGCAGGCTGGAACGCAAGTGCTGCCGAAACCACGAGAGCGAGCTCTTGAACTCGCTCGTTGAGATGCGTGAGACATCTTCGACCAAACGTCCCTCGCGATATTCCCGCCCGCGGACGAAGAAGGCCTCGTGGTCTTCCTCATCAACGAACAGATCGCAGTCTTCGAAGTGGAGGGTTTCCCGCCACTGCTCCATCAGCTGTTCGTGCTCGACAAAGTGGTCGCGCCACTTAGTGGTGGTGGTGGATTCTTCGTGGAGACGCCAAGCGAAGTTGCCAGCCATGGCGTAGCCGGCAAACCGACGTCGCTCGAGCGCATGGATCAACAGTTTGGCAAACAGTTCCCAGTCACAGAGAAAACTCCAGTCGTCACGCATTCCGCCAACGGCCTCGTAACCTTCCCGTTTGAAGAGCAATCCGGAAGGAAGCGCCGTACAGGTCGACAGAAATTGCCGGAAGTAGTCGGCCGGTTCAATGACACGAAGCACAGGGTTGTCGTTCCAGACGATTTCCGTTTCGTCATAAAACGGCAAGCAGTCTTGAAACAGCAAATCGATCTGCGGCCACCGCGAAAACTGTTCCAACTCCCATTCGAAGCATCCTTCACGGACGAGATCATCGCTGTGAAGGATTCGAATGATATCCCCGGTGGTCGCCTCGAGACCTTGGTTGGTATTGCCGGCCTGCCCGAGGCGCGCCTTCGTAAACACATAGCGCCCGGCGCGACCCGTCCGGCTCAGGTACCCATCGACCAACTTCCGAATGGCTTGCTGGTCCGACTCCTTGGCCGAATCGTCCGTCACGATCAGTTCGAAGTCATTCAGGGACTGAGCTTCAAGGCTTTGAAGTGTCGACTCGAAAAGATCGCAACGACCGTGCGTTGGAACGACCACGGACAGGGGTGGTGGCTGAGTCACGGAACGACTCCCTTCAGCAGAACGGTCATGTCAAAATCATCGGTGTGGAATCAAGGAGGCTGTATCGCGTTTACGAGTCGATTTCGACGCGTTCGCCTTGTCCGTCACGGCAGTCCATTTCGAGGTGCTCCGGATACAGTCCTTCGCTTCCTAGGATCTGGACGGTCATTTTCCCGGCGTCCTCGAGTTCCATCACGCTGCGACGTTTCTGGTTATTGAGGTGAGCGGCCACCGCGTCATTCACTCGGACGGTGACACGTTGGATGTGTTCGTTCTTCACCGCGAGTGCCAGCATCCGCACGACTTCGATCGACATGCTCTCGGCCGTTTTCACCAAGCCGCGTCCCTCGCAGCAGGGACAGTCCTGGTAGATGCTGCGTTTCAGGCTGGGGCGAATTCGCTGGCGAGTCATCTCCACCAGACCGAACGGACTGGTTCGAAGAATCTTCGTTCGCGCGCGATCGTTTGCCATCGCATCCCGAAGCGCCCGCTCCAGCTTCCGCCGATGACTTTCCTTTTTCATATCGATGAAGTCGTTGACGATGACACCGCCGAGGTCGCGGAGACGAAGTTGTCGTGCGATCTCCTTGGCCGCCGCTAGGTTCAACTTGAACGCATTCTCTTCGGCCGAGTCCTCTCCGCCGCGGAAATTGCCACTGTTGACGTCGATTGCGACCAGGGCTTCGGTGGGATCAATCACGATTGAACCACCATTGGGCAATTTGACCTGCCGCTGATGGATTTTGATGATCTCGGTTTCCAGCTTGTACTTGTGGAACAGCGGAACACGACCTTCATAGAGTTTCAGTCGATCGACGACCCGCGGCATGACCATCTTCAGAAAATCACGGGCGCTTTCGTACTCATCCTTGTGGTCGATCACGATGTGATCGATATCATCGTTGTAGATATCTCGGATGGTCTTGATGATGAGATCGCTCTCTTCGTACAGCAGACCAGGCTGGCTGCCGTTTTTGACTCGGCGGACGATCGTTTTCCAGAGCCGAATCAGGTAATCCATGTCGCGGCCGAGCTCCTTTTCGGAGCGTCCCGCGCCGGCGGTTCGAACAATGAACCCCAGTCCCTTCGGCGGATTAAGCGAGAGCAGGCAGCGCCGCAGACGTTTACGATCGTCGTCGTCTTCGATCTTACGACTCACACCGACACGTTCAAGTGACGGCATGAGGACGAGGTAGCGGCCGGGAATCGAAATGTAGGTGCTGAGCGTTGGGCCCTTGGTTCCGATGCCTTCCTTGATGACTTGCACGAGGACTTCGTCCCCACGTTTAAACACTTCCTGAATGGGAGGCTTGTTTCGTGGCCGACCACCCTTGAACGCTCGCTTGGAACCACGCCCGGATTCACGAGCTCGTTTGGCAGCCGCTTCGGCCATCTCATCGCTTTCGCGTTTGATCTCTTCGGGATCGTATCCGCCCTGTCGAAAGTACTCGGGTTCGACGTCACTGATGTGTAGGAAGCCGTTGCGGCCGACACCAAAATCGACAAAAGCGGCTTGAATACTGGGTTCGAGGTTAACGATTTTGCCCCGATAGATATTTCCGGCGAAGGCTTCGACGCTTTTACGTTCGACGTAGAGCTCTTCCAATTTACCGTCATGAAGAATTGCGATGCGGCTCTCTTCGGGCTGCAACACATTCATCAACATTTCGCGTTTCATTTCATACACCTCAGGGGTGGGATCACCGATCGAGCGGTGGTGTGTTTGCGTGAGCGTAAGTGTTCGGTTCGGGTGACTCGACTTCGCGGTCGAGCACCACCGCCGTGCGAGTGATTTGCGATCCATGCGCGAGCCAATCGGAGCATCCGATCAGATCCAGCACATCGGTCGGTTTGAGTGTGGCCGAATCACTGGCGGCCAAAGAAAGCTTGATGCCGTCGCTGCCGAAAACGAGGGAAAGAATTTGCTCGTCGACACAAACGGTCAACGACTTCTTTTTTCGATCAACGGTGACGGTGTCCAATTGCAGCAGCGATTCGATGGCCTGTTTGACCGTCTCGCCATCAATCGGTGACGCGCCCAATTCGGGATCGGGCAACGTGATTTGGTATTCGGTGTGCACTAACTTTGCCTTCCCGAATCCCTCGGGCATTCGCTGCACACTGTGAATGGTCAACCCGGGCTGGTCATCCTGCCGCAGTCGCTCGAGAAGGTCCGCCGCGTCGGGTGTTTCAGCAAGGTCCAACTCGACGACCTCATGCAGACCGTTGGTTCCAAGGGCGAGCGCGGACGGAAAGCCGATTCGAGGCTTTGGGTGAAAGCCTTCGGTCATCGAGAGTTTCAGCTGCGCCCTTCGCAACAACCGCTCCCACAGTCGTGCCAAATCACGGTGGCTGGTCCATCGCAGTAGCCCAGTTTTGGCGAACCGAATGCGATAGCGCTCACGAACGGGCGATGGCGTTTCCGGAGCCATCGGTTCATCGGACGGGTTTTCGGCGGGCGTTTGGGGAGCAGGCGAGGACATGGGGCAGGGCTAGGGGACAATTAATTCGGGAACCAGTTCGCCGAGACGATCCAGCAAGTACAAGTCCACATCACGAGCCGCTTCGAACTCCATGACACGACCGGCAATCTGCTGGCATTGTTCAATCGAAACGGATCGAATGGCTTTCTTGACGCGAGGCAGAGACGAGGGGGGCACGCTGAGGTGCCGAACGCCCATGCCAACCAACAGCAGCGAGCGAGCGGGATTGCTGCTCATTTCACCACAAATAGAAAGCGGGCGATCATGCCCATCGGCGACTTCGACACAGCGACTGATCAATCGTAACACCGAGGGGTCACTCGATTGATAAAGTTCCGCAACGTATTCGTTGCTGCGGTCGACGGCCAACGTGTACTGGGCGAGGTCGTTCGTCCCGATGGATAGGAAATCGACTTCTTCGACAAACCTGTCCAACATCATGACGGCGGCGGGAACTTCGACCATCATTCCGACGGGAATATCGCTGCGGTGTTCGATGCCGGCTTCTTTCAAGTCTTCCGCCACGACATTGAGCAACATCTTCGCCTGACGAAATTCGCCCAGCGTTGTGATCAACGGAAACATCACTCGAATGTCGCCGTGAACGGCGGCTCGTAAAATCGCGCGTAACTGGGGACGGAACAGATCCAAGTTACGAAGCGAAAGCCGGATGCTGCGAAGCCCGAGGAACGGGTTGTGCTCATGTTCGGCGAGCGGCCGATGTCCCATTTTGTCGGCACCAAGGTCCAACGTGCGGATGACGACCGGTCGCCCGGCCATTTCACGCACCACTTGGCTGTAAGCTTGGTAATGGTCTTCTTCGCTGGGCTCTTCCTGACTGGAGAGATACAGGAACTCCGTCCGGTAAAGTCCGATTCCGTCGGCACCACGTTCCAGGCACGTGGTCGTCTCATGCGGAAATTCAATGTTGGCACTCAAACGTACCGGTGTCCCATCAAGCGTTTCGGCGGGAAGGTCGCGTAACTCGCTCAGTTTCGCCGTGAGTGAGCGTCGTGCCTTCAAACGCTGCTTGAAGCGCGCAATGGTTTCTTCATCGGGGTCCAAAATCATCACGCCACGATCACCATCGACAATCACTTGGACGTGATGATTGACGCGATCGAGGAAGGATCCCAATCCGACGACGGCGGGCAGTTCGAGGCCTTTGGCGACGATCGCGGTGTGGCCTCCCGGCCCGCCTGTTTCCGTGCAGAAGCCGCGCACGTAGCGACGATCAAGATTGGCCGTTTCGCTGGGTGTCAAGTTATGCGCCAGGACCACCACCGACTCATCCAGGTCCGCCAACGGGTCGTCCGGAACGGCTCCCAGGCAGGTCAACAGTTGTTTCTCAATATCGAGAACGTCCTCGGCGCGATCGGCCAACAACGGATTGTCCAGCCGCCGAAGTGCCGCGGCGTAGTTGTGCAGCACTCGGCTCACCGCGTAGGCGGCGGATTGACGTTCGTCGCGAATCCGACGACGCAATTCGGCCTGCAAGCGGGGGTCATGCAGCATCTGCAGCTGGGCGGCAAAGATATCGCCCGTGTGCTCCCCCGCGACGGCGGCCGTCTCCAGCCGGTTGGCTTCCAATCGTTTCGAAACACCGTCGACCGCTTCACGCAGACATGCAAACTCCGCGTCGACTTCGTCGGCGGCGAGGAGAGTTCGCGGGATTCGGTAACCGGCTGCATCCAGCACTAACGCTGGGCCGATTGCGACCCCGGGTGAAACAGGGATGCCTTGTAGTTCGACCATCGTCGGTCAATGGATCGGAAGCCCTGGAGGTGTTCGCGCGAAATCAATCGCGTGAACCCACGACGCAGCCACCGGCCGAGCAAGGTGCGACGTTGTGAAATCACAACGAAACCCCGGTTCGGGCGCATGACAAACCGTCGTGCGGTCAGGTCAAGCCGATCCATCGATTGGTTGGGTGTTCGGATTTTCAAAAACAGGGTTGATGCCGTTTGCAACCGCGCCGGTGCGTCCGACGAAATGCCGTGACGCCTGAACGAGTTACCTGGCGAACATCAGGTTGGCTCGGATGGGAATATCGAGCCGGTTTCCACCGCACGTCGAAACGAGCTGAAGTTTCAGCTGCCCCGGCGACGGTGGCGGAAGTGTGCGGTTAGGTTTCAGACGGCGTACCGTCAGATTCACTGACGGAACGAGTCTCGAGTTCTTCTGCGGGCTCGTCGAACCGGCGCAGAAAAAACTGTTCAATCGTGTCGACGGCATCCCCGGCGTCGGGTCCTTTCGCGGACAAAGCGAGCTCGGTTCCATCTGCCGCGCCGAGCGTCAGCAGTGAAAGAATGCTTGTGCAATCGACGGTTTCGCCCCCACGCCCCAGGAACACTTCGCAGTCGAATTGACCTACCATTCGAACCAACTCACCGGCGGGGCGTGCGTGCAGCCCCTGCGGATTGTTAACAACGACGGTTCGGCAAATCTCGTCTGACATGCGTTGTGGGGTTAAAGTGAGCTCTTTGAGTGAAATGCTCAACCGGTCGCGAACTGGTTATCGTCCGCTTCTTGGAGGAGCTGGCTGATATCGTCGGATGTTTTGCTTTGCTTGAGGAACCGGCAAAACGTTTCGTCGCGTAGTTGACGCGAAATGTTTTCCAGGGCTCGCAAGTGATCACCGGGTCGTTCGGGCGGGCTGATCAAAAGGAAGAACAGCTGAACGCGTTCTCCATCAAGCGAATCAAAGTCGACGCCTTCGTCGCTGACGCCAACCGTACCAACAAGCTTTTCGACACTCGGATGCTTGGTGTGGGGGACCGCGACTCCGCGGCCGATACCCGTTGAACCCAGCTCTTCGCGTTTCATGATGGCGGCGATGATGTCGTCCCGTTGGTCGGCATCAATTTCGCCTGAATCGAGAAGACTCTGCACGAGTTCCTCGATCGCTTGCTCCTTGGTTTTCGCTTGAAGTTCTGCCTTGATGGAGGGGGTGCTTATAAAATCTGCAAACTTCATTGGGGTGGTTCGTTAATCCGTGGAATGTGTGGGTGACATCCGCGAGCTCCCAAGCGTCTGATTTTCAAACGGCTTGATCACTCATCCGGTGTCGGCGTTTCAATGTGTTTGTGTCCGGTCGCTCGATGGCCGGTCTTTTTCTCTTTGATGCGTCGCAGTTGTTGCTCGGCCTTCGGGATCGCCGTGTCCAGGGCTGCGATCACGGTGGATGCTTCCGCGGTTGCGACGCACTCGCCCGCGTGCTCGATGGAGACCTGAATTTCAACGGCAGGCTTATCAGTATGCTCCAAATCAACCGTGACTTCGATCGCGTTGACTCGATCGTAGAGGCGACGCAACTTGATCACCTTTTCTTCAATCAGCTGTTGGTCACCCGGCTGTAGTTGGCCGTGACGGGCCGAGACATTTACCTGCATCGTTGCTCCTCTCCGATCGTTCGATGACGGCTCCATGAGCGACTCCGGTCATCCCCGACGACTGATCTGCCGACCGGCTGTACTGAAGTATCATGACAGTCGTTCGACGTCCCAAGTCACCGCAGGCTGGAATTACGCAGGCTGGGGAATAACCCGAGAGAAGTCCGGCGTGTGGTTGTCACGGAGTCCGTCTGTGAAGTCGAAAGCATACGCGACAGAACGCTTCGCGGGTAGCGATCATTTTACAAGATGCCCCCACCTGGGTGGATCACCTCGGAATTCAAGCCGCACAGACCAATCGAACCGACGCGTCGGACTGCGGGCGAAACACGCGATCTGTCCGTCCGCCGACCCTTCACGGGCCTTTCCGGATGATTTTGGGGGCTACTTGCAAAATCGCCTTGCTGATAGACTGCTCGTTCGCCCGTCACAGGGCAATTATCGGATTCCTCCGTCCCATTTCCCCCATGCCCCCGTCGATCTATGGCCCGAAAGGTCGTCAATCGAGCTGAGAAAGCTGCCGAAGCGGAAGCCGCTGAGAAGGCGCTCGCGTCGAAAAAGAAGAAATCCAGCAAACGAACCAAGGCGGCCGAAAATGTTCGGATGCGGCTTTACTGGGGAGTGTTCAGCCAGAGCCTGAAGCGAGTCGCCGTCTTCGACTTTGACAAGAAGGGCGAGGCGGAAAAGCGGGCCAAAGAGCTGAGCAAAGGCGGAAAATCGCCCCACTTCGTCGCGAAAGTGAAAGAAGAGATCAAGGCCGAGTAGTGGCCGCCTCGGATCCCGGGGACTCCAGAATTGGCTCCGCCGAGCAAACCTGCGAGGCCCGCGTGGGCACACCTCGCGTGCCGGCCGACTGGGAAAAACAACGCTCCATCTGGATCGCTTGGCCGCACGAACACGAAACTTGGCCCGGACGTTTTGAGGCGATCCCGGGCTTTTTTCGTGATCTCGCCGGCAAAATCGCCGAATCGACGACAGTTAACGTGGTTGGCGATCCTTCGCTGCGCAAGCAGCTCGAACCACTTCCACGCAACGTCGTTTGGCACCCGATAGCAACCGATGACTGTTGGATTCGCGACTACGGCCCGACGTTCGTCGTGCGGGGAAACCAACGACACGCGGCGATCGACTGGCGCTACAACGCCTGGGGCGGAAAATACGATCGCTGGGAACGGGATGATGCCGTTGCCGAAAAAGTCGCGCAAATCTCCAGCTGGAAACGAGCTCGTTCTCCGCTCTGCCTGGAAGGCGGCGCGTTGGAGCACGACGGCAATCGAACACTGTTGACCACGTCGGCCTGCCTGGTCACGCCCAACCGCAACCCGGGATGGAGTCGTGAACAAATCCGAGCCGAGCTCACGGCAACGGTCGGCTGCCAAGAAATCGTCTGGGTTGACGGCGGAGGACTCGCCGGCGATGACACCGACGGGCATATCGATCAGCTGGCGCGTTTTGTCGATCCGCAAACCATCGTGGTTGCCAGCTGCGATGACTCGTCGGACGAAAACGCGGCCGGACTGGCAGAAAATGCAGACATCTTGCGACGGTGGGCGGAACGGCGGAAACCAACCACGCGTGTCGTCTCGCTGCCGATCCCGCCCAAACGGACGATTCGTGGGCAACGCGTTCCGGAGAGCTACTGCAATTTCCTGAGGCTAGGGCGAGATCGGATTTTAGTCCCCTCGTTCGGCGACGCCGCCAGTGACGATCGCGCGCGAAGCCTTCTTCGAGAACTTGCCAGCGATCTCAGCCCGAACGTGGAGGTCACTTCGGTCGACTGTCGCGACTTGGTCTGGGGCCTGGGTTCACTGCACTGTGCCAGCTGCAACGAACCCGAGGCCACCTGCAACGAACCCGAGGCCACCTGCAACGAACCCGAGGCCACCTGCAACGAACCCGAGGCCACCTGCAACGAACCCGAGGCCGATCACAACGACCTCGATCCGTAGACGATTGCCTCTCAGCCCATCGCTGGCAAAAACGTTTTCCAGCAGTCGTATCGCGGGTCATTGACCGAATGAGTGACCAGCGGATTGAACCGCGGCTTGCTCGGCTCAGTCTTCAGCTTCATGCCGGCTTGCTTCGGCGTCCGCCCACCTTTGCGGCTGTTGCATCGCAAGCAGCACGCGACGATGTTTTCCCAGGTGGTCGGACCGCCCTGGCTACGCGGCACCACGTGATCCAAACTCAGTTTGTTCGTCGGGTAATCCTTGCCACAGTACTGGCATCGATGCTCGTCGCGAGCGAACAAGTTCTTGCGATTGAACCGCACCGTCTGGAGCGGCATGCGATCGAACCGAGTCAGCCGAGCGATTCGAGGCACTTGCATTTCGAACCCGACGGCCTGGATGAAATCATCCCCGGGCTGTTTCTCAATCGCATTGAGCTGGCTCATTTCGCACCAGCTCTCGAAGTCGTAGCTGATGAATTGCCCCGCCTCGTGACTGATCACTTCGGCACATTGGCGATAGAGCAGCGTCAGGGTTCGACGCACATCCACCACGCGGATGGCCATGTAAAAACGATTCAAGACCAACACGTGACTGTCAAGCAAACTCTGACTCATCTCGGCGAAATCCTTGCACTGGAACGCGCTTCGTCGACACCGGCCGTGGACGATTCGCTGGGTGAAACGATCGGGATGGTAAGATACTGGGTGAACCGCAGTGTTCACCGATGAACCACATCGGTGAACACATTCTAAACGACTCGGATGGTGTCGGGGGTCCTCGGTGGAGGCCGGACGCGTTCCCGAGGGCGGACATTTGCCAAACCTTCACGTCTTGCCCGCCCCATCTTCTCACTCCCATGGGTGCCGGTTTTCCAACCAGACACCTGGCGAGGCCGTTTGGGTTCGCGAGCCCTCGCACGCCGCTCTCGCCCGCACCAGCGTGTACTCCCGCATGAAACGAAGGCTGCCCGTCTTCGAGAATTGCGGGCGGATTGATATCGTCTAACCCACTCCAAAATTTCATTCACTCGCAGTTTCCCGGCCATGATTCGCACTCGCTTCGCACCCAGCCCGACCGGCTACCTCCATATCGGCGGCGTCCGAACGGCGCTCTTCAATTGGCTGCTCGCCAAGCAATCCGGCGGGCAATTCATCTTGCGAATCGACGACACCGATGCCGGACGCAACGTCGCCGAAGCCCTGCAGCCCATCCTGGAAGGCTTCAAGTGGCTCGGCATTGACTGGGACGAAGGCCCCGAGGTCGGCGGTCCAAGCGAACCCTACTACCAATCGCAACGCATCGAAGGTCACAAAGCCGCCGTCGCAAAGCTGCTTGAAAGCGGTCACGCCTACCGTGACTATGCCCTCCCGGAAGAACTCAAAGCGGAACGCGAAGCTGCCGAAAAACGCGGCGAGCGATTTTTCTATGACCGGAGGTGGATGGCCGAAACCGACGAGCAAGCGAGCGTCTACGAAGCCGAAGGACGCCAAGCAACGATTCGGCTCAAGATGCCTCGCGAAGGCGACTGCGTGATCGAAGATCTCGTTCGAGGAACCGTGACCGTTGCCTGGGAAACCGAACAAGACCACGTCATCGCGCGAACCGACGGCAGTCCGCTCTATCACCTTGCCAGCGTCATCGATGACCACGACTTTGGCATCACCCACGTCGTTCGTGCCGAAGAGCACTTGCCCAACACGCCGCGGCAGATCTTCATCCTCGAGTCACTCGGTTATCCGCGACCAAAGTACGCTCACCTTCCCTACGTCGCCGAACCGGGCGGGACCGCAAAACTGAGTAAGCGGAAACTCAGCAAGTACCTCAAAAACAAAGACTTCTCGAACTTGCTGGACCACGGCGCGCGAATCGCAGATCGTTGCAAGATCACCACCGATGCCGACACGTTCAATCCGGTCATCGTTGATTTCTATCGTGAGATCGGATTCACCGCCGATGCGTTGTTGAACTACCTGCTGCTGCTCGGCTGGTCGCTCGATGGGGAACGAGAAAAGTTCACGGTCGAGGAAATGAAGGAGCTGTTTACACTCGATAGGGTCACAAAAGCGCCCGCCTCGTTCGACCCACAAAAGCTGATGGCCTTTCAGGCCGATCACTTTGCGACGCTGCCAACCGGTGATCGCTTGCAAGCGGTCGCCCCATTCGCGATCGCGGCCGGGCTGGTCGAATCATCCGACGACCCCACGCTAGCAACCGTCGTCGCCGCGGCGGGAGATCGACTGAAAGTCGCCGGGGACATCATCGATTTCGGCTACTGTTTCCACGACGAGTTCGAGTACGAATCCAAGGCGTTTGAAAAACGCATTCGCAAGCCCGAGCAGGCAACTGAATTGCTCGCCGGATTTCGCGATGTCGTCCAATCCGCCGATTCCTTTGACGCCGCCGACGCGGAAACGCTGCTGAAGTCCTTTTGCGAATCCAAGGAGATCAAGATCGGACAAATTATCCATGCCGTGCGGGTCGCCGTGACTGGTACCGCCGCCGGTTTCGGAATGTTTGAGACGCTCGCAATTCTCGGTAAAGAGAGAGTGGTGCAGCGGATTGAAAAAACGCTCCAAAAGGCCGCAGACGCTTGATTCTGCTGCCGAGATCACTCAGCCTAATGGGAAGAGTCGGCGGCCAGCCTGACCGCCCGCCCTCCCGCCCGTCTCCCCGCCTAAGTCTGTTCCGATGAAAAACCGATCCCAACTCCTCGCGCTCGCGAGCGGCTCAATCGCTTGCGGTTTGATCTTCTTCTCAGGCTGTAGCCGGCCCGAACGTCCGATCGAGTTCGAACCGAATTTGGTCCATGCGATGAAGTATCAGATCAAAGAAGGCGTGGAAATGGATCAGGTCTCCGACGACGCGTTCTGGATCGTAGATCAGTACTTTGGAACGCCCGATGACCCTAAGCTACCGGAGCTGATCACCGAAGACGAGGACCTCGCCGGTTTGATCTCGCAGGAGAGACTGACGAAAGCATCCGGCCCGGCGGATGCACCCGGGCGTGGTCTCTATCGCAAGCACTGCGTTAGCTGTCATGGCGTCACCGGAAACGGTCGTGGCGTCAACGCCGCCATCTCGGATCCTTACCCGCGAGACTATCGACCAGGCATCTTTAAATTCAAATCTACCGAACGGGGCTCCAAACCACTCCGTGAGGATTTGGCGCGATCCGTCCGTAACGGCATCACCGGAACGACGATGCTGAAGATTCCCGAACTCAGCGAAGACGACATCCAAACGCTCGTCGACTATGTCATCTACCTCTCCATGCGAGGTGAAATGGAACGGTCGCTGATCGATGATGCGGTCGGAGAACTTGATATCGAAGCAGGGGATCGGTTGGTCGACACACAACTGGCCGCGCGAATCTTTGCCGGCCAACGTGCTGCCGTCGAGAGCGAATTCGAAGCGTGGGAAGCGTCGTCGAAACCAGCGGATGACGACGAGCCGACGATTCCATCCGAGCTTGACTTGGAACTCTATGACGAATCGATGGGCTATGTGAATGACGCACTCGAGGGCATCGCCTTTGCTTGGTTGGAAGCCGAAGATGACTTGGTCGACGTCCCCGAACCTCCGGCCGACATCCCCGTAGCCGACTCGCACGAAGAGTTCGTCACGTTGCAACAGGGTGATCAAGCCGCCGCGCTCGCCGCTTCCATCAAGCGTGGCCAAGAGGTGTTCACCGGAAAAGTGGCTTCGTGCAGCAAGTGCCACGGAGCAACCGGCCGCGGCGACGGTCAAAACAAAGACTACGACGACTGGACCAAGGACTGGACCACACGTGGTTCGGGCATCGACCCGACCGACCTGGACGCGTTGACGCCGATGATGGCCCGGGGAGCGATGCCGCCCAAGTTCGCCAGGCCACGGAATTTCTCCGAAGGAGTCTTCCGCGGCGGTGAAGCAGCGGAGCATCTCTATCGACGGATTTACGAAGGCATCGAAGGCTCACCAATGCCGAGTTCCACGTTCGTCCCCGGCGACTACGAAGAAGACGATATCTGGCACCTCATCAACTTCATTCGCTCTCTCAAGGCACCGGCCGATCAGGTGTGAGGCCACAAACAGGATTGACCAATGGGCGGCACAGATTGCGGACTATCTCCTTGCGATCGACAGTGAGAATCAAGAAGCGAGGTCAATCAAAGCCAATGCACTCACCAAGTTGGCCTACCGCAGCGTCAATGCAACGGCGAGAAACTATTTTCTTACGGTTGCCCGGGAGTTGCGAGAGTAGCGAGGCGTTCGCGACAGCCATCGAGGATGGCTGCAAATGATCGCTCAGGAGAGGCAACTTCAAGAGCGTGGGCATCTGGAACGGAGAGTCGAAATCCACCCCGCACGATCTCGAGTTGACAACGCCCGGCGGACTGGCGTGTCGCCGAATCGAGTGACTCCCAAGCGTCTTTTAGAGCGATGCCCTCCAGCCGATTCTGTTGGACCAGTTCGACGGCCAGCAACATTCTTGCACGGTTGCGTTCTGCCGCGAGACGGTAGTTAGCCGCCGTCTGAGAACCGTCGACGAACAAAGCGAGCAGCTCGTCTGCCAGGTTCCGCGAGCGTGTCTTGCGGCTCCACAAAGACACCACTCGTCCTGACCATTGGTGCGCCCGCTCCACACGTGCTTCGATCTCTTTCGTCGTGGATGCGAGATAGGTCTTATAGCGTTCGCCATCGAGGCGAGTTGTTGCGTTGGCCAGGTCAAGCAGCACTTGGTCGAAGTGTTCAAGGACGACTCGCCAGTCGATCGAAAACGGGTTGTCCTCAGGAAAGTTATCCTCGGGAACGTCTGTTACAACCATTGGAGACGAGATTTCTGCGATGCGTGACGCAACCCAGGGAACACTCAAGAACTGGTCTTTGGCATACACCAACTCGCCTTCGATCGCTTGCTTCAACATGCTGGCATCACGCCCGGATTGAACCTGCTGCGAAATCCTAGTGTGAATTCGATCCAACAGTTCCTCGTCCAAGTCCGGCGAAGCCAAAAGACGTGCAAGTGGGATTTCAAAGTGATCTCGTCGTGCAGTGACGATGAGGTAGCTGATCAGACTCGGACGATCTTCAAAGTAGTGTTCGAGCAATCGATCGAGACGGCAAAGCTGACGCCACGCTTCATCCAATCGTCTGTTTCCCATCTCTAGCATCGCAGAACGACGCAAGTCCTCGGCAGCGTCGATAATGGACATGCTGTAGCTTACGTCCACGTAAGAGCGTTCCCTGATCCCGACGGTTCGCGCGAGTGGCAGGTGGAGAAAATCGGCATCCGCGGCGGACTCGATCGCGGGCAACCGTCGCTTGAAATCGGTCAACCATTCCTCTAATCCGACGAGATCCCTTTCGGTCCAGGGGGTGTCTCCCAGTGCATCCTCCATCACGTCAATGGCATCGTCAAATTCTTCGAGTGCATCCGCCATTTGACCGAACGTCGTGGAGCGGTTGAACGCTTTGGGGCTGCCCAGAATCCACGTCTTGGTCGCGTCTGCCCAACGAAAGCGAACGCGTTCGACTGGGGCTTCTGCCAATGCAAAGGACTTATTCAGCGTGTCCGCATAAGCGGAATCCGTGTCAGCCCACTCGGAGCCAAATGCCTGCCAAAAAGCAGACGTCCCGTCCACCTTCCCCTTTGCCGCGTTAGCACGGTCCTTTGAATGCTGCGACACGAATCCAGGTTTGAGCTGCCGCGTGTTTGGCTGAACGTCAGGCCCCAGCAATCGCCAGACCCAGACACCTAACAGCAGTACGAAGACAATGGTCATGACTCGTCGGATACTCATGTCGACTCGCGCGAAGATGAAAAACAGATGACTGCCAGTCTTAGTTCGCTCGTTGCTTACCCGGCACGCTGTTCATTCAGCGTTCCACTCGAATCCAATCGATCTCCAACTCGAAGGCACCAGGCTTCTTGTCACCGAGCAGGACACCCACCGCTTGAACGCGTCCGGGTGAAAGGGGGACGTTCGGTAGTGCGCGTCCAAAGGAGTGCGCGACGAACTGATTCACTGGCAAACGCACTTCCGCCCACTTACCGTCGAGCGTCTTGAAGTCTCGCTGGAATGAGAATGCCGTTCGTCGATCCGGCGTGTACAAGTTGAACGTGTATTGACGGCCGTCGCCTCTGATTTTCAGCACGATCGTGTCACTCGAAGTCAGTCCGAGAGTGTTTTTCGGCCGAGAACGAACCGAAGCGAATCCGCCGTTGTTTGCTAGCGACAGATTACCTTGAAATCGCATCGCCTGCTCACCGGATGCCGCGTTTACGAAGCTCGCTCGGCTGCTGGATCGACCACCCATCACGCCATCATTCACAATCTGCCATTCGGCAGATCTGGCTTCATTGAACTCAAAAAGCTCTCGTGTCGTCTGCGCCTACAATTCGGCCGGAGCGCCCACGGAAACCACCGCGGCTAAGATCAATAACGTCAGGCTTCGCACGATCAGGCTCACATCAAGGGATTGGGTGGATGAGGAACAATAGCAAGCCAGCAACCGATCACGAATATCTGCTAAGCCCACTCATCCGAGTTTGCGAAGGTTTGCCTTGCTGGTCGATCCCAACCGGAAGGACCATAATGCGTCTCGAAAAAGCCGAAAGCCAGGAAATACTTGCCGTTCTTGTTTTCCCCGCTCCCTCCTCAAATAGCCTTCCAAAATGCCGATTGACCTTGAGATGCTCTACGAAGATGCGATGGATGCGATTGTTGAAGATGACTTCGACGAGGCAACCGAGCTACTCGAACAAATGCGAAACGCGGCCGCGTTGGATCCGAGGACACTTGAAGTCCAAGGCGACTTAGCGCGAGCCCGAGAAGAAATCGACGAGGCGGAGGGACACTATCAGCTGCTGTTGGAAAATGCCCCCGATGATCCGTGGCGGGGGGTGGCTCATTTCAGCCTCGGATCGCTCTACGGCATGGCGGAAAAAACCGACCTTTCACGCCACCATCTCTCGCAAGCAATCGGGTATTACTCCGCACCAGAATTCGCGTTGAAGCAAGCGGAAACGCTCACCGCTCTTGCCATCCTCGAGCAACGAGCAGGGAACTTCCTCGCGGCTGTCAACTCGCTGGAGCAAGCCCATCAATTGATCGAACAGGAGGACGACGACGACGGACTGGATGAGACACTTGCGACCACCACACAGCTGCTTGGCGCCGCGTACCGCATGGCGGGCAAGCTCGATCTCGCTCGTGAAACGCTCTCGCAAGCGATGAATTACTTCGAGGCTCTCGAAGACGAAGTCGAATGCGCAGACACACTGGATGAACTCGGCGTGGTTGAACAAATTCAAGGAGACTATGCCGCCGCCGAGGAGCTGCACATGAAGGCGCTTTCGATTAATGAATCCATCGGTTTCGATTCCGGACTATCGGTCAATTATGGAAATCTGACCATGCTCAACCTGCACCGAAAAAACTACGACCGAGCCGCACACTGGGCCTATCAAGCCCATGAGGTCGACAAGAATCTGAAGAACGAAAACGGTATTGCCTATTTCCACCTTTTGATGGGGGAAATCGAATGCCACCGCGGACAATTCGACCAAGCCCACGAACACCTGAGCACGTGTGAAAAATTGTATCAGTCTTGCGGTGATGCCGAAGACCGCGTGGCGGTCAAAGGGAAACTCGCCTTCTATTACCGTCTCCGCGGCGAGCTCGAAAAAGCATCGGAGTTGAACGAAGAAGTCTTGAGCGCAGCCGAAGAGATGGGGTTTGCCGATGGGGTTGCAGCCACGCTGGATGAATTGGCTCACGTCCGTCTGTCACAAGGCCGCCACGACGAAGCAAAGACCACCTGGTCGCGATCACTCGAGATCTACAAAGAACTCGGCTCAACGAAGATGATCGCAGAGGTTTCCGAGCAGCTTTCCAAGCTCTAAACCACCATGAAAAATCGAGGGCACACCGCAAGACCCAAACGCTCCAGCAGTGCCCTCGCGGTTCATCGACCGCGTATTTTTGAGAATCTCTGTCGCGTTCTTGTTCCATCGCCCGAAGGTCTGAGCGATACCTTTTGGTGTCTATTTCCAGTGTGCGAGCGTCCAGTGATCGAGGGTGGGAGGCGCACCGATCGATCACTGGCACGGGTGCACAACTTGCTATCGCAGTTGATTATCGCAGTGCGGTCAACAGATCTTGGATCTGTTGATGAACATCCGACGTCGCTCGCACAATCAGCACGCGTCTCATGGCGAAGTAGTGGATCGATCCATTGCCGCCACGGTCTTCCCAGAAGTCGGGCGCGATGATTCGTTTGATCAGTTCGACCAGTCCCCAGCCCGAATCGACTACCAACGCACCACCGCCACCGGCTGCGGCACCTACGGACCGTGAAGAATCATCCGAAGATCCACCTGCCGTTGCACCGCCATCGCGTTTCTTGATCGCGTCTTGGATCGCTTTGCTGACCAAGGACGACAAGTTCGCAGGACGTGCGATGCCATCGCGTTCCAGTTGACGTTCTCGGGACCGAGCCACGGTCAGCAGACGACGCCGAACTTTGGCCGCGTCGCCCTGCAGCATTTCGCTTTCATGAAAACGAGGATCGCTGCGCAGCACTACATAGAGATCGCACAGTGACTCGGCTTCACGATCCGCCGCGCCCACATCGGGCGCGTTGGCGTGCGAAATCAAATGCTGCCGAACGTGACGGCCCAATTCCGTCGTCGAGATCTCGGCGGCGGAGAGTGTCACCGAGACACTCATGGCGACCGAAAGCATGCCTAGACGACATGCAAGTGATGAGAAACTCATTTCAGATTACCTCCTGGTTCTGAGTATTCATCGAAACACCAGTTTCGTAGCGTACCGGTTTTGAGTCGCTCGAATCAATCAATCGTGATGCGAAATGGGCTTTTCATTCGATTGGGTTTTTATTAGCTTCTTTAGGGCCCATTTTCGGCTGATCATTTGAAGTCTCTGTCACGTAAAACGGTTCGCGACGACGAACCCTCTCGATGCGTTCGACAAAGTTCCGCCAGCAAGTGGCTTACTTGGCGGCACGGTTGATGTACACCCGCGAGGTCCCGGAATACTACCAGGCCAAGTGGAAGGCGGCTCGGCAACTTGGACGAGGCTGGATCCGTCCGGCGGACCTTCCCTCCAACGCGGAAATTCGCGACCAAGTTCAGTTACTCGCCCGGTTGTTGGAAGGCCCGGAGCAAAACGCGAAACGCCTGATGGAAATGCGTTTGCGATCACTTTGGTGGATGCAACACTTGACCGCCTATCACCCACGTTTGATCGGCAGTGTCTTGACCGGACACATCCGTGAAGGCTCCGACATCGATCTGCACATCTTTGCCGGGAGTGCACAACACGTGGCCACATCCGTCGACGATTTGGGCGCTGCGTACGAGATCGAGCGGAAACGCATCGTAAAGGACGGCGAAACACGCGAGTTCACGCATATTCATCTTCAAGATGAATTCCCCATCGAGTTGACGGTCTACGCCCCTTCCCTGCTGGGGCATCGATTTCGCAGCAGCATCACCGGCAAAGCCATCGAGCGTGCGACAGCGACGGAAGTCGAAAAACTGATCCTCTCCGAACATGGTTTATCCGCCAGCCAATTATCGCAGCACTTGGATCAATTTGACACACGTGCCGATCGCAACGCCGTCTTTCTGTCGTTGCTGCTGCCACTGGAGAACGTCAAACAGAATCCGGAATACCATCCCGAAGGCGATGCACTCTTTCACAGCATGCAAGTTTTTGGGCTTGCCAAAGACTCCATGCCCTACGATGAAGAGTTTTTACTTGCGGCGCTACTGCATGACGTCGGCAAAGCCATCGATCCCTACGATCATGTGGCGGCGGGATTGGAGGCACTCGAGGGCTACATAAGCGAACGCACGGCTTGGCTGATCGCCCATCACATGGAAGGCCATGCGCTTCATGATCGAACTATCGGGGCTCGACGACGAAGACGACTGTCAGAACACCCGTGGTTCCGAGACCTTCTCGAGCTATCGGAATGTGATCGAGGCGGCCGCGTGCCAGGAACCGAAGTCGACGAGCCCGAAGAAGCACTCGATTACATCGAGGAGTTGGAGACGATCTTTGACTCCAATTAGCGATCAAGCGTACGAAGCCCACGAGATGGATGCTGCAAAAAGATGAAGATCCGACGTCAGGCGAGTCTCTACCTTGAGAACGCACCCCAGATTGAATCTGTTCGGCAACGGTTTAATCCGATTCAGGCGGCACTTATCCCGGCGCACGTGACGCTGTGTCGTGAGGATGAGGTCACGGACTGGACGCGATTTCGGGAACAGCTCGAATCCATCGTGGACCTCGAGTTGTCCCTCGGATTCGGAGCGCCGATCCGCGAAGACAACTTGGTTTACCTCCCTGTTAACAGTGGCACGGAGGACTTTCATGAGCTGCGAAAACAGCTCTTGGAGTCGGAGCCTCGAGCTCATTCGCCTCACATCACGCTGATTCATCCGCGAAACGGAACCTGCACGGACGAGATCTTCCAAGAGATTCAGAGTCAGGTGGATCCCTTCAAGCATACTTTTCAGTCGGTCCAACTCATCGAACAACTGGACGGCTACAGCGGGATCTGGCAGCAATGGTCGTAGAACGGGCTAGCAGCGGTTGTCCGCAAAAACCGAGGCTAGCGCTGGACTGCTAAAAGTCTGGGGTTGCGGCT
>JBCBOO010000180.1:0-13659 GCA_039821235.1 Planctomycetota bacterium
CAGCACGCATCCCACGAATTGCGCCCAGCCTGGGTGGCGTGGAGTCGCTGATCGAACAGCCGTTGGTGATGAGCTACTTCAACTGCACGCCCGAAGAGCGAAAACGGTTTGGCATCGACGACAACATGATTCGATTCTCCTGTGGCATTGAGAACGCGGATGATCTGATCGCGGACCTGGATCAAGCGTTGTCGGCATGACCGATCCCAATTCTTCCGCCAAGAAAACGGATTCACTTTCGTTTCGCACGCGGGCCGTCCATGTGGGCAGCGAGATCGATCCGTCGACCGGCGCCGTCGTTCCACCCGTCCATTTCGCCAGCACTTTTCGGCAACCGGGCGCCGGTGTTTGGGGCGAGTACGATTACTCGCGAAGCGGAAACCCGACGCGAACCAAGCTGCAGGAAACCCTGGCATCGCTTGAGGGCGGCTGCGGTGCCCTGGCTTTCTCCACCGGCATGGCGGCGATCCACGCCGTTACCATGTTGCTCGAAAGTGGCGACCATGTGATCGCCGGGTGCGACCTTTACGGCGGTGCCTATCGCCTGCTTCATCAGATCTGCAATCGATCCGGCATCCAAGTCACGCTGGTCGACATGACGGATATCGATGCGGTCCGCGCCGCGGCAACACCCGAAACACGCCTGATTTGGGGAGAGACGATCGGTAATCCGAGGCTTTCCATTCCCGACCTTCGTGAACTTTCAAACGTTGCCCGTGACTTGGAGGTCCTCTTCGCCGTCGACAACACCTTCGGAACGCCCAGCCTGATTCGGCCGCTGGAGTATGGCGTGGACATCGTGATGCATTCGGCGACGAAGTACCTGGGCGGCCATAGTGATTGCCTGGGGGGAACGCTCGCGGTCGCGGAACAAACGCTTTATGACCGGCTTTACTTCGTTCAGAACGCGACCGGCGCGGTGCTCGATCCGATGACGAGCTTTCTGATCAGCCGCGGCATCAAGACGCTCGACTTGCGGGTACGCGAACAGTCTCGGACTGCGCTGGCGCTTGCAAAGTGGTTGCAGCAACACCCCCGTGTTCAGTCCGTCTTGTATCCCGGGCTTGCCGAGCACCCGCAGCACGCACTCGCGACCGAATTGCTCAGCGGCGGCTACGGGGCGATGTTGACGTTCGAGTTGAACGCCGACCTTGCGGCAACGGCACGGGTCTGTGAGTCGACCGAACTGTTCGCACTCGCGGTCAGCCTCGGCGCGGTCGAATCATTGATCGAGCAACCGGCCACCATGTCCCACGCCAGCTATGCCGCCGAAGACCGCGCCCGCTTCGGGATCAGCGACGGACTGATTCGACTGTCCGTCGGCTTGGAGTCACTCGAGGACCTGCAACAAGATCTCCAGCAGGCCATCGGCGCCGCCTAACGCGAACTCAGCCGAAACCCTCTCTGACGGCCAGAGAATCGGGTCACGCTATTTTCTCCCCCTCGGGAGAAACGACGCGCTGACGCGTCAAAGAGGGACTACGCGAGTCCAGGCCGAACCCTCTCTGATGGCAAAGCCATCGTCTCTCCCAAGGGAAAACAGGTCAGGCTATTTTCTCCCCCCGGGAGAAACGACGCGCTAAAGCGTCAAAGAGGGGATCACCAGAGGAAAAACACCTCCCACCATTGACCAATCGTCTTGACAAGCACCCGACATAGTGTACCATGACGCAGGTACACACAGTTGGCGGATGTGGCACGTGAGTGTCTGCTCGCCAGTTGGAACCCTTCATTGCAACTCTCTGCGATGTTCCGCTTGTTTGACGCGGGCTTCCGGGAGTCGCTTCAACGGGAGAGGTGCGAATGTTTTTCTCGATTGACCCCGACGGCGATGTTCCGATCTACGAACAGATCGTTCGTCAGGTGAAACTGGCGGTGGCGGACGGCATTTTGGTCGGCGGCCAAATGGTGCCCAGCGTTCGCCACCTCGCCAGCGAGTTGGCTCTCAACAGCAACACGATCGCCAGGGCCTACCAAGACTTGCAAGCCGACAAAGTGCTCGAGCCACTTCGTGGCCGCGGCATGGTGGTTTGCCGCGGCGCGGTTGCACGCTGTCGCAAGGCTCGTAATCAGCTCACCGCGGGAACGTTCCGCCGGGCCATCGCCGATGCCCTTTCCGGTGGCATGACTCCCGACGAGCTTCGGGAACTCTTTGAAAGCGAACTGCAATCCGAGGCCGCGACCTTGGAAGCGACGCGGCGGAGTGCCGAAAACGGCACGAGCTAAAAGCCTCTTCTCTGACCTCTCCATCGCAGGGCCAAACGATCATGAGCTCGATCATTTCGCTGCAGAATGTCTGCAAATCATTTCGAGGCAAAGCCGCACTCGATCACGTCAATCTGGAAGTTCCCGAGGGCGTGGTCTTCGCGCTGCTCGGCGAAAACGGCGCGGGCAAAACCACCATGATTCGGATCCTCACCGGAGCAATCGCGCCGGATTCGGGGACCGCTTCGGTGATGGGACTTTCCAGCACCTCCGATGGACAAGCCATCCGGCAAGCCATCGGTTATGTCTCCGATGCACCCGCCATGTATGAGTGGATGACGGCGGATGAAATCGGCTGGTTCGCATCAGCGTTCTATGACGACGCCTTTCCGGAGCGTTATCGCAACAGCATTCAAGACTACGAGGTTCCCGCCGGCGTCAAGCTCAAGAACATGAGCAAGGGCCAGCGTGCCAAGGTTGCACTCGCGCTTGCCACCGGGCACGATCCAAAGCTGTTGGTACTGGATGAACCGACCAGCGGACTCGACCCGATGGTGCGGCGGCGGTTCCTGGAATCGATGGTAGATCGGTCCGCACTTGGACGATCGGTGTTTCTCTCCAGCCATCAAATCGACGAAGTGGAGCGTGTCGCCGATTGGGTCGCGATTCTGCACGAGGGAGAAATGAAACTCGTGCGGCGACTCGATGACCTGCGAAATTCCGTGCGAATCGTGACGCTGACGTTGGACCATGCCGATGCTGCGGTCGTGCTGCCCAAAGGTGAGGTTCTCACGGAGACTCGCACCGGAAGACAAGTGCGCTGGGTCGCGGCCGATCTTGCCGAAGACTGGCGTGCTGACTTTGGGAGCGGCTCCGGTGTCGTGCAAGTCCAGGAGCACACGCCTACACTGGAAGAAATCTTCGTCGCCGTCTGTGACAATCGAGCCGTCCGTCCGTCACAGCCGGATCACGACAGTACTGATCCGGTGATTTCCACGTCACTCAAGGAGATCGCGTAATGTCCACCGTGATGCAACGTTTGCTGTGGAAAGACTACCGGCTGCTGCGCGGGCTCTTTTTCGCGGTGCCATTTTTCGTCGTTCTGTTTACCGTGCTGATTGAATTCGCAGGGCAAGCCGCTGGGTTTAGCCGAGCTGAGATCACCGGGCTTTACGCAACGCAGTGGTTCTTGTTGCCGGGACTTTATGCATTCGGCGGCCCGGCGCTACTGGTCGGTGGCGAGCATGATGGTGGTTCACTCGAGTGGCTGAAGATGATGCCTGCCAGGTGGTGGCAGATTGCTTCCAGCAAGCTAGCCGTCTGTTCTGCGGGTGTCTTGTTGGCATGGGTGCCGACATCCGGATTGCTATGGTTGTCGGCGAAGGCCGCATCTCAGCGCGAGTCGTTTCCCGGCGAATGGTGGCTTGCGGGACTCTTTTCATTGGCCCTCGTTTTGGGGCTGATGTTAATTAGTTTTACGATGGTCTACGCGATTCGTTCCGCCGTCGCTGCACTGCTGATCACGATGGTCCTTGCGACTCTGACCGTGGGGCTTTGGAGTCTCTCATTGGAATTCTTATTTGATGAGCGACGTGTCGTACCGACCGATCCTACGGTTGTTTGGCAATCAGCTGGGCTGTCAGCGGTTTTCTTTACTACGTGGCTCGGGTTGATGACACTCGCTGCTTGGCGCCGCCTGACCGTTGGCAAGAGCTCCTTTCGAAAGGGTGCACCGATCAAGACTCAGCTGAACGGATTTCGCCCGCCTTCCGTTCGCAGGATCGCACCTAGCTGGCAGCCTCCAAGTCAGGTGCGCGCACTTCTTTGGAGTCACCTGTATCCGATCCGGTGGCAGCTAATACTCGTATTGCTACTCGCGATGTTGAGTTTGATCCTGGGAACCTATGAAGGCGAATGGGTCATCGTCATGATGCCGATCCTCGCGTTTGTTCTGGGCTCAATGACCTTTTTTAGCGACTCGTCGCGCAAGCGAGCTTTGTTCTTTTTTGACCGCGGTGTTTCTCCGTCATTGGTTTGGTCAACTCGAGTCATTCCGATCGCTGCTTTCCTTGCTTTATTGATCGGATTGCATGCATGGTTGGTACCGCTGGATCGATTCTCGCCGATCTCCACGCGAGAGCATTGGATCTCAGGGACGATCATTCATAGCTGCCTCTGGTTTTCGTTTTTTGCGGTGGGGCAGTTCGTCGCGCAATCGACGACTCGCGCAACGCTATCGTTCTTTGCGGGCCCAGCGGTCTACTACCTGATCACGTTAGTTTCGTTGTTCTGGTATTACCACTTTCCGAGTGCCGTTCCACTAGTATTGCTCTCGTCGCTCATCTTGCTGTTGGCGACCTACCGGCTCTCGGGTTCATGGTTGACACAACAACCCAAGTCAAAACGCTATTTCGTGCCATGGCTTCGTTGGCTGGCCGTTGCAGTCTTTATTCCCTTACCAATCATCCTTGGGTCGCGTTGGGCAACGATGCCGCCAGAACAAACGCAGTGGCGAAACGACATGTTGACGACCACTCTACCAACCCAGAAAAACGCCGATCGTTTGTCGATGGACCCCAAGGTTAAGCCACGGTTGACCATGCGTTCCCTGGGTGGTCTAGACGAACGAATTCAGCTGGAACTGGATGATGTGGAAGCGATGGGCAATCATGTGTCGGCAGCCGACTTGATAAGTCTCTTTCTCCCCGCTGAGAGCTTCTACACGTCGACGGCCCAGTTCCCAAGCACCTTGGATGCCCGCATTTTTCACTATTTCAGCGATGATCGGACGCTGACCGACCAACAAGTCATGGCCCTTCGGATTCTTGAAAAGTGGTCAAAGGAAACCCGAACGCAGTTGACTCATGGCCAGGCCGGTTTTTCAGTTTTGGTAGAGGTGGCCGAACCGATCGATTGGCTCCGGGCGAGCATCCTGAAGAACGCCGCGAAATTTCCGGAGAAGGATATCTCAACACTGATTGCCGGTTTGCCGAGCCGACAGCAAGTCATGGACTCCCGCCGCGCTGTTCTCTACCGGGAACGCCGCGCCTACGAGAATGGTAAAGGTCTGTTCGTGGGCTGGGTGATAGAACCTCCGCAGGCATGGTGGCTTGGAGTCGAAAGGACGCGGGCCGATCGCGCCGTGGATCAACTGGCCAAGTTACTCATGGAAATTTGGCTTGGAAAAACCGACTACAGTGATTCCGTCGTAACGGAACTCCGGAAACAGGCCTACGCAAAAGAAGGTTGGAGTGGGAGAGGGGGACTGCGTGAGCACCTTCTACTAATGCGAGAATCCGACGACCGACTCGACCAACTGCGATCCTCTCAAGCCAGCCCCTGATTCGTTTGGCGTTGCGTTTCTTGTGCGGATCAGGTTTGATCCGTATCCTCCGACGTGAACCCGGTTCCGTCAGGCGGCGTCTCGTTCCCGAGACCCGAGGATTTGACAGCCACAGCCAGCACGAACGCAATGACCAGCGAAAACGATCCCTCTCCGGCTCGCAGCAAGCACTTTATCGAACAAGCCATCGATGCCGATTTGGCTGCCGGCAACGCGCCGGGTGTCTTCACCCGGTTTCCGCCCGAACCCAACGGCTACCTGCACATCGGGCACGCCAAAAGTATCTGCCTCAACTTTGGGCTGGCGAAACAGTACGGCGGCACCTGCAACCTCCGTTTCGATGACACCAATCCCTCCAAAGAAGAGACCGAGTACGTCGAGTCCATCATGGAGGACGTCCGGTGGCTTGGGTTCGAATGGACCGAGCTGCATTACGCGAGCGATTACTTTGACCAACTCTACGCCTGGGCCGAGAAACTGGTGGATTCCGGTCACGCCTATGTGTGTGATCTGACCGGCGAGGAAACTCGCAAGTACCGCGGCTCGCTCACCGAACCCGGTCAAGACAGCCCCCACCGTGATCGCACACCCGCCGAAAATTTGGAACTGCTTCGCAAAATGAAGGCGGGCGAGTTCCCCGACGGCAGTCGAACCTTGCGGGCAAAGATCGACAATTCGTCACCCAACATGAATCTTCGTGACCCGGTGATGTACCGCATTATGCGAGCCCACCACCACCGGACGGGAGACAAGTGGTGCATCTATCCGATGTATGACTGGGCACATGGACAAAGTGACTCGATCGAGGGCATTACGTTCTCCATCTGCACGCTCGAGTTTGAAAACCATCGTCCCCTGTACGATTGGTTTTGTCAGTCGCTGGAGATCCATCATCCGCGACAGATCGAATTCGCGCGATTGAATTTGACCTACACTGTGATGAGCAAGCGAAAGTTGCTGCAGTTGGTCAAAGAAAACCACGTCACCGGGTGGGACGATCCACGAATGCCCACCATCAGTGGATTGCGGCGTCGCGGTTACACTCCCGATTCCCTGCGCAATTTTGCAACGGATGTCGGGGTCGCCAAGTTCAACAGCACGATTGATTTTGTGCGCTTGGAAAACGCAGTCCGTGAACACCTCAATCGCGTCGCGCCACGACGGATGGTCGTCTTTGATCCGATCAAATTGACGATCACCAACTGGCCCGACGGCAAGGTCGAAATGATGGACGCGGTTAACAATCCGGAGGACGAATCGGCCGGAACACGTTCGATCCCCTTCAGCGGTTCGCTTCTGATCGGAGCGGACGATTTCAAAGAGGAAGCACCTCGCAAGTTCTTTCGGCTCAAGAAAGGCGGTTCGGTCCGCTTGCGCAACGGATACATCGTGGACTGTCATGACGTCGTCAAAGATGACCAGGGCACGATCACGGAAATCTTATGCACCTATGACCCAGAAACAAAATCCGGCCAGGACACATCCGGACGAAAGGTCAAGGGAACGATCCACTGGGTCAGCGCCGCCGAAGCCATCGAGGTCGAGGTGCGCAACTATGACCGACTCTTCGGAGTCGAGAATCCAGACAAAGCCGAAGAGGGAAAGACGTTCTTGGATCACCTCAATCCGGATTCGTTGACCGTGACCAAGGCATTCGCCGAACCGTCGCTTGCAACGGCAAAGGTCGGTGAACAGTTTCAATTCGAAAGACTCGGTTACTACATCGTCGATCGCGACAGCACCGATGACGAGCAGGTTTTTAACCGCACCGTGCCGCTCCGAGACAGCTGGGGCAAGATGGTCGCCAAGGGAAAGGCCAACTAGCCTGGAACCCTTCCCGCTCGTTCTACTGGTCACGCGAAGCGTTGATGGACGCTTCGACCTACCAGTCCTTACTTTCGCCAGTCAGGTCGCTTTCTTCGCGCACGTGGATGGTGCGTAACGATCTTGAAGGTGGCGTCGCGTCCGGAGAGCTTGCGGCCCATCGGCCGACTCGTCGGTGAAACCACGGTCGCGCGCAACTTTTGCTCTCCTTCGAACAGCTCGTCGTCCAGCTCGAACTCCACGTGGCGCTGTACGAGGTTCTCGGGGTTCAGCGGCGGCGGTAGGGGAGGTCGGTCGGACGAGTGGCTTGGTGCTCTGCGCGAACGACTCAGTGGAGACGCCGTGACGCCTGTCCAAACCGACTTGTGAAAGAAGACGTCGTCGCGAAAGTCTTCCGCGTCAATGAAACCGTACTCGCCCTTTGGGTCGACGAAACGGATGATTCCAAGCCGTTTCCGTGTGATCCGAAACTTCTTCGGTTTGTCGTCTGGGTTTTTAGACTCGTTTTCCGACACTGTACTGACTGAACACTTGGAAAGAAGCGACCTGAATCAAAGCTCGTAGAGCGTATCAGGAAGATTGTGGTCGCCTAGATGAAATGCGTTGGGTGGATCTTAAAACTCGCGTGTGGCAACCCTAAATTCCCGACGTCCGCCCCGCAGCCACAGCCGCTCAGGCTTTCTCTTTTCTCACCCGCCGCCTGAGTCGCAGAAGTGACACGCCAGTGGTGGGCGACCGCGGCGCTACAAAGTCGCCAACGGAACTCTCGAAAGATATTCTGTGAATGCATTTGACAGCCCTTCGCGACCACTGTACTATTTAGCTATCACAGTGGTGAGCAAGCTTCTTTGACCGCGAGTGTGGCTATGTTTTTTTCTATCGACGTTCAAAGTGACGTCGCGATTTATCTTCAGCTTGTGCGACAGGTGAAATTTGCCGTTGCCGCGGGAACGCTGCGACCGGGGCAACTTTTACCCAGCGTGCGTGCACTCAGTAACCAAGTCGCCCTCAACCCCAACACGGTTGCCAGGGCGTTCAATCAACTCCAGGCCGACGGGGTGATTCAAACCCTGCGAGGTCGCGGGATGGTGGTTTGCGAGGGGGCTTCGGAAGTCTGTCAAACCGAGCGGGAGTCCGTCTTGAGTGCTCGACTCGGCCAGGTCCTCGCCGAGGCTTGGCATGCGGGGCTCAGCAAGCGACAGATCAAAGGGTTTGTCGAACAGCACCTTCGAGAATTGTGCGACACCGAACCGGCGGTTCATGCCGAGGGTGCAAGTCGCGATGACGCCGACCATTCGAACACAAACGGAAGCGGAGAAAACGATGAGCAATAACCTCGCCAACGACATCTCGAGTGAACCGACCGGCAACTCCACGCCTGTGATTTCGACCCGCGGGTTGACGATGCATTTTCGCCGTTGCGAAGCGTTGACGGGAGTCGACTTGGAGATTCAGCCGGGAACCGTGTTCGCCTTGCTCGGTGAAAACGGGGCTGGCAAGACTACCATGATTCGCATCATGACGGGTTTCCAGAATCCGACGTCTGGATCGTGCACGGTTTGTGGTATCGACCCCACAAAAGACGCACAGGAGGTGCGTCGACGCATCGGATACGTCAGTGATGCACCGGCGCTTTATGACTGGATGTCCGTCGCACAGATCGGTGGCTTTACGGCATCTTTTTACGATCAGGATTTCTTGCCCCGCTATCAGAATTCCATCGCGCGGTACGGCATCCAGCCTGAGCAAAAGATCCGGCACCTGTCGAAGGGGCAACGAGCGAAGGTGGTGCTGTCACTCGCACTCGCGCATGATCCGCAAGTGCTGATCATGGACGAACCGACCAGCGGGTTGGACCCCAAGGTTCGGCGTAGCTTTTTGGAATCGATGATCGACCGCGCGGCGACGGGGCGTACCGTGTTCCTGTCCAGCCATCAAATCAGTGAAGTCGAACGGGTCGCGGACACGATTGCCATTCTGCACCGTGGACGCGTCCGGCTGCACGGCCCGCTGGCTGAGATACGCGAGTCGATTTCACAAGTTGTCGTCGATTTGGATGATCCCTTGCGAGCCTTACCGGAGCTGCCGGAATCGGTGGAAGTGTTATCGGAGGAGAACGAGGGTCGATCGCGACTTTTGTACGTGCGGCACATGCTGCCGGATGTCATCGAAACCTTGCGAGGGACCACCGGTGTCGTGGATGTCAAATCCCGCCTCGCGAACCTCGAGGAAATTTTTGTCGCCTGCACCACGGAAGCTCCCGTGGCGGTTTGATTTCGCACCCCAGTCTTTTCAACTCCCTACTTCTTACGCGAACGAATCTCGATGGCTACCGAAGCAATCCTGCCTCGACCTACGACGGGGCGTCTTCGAACCGACAGTGCGGCGGACACACCGCGACTGGGCTGGTTCGCCTGGAAAGAATTTCGCCAAGTCGTTCCGCTGCTCGGACTCTTGCTGCTGATTGCACTCCTGGTGGTCGGCATTCTGGTTTTGCAAAGCACCGTTGCGGGTGCCTCGGCGAGAAACTCCATTCCGGTGGCATTGCTCCTCTTCCCCGCCTTGTTCGCGACCGGCTCCGGGCCACTGTTGGTGGGTCAAGAGCGATCCACTAAGACGCTTGATTGGTTGGTGCTGCTGCCGATCAGCATCCGGCAGTTATTCACCGTCAAGGTTGTGGTGTCAATCGTTTGTTTGATCGCGATGTGGCTGTTCCAGTTCCTCATCTTGATCGTCCTTGGACAAACCGACTTCATCTTGCGAGCTTGGTGGAGTGCTGGCGTGAACGAATCCATCTCGATGGGTTATGTCACGCTGATGACGCACAGTCTGTTCTTGCTGTTTGTCGGATTCTATGCCGCGTGGCGGATCGAGAATCAATTCCATTCCATCGTAGTTCTAGTGCCGCTTGCCGCGACACCGATCGTTGCTGCCAACATTTGCGATGCCTACCAATGGATGCCGTTTACGACCGAGTTGGTCGCACTGATGTTCACGGTGCTGGGGCTCTTCATTGCCATCCCGGCAAGTTACCTGGCGGCAAGACGGACACTGGGCATCCAAGCCGCGCCAACGTTTTCTCCTGGGACCAGTATTCCCAAACGCGGCGTGGCTGTCTCGCCTGCGTTCGAGGTCCCGCAGTTTGGCACGTCGACCGGCGCGATGATTTGGCAGTCCATCGTTTCAACGCCGATCATGTGGTCGGTCTTGATTGCAATGTGCCTTGTCAGTTTCGGTGCCCTGGCGGCGATGGACTTTTGGCTGTCCGCTGAGCAGGGTCGCCGAACAGCCGGCTCACTACCGTTGTTGTTTGTCTTGGCACCCGTGGCAGTGACATGGCTGGGCGTGATGGTATTCAAGTACGACGGCAGCGCCCAGCAAGTCCGTTTTCTTTCCCAGCGAGGTGTCTCACCGGCGAAGATCCTTCTTTCACGTCATGCCGTTCCGCTCGCAATCCTTTGCGGTTGCGGTTGCGTGTACGGGATTTGGCAACTGCTGGGAGGCTCGGCGGCTTCGGCCGACATTGACTATGAAGACGTGATACCACTGCCCAGTCTAACGCTCATTCTTCTCGTCGGATTGACGTTGTATTCCGTCGGCCAGTGGATGAGCCAACTGCTTCGCACGCTGATCTTGGCCGTCGTGCTCGCACCTCTGGTCGCAGGTATGGTTGTGGGATGGCTGTTTTATGCGGGTGCGATGTTCGGTACGCCATTGTCGCTGATCGTTCTTTGTGCATTCCTTCCACTGATCGCCACCACACTTCTAAGACGACGCTACTGCGACGGAAATGAGAAGCTAGCGGGAGTGGTGGTTTGTGTCTTAGTGGTTTGCCTGTTGATTGCGATTCCAGTATCGCACGCGATCTATCAGGTTTCGTCGATTGCAAGAATGGACGACGCAACTCGTAAGGCTTTGTTGGCCGAAGGACGCAAGGTCTCGTCGACACTGCTGGGTTTCGCCGAAGACCCGAGCTATGCGGCAAATGAACGAATGTATGTCGAGCGACACGGCAGCACGGGACGATTGATGCCGGTCGCGGAGTTTGCCGAGGAGTCGATTGCCCGCTATGAAGAGGAACCGGAGCTCTGGTTGTCGTCGTTGGAAAACGTTGATCAGAACGTCACGTTCGGTTTTAACGACTACGGAACCTGGTTTGAGCGCAGTCAGCTCGCCAAACTCCAATACGAAACGACTGGCGAAACCCGCTACCTCGATCGGTACCTGGCCTACCTTCAATGGGGCAGCCGAGCGCTCCCTCCGATGAGGCGAAGTCACTACATTTACATTCAAACGCAAGCGGACCATTTCGAAGCGTTGTTGGTCGAATCACTTCGGCAATTGCCGGCCTCGGATTACTCGGATCGTCCCGAGATCCTGGAAGCGATCGGAAACCTGGGAACACCAGAAAGTCGCGCCGAAGCGCGGCGTCGTGCATTCGTTTCCGCGTTCTACCAAATCAGGACCAAGGCGAAGTCGAATCAGAGTTTCAGTCTTGGAATCGGCTACCAACATCCGACGGGACTCTATTACTGGATCGAACCTCGTTACCACGAGCAGTTTGTGTTGGCTGCCCTGGAGGGTATCGAAGCTGCCAAGGATCCGAACAACCGATCGGATCAATGGAGACGCAAGTTGCTGAAGCTGCAACTTCCCATAACGCCTTATGAACAAAGCAAATTCGCCAGAGTGCACGAGGGGAAGGCGACCATTGCGGACTATCAAGACCGGTATGCCTATCGGAATCAAGGATGGCTCTGGGGTGGCAGTTGGGAATATGTGACGTTTGACAAGGGAGAGACCAATGGCAACTAGAGCATCCATGAAAGCGAGTGGAACCGAGCGAATGGTGTTGGCTGCGGTGACTGCACCAATCGCTGGTTTGATTCTGTTGCTCGCCGGTGCGAGCCTTCAATGGCGTTTGGCCCAAAAACAGCTGGAGACGCGTTTGTCCGCCACTCTGGTATCGGACCAAGCCGATCGTCGCTCCGAAGACGAATCGAATACTGCCAGATGTCGACAGATCGTGTCGGCTCTCGGTGCCTTGGATGACAAGTACCGGGAAACGGTATCGAGTTTCGAGCGGCGGGATCGCAACGAAACCGAGCTTGAATTGCTTCGTCCATTCTTGCAACGATACGCGGCCGAGGCCGAGCCGCTCTTTGAGTTGCTGAAGCGGTTGGATTTCAGTTTGGCGTCGGCTGATTCTTCACAGCAACTCGATCGTGTGTCGTTTGGCTACGGGCTCGTTACAGGGGTGTCTGGGTTCCTGAGCCTGATGGCGGAAGCGGCAATTGATCGCGGTGACGCGGCGCAGTGCTTGGAAATTGTCGACTGTTTCGAAACGCTCTTCGCTCCGTCTTACGTCGCTCCGTTCAACACGTACCAAGAACGTCAGCGTCTCACGGCGTGGAGCAAGATGACAGAACGACTCGCCGTTGGGATCCAGAAAGGCATTTGGGATCGAATTCAGTTGGAACGGTTGACGTTGTTTTTTCGTGGTCCACTGGTTGATGAAACCGCCCTGGCTGAGTCACAGATTGCGATGCATCAAGGCTTTCTCGCCTCGGGTGTAATGGCCACCGATGACTACCCGGAAGACTCCATCAAGGACTTTTCCGTGGCGCCCAGCGCTCGGCTGAACTTGCTGCGTCTCTTAGAAGCTCCCACCGGGAACTTAGAATGGAGCGACACAACCGCCGGGCTCGATGGGCTGATCGAATTTCCCTTGCATCGCTATTTGCCGCCGCCTTTCGTCCAACAGTTTTCTTACCAAACCATGGAGTCGCTCTTGGAGCAGGTGCGTGAGCGTCGCAGACGGGCGCTTTACTTGATCGACCGAATGATGAACGAGGAGTCGCCCAGCGATGCGTCGGAATCCAAAAGTGTCGTCCGATTGTTCCGCACGCTCATGGCCGGCGTTTAAGGAAGTACTCTCCATTGGGAGAGACGATCGCTTTACGATCAAAGAGGATTCAGTCTGGACCCACGTACCCCTCTTTGACGCGTCGTTTCTCCCGGAGGGAGAAAGTGGGGTTGGTTTGAATTCTCTCCCCTGGGAGAGACGATCGCTTTGCGATCAGAGAGGGCTCAGCCTGGACCCACGTACCCCTCTTTGACGCGTCGACGCGTCGTTTCTCCCGGAGAGGCTGTGAGTTATTGAGAGCAGTGGATCTCAGTCTTCACTTTCGAGCAGCTTTTTTGTTTTTTAGTAGCTTGGGGTCAAGCGAAATTCAGTTTGGCGGTCCCCGAAGGATTACAAACCCTCGAAACGCACCGCCAGACCG
>JBCBOO010000181.1:0-13476 GCA_039821235.1 Planctomycetota bacterium
GTTCGGCTTCGTAGTCCGGCGATGCGATCGTAAAGCCCGACGACTCGGTCACCTGACCAAACAGGTCGATCAAGAGATCCAGTCGATGGCTGCCGATGTCCATTAATGGACCGCCACCGCCTTCGGAGAGAACGACGCGCCAATCATCGGCTGGGAAACGCGTGGGATTTCCGGTTGTGACAAGGACGGAGAGAGTCCGTCCTATCTCTTTGCCTTTCAAAATCGATCGCACACGGGTGATGACGGGATAGAAAGGGCGATAGAAGGCAACGCCCAACGTGACCGACGATTCCTGGCACTGATCCACCATTTGCTTGCATTCCGCGGGGTTCATCGCCATCGGTTTTTCCACCAAGACATGTTTGCCCGCCTCGGCAGCCGCCAGGGTTTGTTCGCAGTGAAGCGAGACGGGTGTTGCGATATAGACCGCGTCGACGTCGGTTTGGCGGATCAATTCCATCGCGTCCGTCGTCGTCGATGGAACGTTGAACTGGCTTGCAAACGAGGCAAGTTTCTCGGAATTCCGACGACACGCCGCAACCAGTGTGGAGCGGCTATCCTGTAAAATGGCGTCGGCAACGCGTTTGTGAGCAACATCGCCACATCCAATCAGTCCCCAACGAATCATCTGCGTTTGCCTCGAAGCTGGAAAGCGTTTTGTGTCGGAATTGAATCGTTCACGTTCTAGGGTGCGGGAGATTAATGATGAAAAGTCAATCTGAAATGGACCGTCGCCGATTTATTCAAGGTGCGACGACGGCCGCCGCAGGGTCGGTCTTGGCGGGGCACGTCTTGAGCCAACCGGCAATCGCGAGTCCGCCACAGGAAGTCTCCGCCGAGAGCTTGGTCGCGCGACTCTATAAGACCTTCTCCGAGCCCCAACGAAAACAAGTTTGCTTTGACTGGAACCATCAAGATCCCAAGCGTGGTTTACTGCGGACCTTCGTTGCGAACAATTGGAATGTGACGCGACCGGAAATCAACGATGACTTCTACAGCGACGAACAACGCGAACTTGTGCGTGGCATCTTTGAGTCCATTGTGGCACCGGAATGGCACGAGCGATACTACCGCCAACTCGAAGACGATGCCGGCGGATTTGGCAATGAGCAATCCATCGCGATCTTTGGCAAACCAGGTGATGGCAAGTTCGAACTGGTGCTCACTGGCCGCCACATGACCCTGCGTTGCGACGGAAATTCGGCCGATCATGTCGCATTCGGAGGACCGATCTTTTACGGGCATGCGCCCGAGTTCAACGAAGGTCCGAATCACACCGGGAACGTGTTTTGGGATCAAGCCGTCGCGGCCAACCAACTCTACGAGATGTTGGATGGCCAGCAACGAAAGCAGTCGCTGCTGCCGAGAACCCCTCGTGAGCAAAAGGTCTCGTTCCAGGGCAAATCCGAGATCCCCGGCTTGCCCGTTAGTGACCTTTCGTCCGATCAAAAAGCGAACTTGCAAGAAACACTGGGTTTATTGGTCGAGATGTATCGCGAAAGCGACGGACAGGAGGCACTCGCGTGTCTCAAGAAACAAGGCGGCCTGGATGCGTGTTCGCTGTCGTTCTATTCGGACAAGGATCTCGGGAAAGACGAAGTTTGGGACAACTGGCGTTTGGAAGGTCCATCCTTCGTCTGGCACTACCGTGGAGCCCCGCACGTACACGTTTGGGTGAACGTCGCCGACAGCGCCGACGTCAAGCTCAACGCATGAGTTTGAATGGAGCAGCCCCTCTTTGACGCGCGCGCGTCGTTTCTCCCGGCGGGAGAAAAATGTCGTCGCCTAGAATTCTCTCCCTCAGGGGAAACGATCGCTTTGCGATCAGAGAGGGTCCCGTTCGGACTCCGGCGCAAGCCCTCTTTGACGCTTTAGAGCGTCATTTCTCCCGGTGGGAGAAAAATGTCGTCATCTGGAATTCTCTCCCTTGGGAGAGACGATCGCCTTGCGATCAGAGAGGGTCCCGTTCGGACTCCAGCGCAAGCCCTCTTTGACGCTTTAGAGCGTCATTTCTCCCGAGGGCAGAAAAGTGGTTGATGGAGTCCTTTCCCACTGGAAGGAACGCATTTACTTCGGTTCCAAGATGGAATCGAAGATCTTGCGGTTGCTTTGTCTGGCTGTTTGAACAGAGTGTTCCACGTCGTTTGGATCGGCTTGGTTCATCAGATACGCCAAGTCGCGTCGTTTGGAAACCGATTCCGGGAACTCGTGCCGGAGCGTTGTGTCCATGAGCCTCAAGTAGGCTTCCACACCGCGTAGCGTCCGGTAGTTATCGACCAGTGCCGATGATCGCTCGGGCATTAAGACGTCGATTTCCGTCATCATTTCGAGCAGTTCGATGGTTCCCGTGGCACGAATTTCCGGGAACGCCCGCGCGTATCGCAACTTGAATGCTTGGGCGATCAGCTCGACGTCCACCGTCCCGCCTTCGCCGCGTTTCAAGTTTTCATCGTCCGCCGTCTCCTGCATTCGCTTTCGGAGTTTGATGAGATCGGCGACCATGGATGGATGCCACTCGAAACTCGCGAGGGATTCGTGGATTTGGTCGGTGACAACCCCGCGGACATGACGTGTTCCCGAGAGGACGCGTGCCTTGCAAAGCGCGAGTTGTTGCCACAGCGGTGCGAGCCCACGGCGAAACCGATTGATGAATTGCTCGACGGTGACCGCCAAGACGCCTTCTTCACCGCCGGGTCGCAATCGTCCATCCAGTTCGTAGAGGCGGCCGTAATCGCTGGCTTGATTGATACGGCTGGCAATTGCCGCCGCAAGTTGATTGAAGAACTGGGCGTTGGTGACGGTCTTTCGCGGTCCGCCGACGCGGCGGAGAGTCTTTCCTTCTTCGGTGTAGAGAAACACAACGTCCAAATCGCTGTGATAATTCGGTTCACGGCCGCCAAACTTTCCAAGTCCCAGGGCGACCAACTCGGCCGGCTCACCGCTCTTACCAACGGGGTCGCCATAGCGCGCCGCAAGTTGCTCTTGTTCGTATTCGGCGACGCGCCGCAAACAGGCCTCGGCGGTATCCGAGAGCGCTCGGTGGGTGGCTTCGACGGGGTCTTTCCCAAGGATGTCTCGCACGCCAATCATCAAATGGGCGCTGTTTTTGAAACCATGTAGCACGACATCCAAGTCGGCCGCCCGGCGGGTCAACTCCATCGACCGGGCATCCAATCGTTCGGCCGAGGGCAGCCGTTCCATCAGTAACGAATCGATAAGCTCGTCGATCATCCCGGGCGTCGCGATCAGCAAGTCGCTGAGGTAGGGCGTTGCGGCACAGAGCCGCGTCATCAGCCGCAGGGTCGCTTCGTTGTTTCCCAGCAATTCCCATAGACTACTTTTGCCACCGAGTGAATCCGCGACTTCGGCGAGAGTGTGTAGTGTTCGGTCCGGATCGGGCGTGGTCGAAATTTCCTTTAGCAACGTCGGTGCGAGCGCCGCCAAAAAGTGATGACAGCGACGCCGTGATAAAAAGCGCACCGATTCGGTCGCCAGCGAACGAACATGCTCCATTGCCTGCAACGGATCGGCGAGTCGATGGGCGGCAAGCGTCGAGATCACCAAATCACGATCCGGTTCGGGATCGAGGACCAACTCGGTTTCAATGGCAAATTCGTTTTCGTCCGCAGCCTCCTCGCCGCCCGGGGCTTCGACCATCAAGTGATTCAGTACCTTTCGGTTGAGCGACAACATGTCTCCCAACTGGCTTGAAAATCTGTCAACGTCACCCGATTTTCCATCGCCCTGACGAATGCCCAAATGCCAAGCCAGGCGGCCGCGCATCAAATCGTCGTCCGGCAGGCGACTCGAGAAACGCCCCGTCATGACCGAGAGCTGGTGCTGCAGTCGAACCAGACGCGCGTAGCCCTTCGTCAGCAACGACGCTTCCTGGTGCGTCAAGCAGCCCTCGCGCTGAAGTCGGTCGATCGCTTCGACGGTGCTGCCGACACGGACGGCACTGATTTCACCCCCGTGCAGAAGCTGAAGAAACTGGATGGTGAGTTCGATGTCATGACGCCCGCCGGCCGCTTCGGCGATTTCGTGTCGCGAGGGAGACGCTTCCGTGTCGATCGTGCTCTCCAGTCGTCGTTGGAGTTTCATTCGCAGCGAACGAACATCGGCAAAGTCCTGACGACTGAGGAACCTTCGATAAATCCAAGGCTGCAAACGCGTTAAAAACTCGCCGCCCAGTTCTTGATCCCCGGCAACGACGCGTGCCTTGGTCATCGCGATTCGCTGCCAGGTCCGACCATCGGACTCCAAACGTTTGGCGACCAGATCGCTGCTGCCGATCCGAAAGTCGTCCCCCAGCGGTCGAAACGAGCTGTCGATTGAAAGATTAAGTGCGGAGGTTTCTTGTCCGGCAACCAATTGCGTCAAGTCTTCGACGACTTGATTGACAAATTCACGATGCGTCTCGTTTCGTTCCTCGATCGCGTCATACAAAAAGAGCAGCTTGAGAGGGCTGCCGTACGCTAGTTCTTCGCCACCGAATTGCCCGAGACCGATCAATGTGAATCGAACCTGATGGCCGTCGATGCGCACGGGCACCAATCCCTGGGAGGCCAGTCGACGGAGGACAAAAACCAACCCCGCTTCCAAGACCGCATCGGCGATGTAGGCCAGTTGTTGTCCGACGGCATCGGGGCCCAGACCGCGTATAAATTCGCCGTAGGCCACGCGAGCCGTTTCCCGGCTGACAAACTTGCGAATCGCCACGGCGGCACGATTGGGCTGATCGATCGACTGGAGTTCTGTCACCAACTCATCCACCAAAAAACGGCGTTCCGCGTTTTGGCCGTCGCTTGCCCGCATTAGATCGAAGCTCTCCGGGTCGGCGATCAACCGATTGGCGAGCGTTTGGCTGGTGGAAAACACTTGCATCAGGGCGGAGAACGCCGCCGCGTCACGTTCGAACAGTGCTAGCAACGACGTGGGCGAACGACTTGCCGCAATGAACCGATCCAGATTGATCACTGCGGCATCCCGATCGAGGCACTCCTCCAACTGAAGCGTCAGCCTTTCGCGCAAGATCTGCAAAAGATCTGCCGGAGCGCCGCAATTCCAGATCGATCGCAGGTGAGACTCGGTCTTGCCCCAGTCATCGAATCGTGTCGGATCCGCCCAACGAAACTCCGATGCCATCGCCTTGCCAGGAGCGTCTTCGCCGTCCGGCCCCGAAGATGGATTGGGTGATGGCGGCGTTTGCACGATTGGTTTTCCAAGGGGTGAAGGAACCGAGAACACGAAGCACCCGCCGGAGGAGGGTCGCCACCGTTAAAAATTATCCATCCCGTCGTGCAGCGACGAAGAGGTGGGTTTACGGAACCTTTCGTGTCCGTTCGTAGTCTAAATTCCCGAGGGTTTCCCGTTAAGTGCTTGTCCGGTGACCTACTTATTGAGTGGCACCGCGTCACGGAGTGTTTTTCAAAGGCGTCCTCGGGGGAACGACGTCTCGCCACCTTTAAGCTCGGGTGGTGGTTCGCTGGAAAACGGGCTTGTCGCCACATGAGTTGCCGGAGAGCAACATCCGAATGTGGTCTTTTCGAAACATGCCCACGCGGGGCGAAAGGCTGTCAATTGACGCAAACCTCTTCCCACAAGCGACTTGCAATGATTCAAACGTTCGACTCAGGCGGGGTCGGCATCCTTGATGCAACCCCCATCCCGGACCAAACCAATCGCTCCACTCCGGGATCTGAGGAAATGTTGATGGGAAATCGAATCAGTGGTCGCAGTCTTCAAGACGATGCATTTGCCGCCGATGAATCCGTCGATCGACGAAACCGAGTGATGGGCGAAGAGTTCGCCGACCACCACTTGGAAGAAGCCCCGGCCGACCCGCACGCTTCCGAAGAGTCCGAAAGTGATCCGACCGAAGATCCGGTTCGCATGTACCTGATGCAGATGGGTCAAATCCCATTGCTGACACGCGACCAAGAAGTCTCCGCCGCCAAGCAGATCGAAAAGACTCGCGACCACTACCGCCATTGCATGCTCGCAACCGACTTCATGCTGCAGGGCGCTCTAAAACTGTTGCAACAAGTCCGTGACAAAACGCTTCGTTTGGACCGAACGATCGAAGTCAGCGTGACCAACGCGGTCGAGAAAAAGGCCATCATGAAGCGGATCGTGCCCAACGTCCGCACCTTGGAACACCTTCTAAAGCTCAACCGAAACGACTACTTGGTGGCGATCAATCGCCGCTCGGCGATGCGACAACGTCGTGCCGCTTGGCGGAACTTGGTCGTCCGCCGCAACAAGGCCGTTCGACTGGTCGAGGAAATGAATCTCCGGACCGGCAAACTTCAGCCGCTCTTCGAAAAGCTCGAAAAGGCCTCCCGACGAATGGTCGAGATTCGTCAGCAACTGCATGAAGGGTCGCCGACCGACTTGCCCGGCATGCCATCGGAGAAAGAGCTCCGCAGCGAACTGAGCTACCTGATGCGTTTGACTTACGAGTCACCCAAAACACTCGACCGACGGGTCAAGCGATGTGCGATTCTGCGGGAAGACTATGAAGCAGCCAAACGAGTGCTCTCGGCCGGTAACCTTCGCCTCGTGGTTTCGATCGCCAAGAAGTATCGCAATCGTGGACTCGCTTTCTTGGATCTGATTCAGGAAGGCAACACCGGATTGATGCGAGCGGTCGACAAATTCGAACACGCCCGCGGCTACAAATTCAGCACCTACGCAACGTGGTGGATTCGCCAAGCAATCACGCGTGCCATCGCCGATCAAAGCCGCACCATCCGTGTCCCGGTCCACATGATCGACACGATGAACAAGATTCGTCAAATCACGCGTGACTTGGTCCAGGAGAAGGGCCGCGAACCCACGGCGGAAGAAGTCTGTGCTCGAAGCGGATTGAGCCTGGAAGACACCCGCGTCATCCTCAAAATGAGCCGCCAGCCTCTGTCGTTGGATCAGCCCGTCGGTGATCACGAAGACAGCGTGTTTGGTGAGTTCCTACAGGACCACCGTGATGACGATCCGTTGATGGAAACCAATCGCCAAGCCCTGAAGGCTCAGATCGACTTGGCGATGGAAACACTGAACTACCGCGAGCGAGAGATTCTGCGTCTGCGTTACGGCCTGGCAGACGGATACACGTACACGTTGGAAGAAGTCGGGCGTATCTTTCAGGTCACACGTGAACGTGTTCGTCAGATCGAAAGCAAAGCGGTTCGAAAACTCCAGCAACCCTACCGAGCCAAGTCATTAGCCAGCTTCCTGGACGGAGCCGACATGACGCTGCTGGAAGGCAACGAAGCCGTCTAAGGCGACTGCTTGTCGCGCTGTGCCGCCCGCTGCTGCTGGAGCATTTGTTCCAGCGGCGTCATCGGCCGCAGCGAAGATGCATCTTTCTCCACGATCGGCGCGATGGAACCTTCGTTCCCGGATTCCACGGCGACTCGAACCACGTCGATTCGACCGGACCTTAACTGATCACCCGGCGGCAATCGAAACCGTCCGAGGCCTCTGCCTTGGAACTGAGCGTCCTCGATCGGGTTGGGGCTCTTTCCCGTTCGGTCGATCGCGACCGATTGCAACCGCCACTCATGAACGACCAATTCGTATCGTGAGGAGGGAGGGATGAAACTGGAACGTTGACGGATGACTTCGGAACCGTCAGGAGCATAAGTCATCACGCGGCGAATTCGATCCGCACCGGCATCGCGAACCAGCTGAACAGGCTTGGTTTCACCCGGACGTAACCGAACTTGTTGGCCTCCGTTAGGGTCGACCGAGTCCGCGACCGTCACCAGTACCTCACGGCCCGAGGAGTTGACCAGCTCGACCGTGACCGGCGTCAGCGGTGCGCGGGCTTGAACGGACGAGTTGATCACCCGCGACTGGAAGCCAGGGGCGGCCAGCGGTAATCCGCGGAGGGGCCCCACGGACGCTGATGGAAAGACATTCAGTGTCGTGCCAAAGCTGTAATAGCCGTAGGCGGGAACGCCATAGGGTGAGAAAAACCGCGGCGGTAAATACTGGTATCCGAGAAAGGGTGAGTGAATCCCCCTACGCCGACCCGCGGGGCCGCGTCGCCGGTTGCCGGCGGGGCGGATACTGCGACGTGAAAAGGTATAGCGAGGGACCACATCATCCAAATCCGCGACCTGCAACAAACCCACGCCCGATCGAGGAAAGCGAACAATCCGGTTCAAGGACGGTAGCCAGTATCCGGCATACGTTCGGTCGATCGAGTCAAAAGATCGGTCGCGATAGAAAAGGTACTGAACGCCGCTCACGTCGTTCACCGTCATCACACCCGAATCGATGAAGACATCGGCGGTGACGACGCCCGTCGGTTCGACCAAGAAGTAGTCCTGGGCGTGCGACGCAACCGACGTTGCCAAAATCATCGTCGCCAAACAAACAGAATGAATGAGGTTTCGCATTCACCTAAGGTAGCGGACCGGTCAGCCCGAGTGTGCGAAAATTTGCTCGCCGGATGTTCAATCACGTTTCCGTCACCTGACTGCCAAGCATCCGAATTCTGGTCAACAGTTCTTCAAAGTCCTCTCGACCAGCCAAGTTCGGGATTTCTTGAAGCGAGTCGAACGTCACACCGGGGTCGGAATACGGCACATGACGTTCAAAGGCACGAATCGATTGTTTAATGGCCTGGATGGCACGTCCTTCATACGCGCTTCCTCGGTGTGGATTCGGCTCGTGTCGTGCAAGTAGTGCGAAGCAATGTGCCGCGTAGACTTGTTGCTGCGGAATGAACTCTTCGACCTGTTCGATGGTGTCAATTCGCTTCAAAACCGCTTTAAGCCGTTGAACCGCTTCCGTTTCACGATCTGTTCGTGCCAGGCGATAGGCTAACCTGACGATTTGGACCCGAACCACCGAATCCTCAAGCAGTTCGTCCGGTAAAACGAGACAGGCATCGACGCTTCGGCAACGTGCTCGAACTTCATTTTCGATTGCAAGGCGAGGGTCGTCACCTGATTCCACCGCTTGTCTGGATGCGATCGAATGTGCATCAGCGAGATTACCTTCCAATCGCCCAAGTTCCATTGCGAAATTCAGCGTTTCGGGTTCGGCCCCGCGTTTGATTTGTTCTAGACGAGTCGACACCGTCGCTTCTCTTTGCAGATGGTTCAGCCGACGAATGGCTTCCTCGTAAGTGTCGATTGCGTAGTCGATCGTTTGCAGACTCACATCGGACATGCCTCGGTCGCCGAGCGTATTGATTCTCAACCACTCCGACTCGACGGATTTGCCGTTCCTTGCTTCAAACCGATCAAGTTCCTCAAACGTAATTCGGTAGAGTTCAGGTATCTTCTGCTCTCGATCAGGCGTACTATGTTTCGGTCCCGACTTGTGTGTCAAAACTGCCAGTCGACCCGTGGAGCGAATCCAATTGAGATGGTTGGCGGCCGTAGGATCACGCTTGTAAACCCGCCGGCGCAGTGCCTCCGCATCGACCGCCCGTCGCCAAGCTCCGATCCGATCGTCTGCGCGATGTCGCAACTCGGCGGATTCTTGCTGCGAAGCCGCCAAGTTGAGCAGTCGTTTGTTTTCCTCGCGAACGTTACGCCGCTCGAGTTCCAGCACGATCACCGCGCATGACAATAGCGCAACGGCGATCACGGAGAGGACTTGGTGACGCCGAATCCATCGCACTGATTTTCTGACCAGTGAGTCCGGATGGGCCAAAACGGGGCGGTCTCGCAACCATGCCACCACATCATTTCGCAGCTCTGCGACCGTCTCGTATCGATCACTTGGCTCGCGGCTCATCGCCTTCAATGCGATCGACTGCAGGCCGGCATCGATGCGACGGTCCAATTCACGTGGCTTTGGGAAACGACCGGCAAAGACCGCCTCGGCAACATGCTCTTTTGGGATTCCGGCAAAGGGTGCTCGGTGCGTCAATATCTGATACAGCGTTGCCCCCAGTCCGTAGACGTCCGTCCAGGGCCCAATCGGTCCGCCAGAGGACTCCTCGTCACAGCCTTGCTCTGATTCCGCATTCCCATCACTGACCAGCTGTTCCGGACTCATGTACTGAAGCGTACCGGGCCGAGTCCCATGGGTGAGTTGCATGTCATCGATGAGTTCTTCGATCTTTGGTGAGTCATCGAATTGCTCGCGCAGCCATCCAAACTCCGGAGCACTGGAACTCGGTTTCCCGACAACTTTCGCCATTCCCCAGTCAATCACTTGAGTTTCACCGAAGTCACCCACCATGATGTTATGGGGTTTGATGTCTCGATGGATCACACCACGCTGATGGGCGAACGCGATCGCTTCACAGGCATTGATAAAGTGCTGCAGCATGGCGTCCAACCGAGCACCACGACGGATTCTCGCTTGAAGGTCTTCTCCAGAGACCATTGGCATGGAAAAGAAATCGTTTCCCTCGGAGTCCGTTCCGTGGTGCAGGACCGTCACGATAGACGGATGTGAGAGTAACGCTGCGACTTGCATCTCGCGTCGGAAACGCATGCGAACCAGCGGCTTGTTTCGCGCATGTTCACGAATCGTCTTGACGACGATCATACGCCCAAACTCATCTTTGGCTTTCCAGAGCGAGCCGAGCCCTCCACTGGAAAGGTGTTCGACGACTTCGACGAACGCGTTCCCTTTCAGTTGATTTTCGATCGTATCGGTGGAACCAATGACCGGAGAGATCGCATGGTCGGTCGTTGCATCCGTCGCCGTTTTGGGAACGTCCGGCCTCGGAGGCTCCGATATCCGAAACGCATCCAGTACCGTTCCAGGAGCAATGAGCTCGACGCCGGAGGAATCTTGATCCATATCAAAGCGCTGGGTAGCGGGAACGTAGGGCAGGGGAGGGCTTCACCAAGAACGCTTCTAACTGAACAGATGAACCCAATCCAAGTTTTCTTAGTCGACGAAGCACTCGAACGCCGGCTCGCGTCTCTTTCACGCGTCGTCCTAAACAGCCTGATTAACTTGGCATGCCCACCGCAACCCCGCAATCAAGCCAAAGCGACTTAGCCCCGCCAAGCCTCCTAGCGATTCAGACGTGTTGAAGCGCTACGCAACTCATCAAGCCATTTGAGAAAACGCTGTGGAGGCAGGTAGCCGCCTTGTTGCGAAATAAACCGCCCATCGGGCGTGTAGATTAACGTGGCTGGGAATCCGCGGAGGCCGAGCGGACGGACGAGGGCGGAGTCTTGGTCGCCATCGAGCACCAGCGTCTCGAAACCCTGCGAAACCGCCACGTCGACCCTCGGATCCGCCCACGTGTCTTGCTTCATCTTTTGGCAATAGTGGCACCAGCGAGCCGAGACAAAGACCAAAATCGGTTTCCCACTTTCACGCGACTTCGCGATGACGTTTGCCGGTGAGGTTTCCCAAGCGATTTCCGCTTGGCCCGGGTTGGCCGAGAAAAGCGTTAGAAAGAAAACCGTGATCAGTGTGTGGAAGCGAGTCAGCATGGGTCTCTCCTTGACCAAATAACGAGTTCGCGGTGGCAGCCAGTCAAGAGAGACGGCGGCCAGTTCGACGGCGACTCCTGTCACCAAAACAGAAATGTCGACCCGGGACGTTCATCCGCCGACTCGTTCAGCGACGGGTGAAATGCGAATGGCGGACGATCGTGGCGGCTGTCCATTACCACAGCGTTCGAAGGATCGAACCACTCTCGACCACCGGTGTTGTTAGCAATCGTCAAAATGGAGTTTGCCGTGTCTCAAGCCATACGCATGGTCCTTGTGCCCACCGTCGCGTTTCTCTGTCTCTCTCTTGGCTGCCGTGCGATTCGCCCGGCCGGACCAATGGAAGGCTCCTGCCATGGTGGCTCTTGCTCTCCCCCGGCCCCGAACGAGCTGGCCCCGAACGAGCTGGCCCCGAACGAGCTGGCCCCGAACGGGTTCACACAAAGTTCCCCCGCAGCCTCCGAATCGCAACGTGAATTTCTCGCCGCACTTGACGAAGAGAGCCCGGGCGATGCGAACGCGGACGACAACAAGAAACCGCCAAGGCCCGAACGTGTCGCACAAGGCCCAGACAGCTTGTTCGCGAAGTTTCGTTAGTCGTGATGGTGATGACCATCCATCTCCGCATCTTCGCCCGCATCGGTGGGGATGCGTAGCGTCGGTCCGAGCAGAATCGCATTGCTGAGGAAGCGTTCGGGAGATCGAAAGTAGCCTCGAAACGTGGGGCTGTCGGCAATACAGATCACACGCCCGGAACCTTGGTTTTCGGCCCAGACCGCAGCGGTGCCACTCAGGCGTTTTCGATTTGTCGTGCTCACATACCCGGCGAGCACCTCGGTGTACTTTGCAGCCACGGACAACGGGTTGGCCGGCAGAGCGTGGCGGGTCGTGCTGGTCCGAAACACGGGGATACTTTCGTCCGGAAAACCAAATGCCAACGGATGTGTTCGATCGGCGTTGGTTTCGAAAATCGCGCCCGCGATTCGCTGAAGTGCCGCCCGATCCGATGCGCCTGCGAACGTTCGTTTTGCATCCGACGCAGACCGCTCGGTTCCGCCAGAATCCCGGTCTGCAACCAATCCATTTCGCTTCAACCAGCCGATCGCCGAACCCACACCCACAACCGTTCCTCCGCCCGACACGTAGGATTCGATCTTGGATTGAACGTTTGCATCCCATTCTCGGTAGCTGCCTGAAGGCAAGATCACGCACGTGAACTCGCCGAGGTCGACGCCACCTAAATCCCCCGCATCCACCAGTGTGACGGGCATCTCCCATCGCGTGTCCAGCGTGTGCCAAATGGAACCGCTATCCAAGCTGGAGGTGCCTTCGCCAGTCACCAGGAGCAGTTCGGGGTTTGGAATCACTCGGTGACCATTGCTGCCCAAGTCGGGGCCGAACGGCGTCAGCCCTTTGGTCATCGCATCAACGACCAAGCTACCGTCCTTCATCGCGTCGGAGACTTGATCCACTACGACGCCCCATTTTTCAGGATCCGTGGCCTTCATGACTAACCAGCTGCCACGCCGGACGGAGACCGATCGGCCTCCAAGACCTTTCGCGGTGAAGGGATCGTAGGTGACGCGAACCTGAACTCCCGAACGCAGCAATTTCGAAACGAGTCGTGGGGCCGTCAGCGACGTGGGGTCGATACTCAGTCCGATGATGTTCTTGTTCGCAAAATCGGGCGTGGCGATGGCGACCGGTTTTGCCCGTTGAATCCAAGCGGCGGGAACATCGCTGATCCACTCGGTGACGTCCACATCCAATGCCAGGGACGCCGTCCAAGCCGAGACATCGTAGAAGATGTTTTCTTTGAACGTCTGCCGTCGCTGCATCAGCGATTCGATGAATCGGAACTCGGGCTGGTCGGTGGGGACGATCGCAACCGAGCCGGGTTGGTAATCAACACCACTGAGATTGATCGTCGTAGTCGGAACGCGAACATCGATGACACGTTCGACGCTGTCAAAGTAGTTGGGGTCTTCCAGATACTTTTCTGAAGGCTTACTTCTAAGCGCATTCCACACGTCTGCCTTATACAATCCCGCAC
>JBCBOO010000182.1:0-13421 GCA_039821235.1 Planctomycetota bacterium
ATTGCCAGGCCGATTGACGATATCGGGTAGCGGAACGCGATGTTTGCGACGCCCCCACGTGTATTCGTGATAGCGCCCCGTCTCAAACCGAACGGTCTTATTGGGCTTGGCGAACAACCGCTTGTGGACGGCCCAACGACGCTGATCATGGTTGTAGGCGTAAGACTCCGTACGGCCGCGGCGCACGAGGCCATCAAAGGCAACCAGAAAGTGAACGAGCAACGTTTCATCGCCACGAACGATCGCTGACTTGAAGGCCTGTTTGATGACGACTTCGTGGCCGGGATGATTCAGCGAGCTGTGCAGATAACCGATCCATTGCTCGCGGGCCCAGGGGCGGGAATCGTCCAGCCACTTGGTCGTGAAGTGTTTCAGAAATTCGTAGGACTCAAACTGGTAAAAACACTCGAGGAAGCGATCATCCTGACCGGCAAAAAGTTCTTCCAAGAGGATCTTTGAAGGTCGATTTGGTTTCTGCGCGGCCATCTACTGCCTCTTCATCGCCAGAATTTGTCGACACTGCGGGAAAGGCTCTGACGGTGGGAAACAAATCAGTTGCCTTGGCCCAGTGGTGCTGGAAGCATCATAGCGAACGGAGCGGTCGGCTGTGGGCTGAGGGCGAACCAGCCCCTGCAAAGATGCCAAGCCCTTCGAGGCTGCACTCTTTAACTAAAAACATCCCGGTCGGATGAACCAACCGGGATGCTACGTTGAGTCGTTGATCGAAGGAAGCTTCGCCTCAGCTGTCGCTGGAGAGCGAATCAGAGCTTTCGGATTCAGATTCAGAAGATTCGCTGCGCGACTTTGCGATCCGAGTGGCTTCGGAAACGACGACCATCGCTTGACGCAACTCCAGCGGCGAGAACCAACGGATGTTACCCAGGTACTTACTTTCCACTTTGTTGAGAGAAGACAGTTTCTCCCAGGAAAGGTCGTCCGTCAAATTCCAAGCCGCAGCTTGAGCGGTGTTCTGAGCAACTTGGTTGTACCCGAGTGCTTCACAAAGCACCTTGACTCGCTCGTCGCTGGTGAAGTTCTCGAGCGGAATGATCTTGTAGGCCATCTTGGGAGTCGGGTCGGGCTTGCCGTGTTCGAGGCAGACCGTTTTGACAGAAAGCTTGGACTGCTTGTTGGGGGCAATTCGCATGAAGCCGCCCATGCCGCCTCCACCCATGCCGCCACCACCCATGCCGCCGCCGCCCATGCCGCCCATGCCGCCGCCCATTCCTTGGCCGCCGCCGCCCATGCCACCGCCACCCATACCGCCGCCGCCCATGCCACCGCCACCCATGCCGCCCATTCCACCCATGCCCATCTGAGCATTGATCGGAACGCCGGCGAATGCCGCTGGCAATTGCAGGGTCATCGGTTTGTCGGTCAGGTTCTTGATGATGACGTTTGCTTTCGTCGTGTTGAGCGGAATGAATTTGACTTCGATGTCACCTTCATCCATCGCTCGAAACATTTCGGCTTGGACCGTTTGCTCCGCCTCCGGAGCATCGGCGTAAGCGGACGTGACCGCGAGTGCCATCGAACAGGAGACGAATCCTGTGAAGAGGCGACGCGAGAGAGAACGCTTGTTGTTGAATTGCATGCGATGAAACACTTCTCAATTCCTTGGACTGTACTTGGGGACGATTTGCGAAAAGGGGGTTTGCCGATGGCAAGTCTCGCCGAAAATCCGAACCTGGAGGCTGGCTCGGAAACTCGTCGAAATCGGACTCGAGGAAGAAGGCGGTGATTCGCGGCCCGAACTCCCCAGGGGACATTCGCAAATCGTTCCTCTTGTGCCTCTATAATAGTTCGTTAGGAAGCACAAACCAAGCCAAAACAGCTTTGGAGCCCGGCCCCACTCCGGGAAATTGGGAAAAACCCTCAAATCAGCACGAACACGCTCCGGACTCCCCGCCTCATCGGGTCGGATCATCCACCGCGAACGCTTCGATTTCGAAAGGATTTTCCCGATATCCGTCACGTCCGCGGGCATAAAGCCACGCGGACCAGCCCAGATAAACCGGAATGAAAAACAGACCCCATCTTGCGTATTGATGGACATGGACGTGCTCATGCCGACGGGTTTTTTCGAGTCCGTCGTGATTTTGTCCGAAAACGGCGTGACCCAACGTCATCGCGAGCGCCGGATTGGGTAACCGACGCAAGACCGTCGCCACTCGCGGACCGCACATTTCCACCACGCCTTCGATGAGACGAAAACGTGCTCCCAAAACCAGCCCGATGCCAATCGCGGCCATCGTCACCGGTGCCGCCCACAGGTAGCCCGCCCAAGCAAATTCATTCGCGTCATCCGACCTCTGTTCCATTTCCGGATTATACGCGACAAACTTGCTGGAAAGTAACAGCAACGGCCCGCCGCCGAGAGGGTGGCTCGCTTCAATTCAATGGGTGGATCCATGGCGGTTGAGATCACTGAGAACGGAGAAGTTCACATCTATGGTCCGGATCGTCTCGGGGATCGTCCACGCATCGGCATCTTGACCTCCGGCGGAGATTGCCCCGGACTCAACGCCGTCCTGCGCGCGGCGTCCAAGAGTGCTTACTGGCTTGGATACGACATGGTCGGATTCCGCGACGGATTCGAAGGACTCGTTGACCCGATTCGTTACCAGTGTCTCACCCCTCAGAACACCGCGGGAATTTTGGTGCAAGGAGGGACCATTCTCGGGTCGACAAACAAGGGACGTTTTGGAGCACGGGTGGGCGTCAGCGGACGAGCCGAGATTGCTTCTGAGTTGGTGGAGAAGGTCGCTGAAACCATGGAACGTCTTAGGCTCGAAGGCCTAATTGTCGTTGGCGGCGACGGGTCGCTTTCAACAGCACTTCAATTTCACGAAGCGGGCCTGCCCGTCGTTGGCGTTCCCAAGACGATCGACAATGACCTTGAATGCACGGCATACACCTTCGGTTTCAACAGTGCTGTCCTCTGTTGTTCGGACGCTCTGGACCGGTTGCACACCACCGCGGCCAGCCACGAACGTGTGATGGTATTGGAAGTGATGGGCCGGCATACCGGCTGGATCGCACTTCACGGCGGGATTGCCGGCGGAGCGGATGTCATCTTGGTTCCCGAGATCAAGTGGAGCTACGAAAACATCATCGCCAAGATCGAAGAACGCAGACAGCTTGGCAAAGCCTTTACCCTGATCGTCGTTGCCGAAGGAGCCCACTTGCCAGGCGGTTCGATGGTCGTTGACGACGCTGGATCCGGAAACAAACAAGTCAAGCTCGGTGGAATCGGTCACGTCGTTCGAGAACAACTCGAGGGCATGATCGACCAGGAAGTACGATGCGTCGTCCTGGGGCATCTCCAACGCGGCGGAGGCCCCACCACATTTGATCGAGTGCTAGCCAGCCAGTACGGGGCACACGCGATTCGGCTGGTCGTCGAAAAACGCTTTGGGCAAATGGTCTGCAGCGCCCCACCTGACATCCTTGACGTCAAAATCGAGGACGCCGTCAACCAAATCCGGACGGTCGACCCCTCGGGCTCCACCGTGCAGACAGCGCGTGCGATGGGAATCTGCTTTGGTGACACGCCGGGGTATCAGAACCCGTTCCACTTCGATCGCTAGTTGCTGGGCGTCGCGATCAACACTTCCCGTTTGCCTCCGGGCGGTCCGGGAACACGTTCACAATCGAACCCCGCGGTGGAGAGCCGATCGCGCACCATGCGGCTGCAGCTGTAAGTCGTGAGTTTCCCGTCCGGCGAAAGCACGCAGCGGATCTTTTGAAAACACTCGGTCGTCCACAACTCGGGTGCATGCTCCGGACAAAATGGATCGTAAAAGACCGCATCAAACATCGCCTCGGCACTGGCTTGCCAACCTTGAAAGTCTTCGAGATGGATCTCCACGGTGATTTCACGGCGAGGCCTCCAAGTCACGCGCGAAGGCAACTCCTTTGCGTGTGAATCCCGATACTCCAAGTAGTCGTCCACGATCGTCGAATCCACCACCCAGGTATCCGGTCGCAGTTGCCGAAGCGTCTCGGCGGCAATCCAGTCCGTTTCGATCGCGGTGTAATGCAACGGTGCCCGATAGGTTGCAGCAAGATCCGTTGCCATCAACATCGCCATTCCAGTTCCCAAGCCAATCTCAAGAACTCGTGTCGCGCGGCCACCAAGCAGACGGTCGGTCACACCACTGTTTTTCAGATAAACGTGCCGAGTCTCGGCGGCCGCTCCGCACCCGCTGTGAAAACCGTCGCCGGTCTTTGCAATCAACAAGGTCCGGCTACCATCATCGGTGACTTGAACAAGCAAGCCCTCTCGATCAGTTGCGATCGTTTCACGTTTTGGAATCGGCATTATCGCAGCTCCAACTCACTACGCGTTGTCGTACAACTGTTCGTGGTGACTGGCCGACTTAAATAGGTCAACGATTGGAGCGGGGTAATCCACACCGATCGTGCACTTCGAACGTTTTTGCTCACTCGAATGCATCTCCCATGGACAATGAACGAACTTCTGGGGAACCGACGCGAGTTCGGGTAACCAGTGGCGCACGTACTCACCCTCGCGATCGTACTGCTCGGCTTGCTTGAAGGTGTTGAACCATCGGAAACCACGCGGATCATTCCCGATCCCAGCGGTGTAATTCCAGTTCCCGTAATTGCTGCACGGATCGTAGTCGATTAGTTGAGATTCAAACCACTCCGCTCCCTGCCGCCAGTCGATCCCGAGATTCTTCGTCAGGAAGCTGGCCACGTTCTGACGGCCGCGATTGGACATAAAACCTGTGTTCCTCAGCTCACGCATGTTGGCATCAATCAGCGGGAACCCCGTGCATCCATCTCGCCAAGCATCAAACCTCTCCCAGTCCTCTTTCCAGGGTAGCCGAAGTCCTCGGAGTCCCGAGGCCGCAAAGACTCTGCGGCCATGCTTGGCAACGACGAATGTAAAGTAGTCGCGCCACAGCAACTCAAAGATCAGCCAGTAGGTCGAGTCGTTTTTGCAACGCTCCGCTTCATAACGGTAAACCTCATGGGCGATCCACCTGGGTGACAAACATCCCATCGCCAACCAAGGAGAGAACTTTGACGAGTAGTTCGCACCGAGCATGCCATTGCGAGTTTCCTTGTATCGCCTCAGCGAGTCGGTTGCAAAAAAGTACTCTTGCAGTCGCTGCTGTCCCCGTGTCTCTCCGCCATGAAACACCATTACTGACCGTTCATCACCCTCGTCAGCCGAACCACTTAGTTCGTCGACTTCATCGAGTGCTAATTCGGCTTCGAATCCTCGTCCACCGTCAATTGCGACCGGAGCAGGAAGCGGAGCATCGACGTCACAGCTTTTTTCAACCTTGCGACGGAACTTGGAGAACACGTCCGGGACTTCGGAAACGGCGAAGGGAAGCGCGTCGACCGCAAAAAGCGTATTCGCGGAACAGACCTCCAATTCGATCCCGGCGCGACTAAGTACCCGTCGCACTCGCTTTTCAATCGCCTTTTCTTCGCTCGCAAATTCGTGTTGGCCGAAAACCCGCGCCGTTTCGGTTTGGCCCGCGACCTTGGCAATCGTCTCCGCGGTCGGGCCCCGAACGATTGACAGACGCCCGCCGATCTTACGTAGGCTCGCGTCGAGATCTTCGAGCGACTCCCTTAGAAAGCGTCGGCGGAAACCACCGATGCGTTGGAAGCCAAAGCTTGTTTCACCGAACCAGTGTGGATCGATTACATAAACACATTCGACACGACCTCCGTGTGACTCGGCATACCGTATCCCACTCGTTAACGAGGGGTTGTCGCGCAAGCGAAGATCATTGCGGAACCAGACAAGCGCATTTGGCAAGACGAGACCCTAACGTCAAGACGGAAAAAAACGACCCGTCAGACATTAGGGATGGCGTCAAGGTGATCCATCACCGTTGGGTGAATGCAAGTCCCTCGAGACCGTTCCCTACTTGCCGCGCACTGTCTCAACTATATCCAAAATATTGTCGCCCATTAACTTGAGTGCGGACTCGATTCGTGGTGCCGTCCCCAGACGGTCACCAATTCCCGGGAGGGACATCACGCAGAACAGCACCAACACGAAACCACCGTACGCGGCACCGCTGCTGATCACACTTTCGTGGGTGTTGACTTTGCCGCCTTTCGTAAACGGCAGCCGAAACGCCCAGCGTTCCTTGGGCTCGTACTCACGATACGTGCTGACGAGCAACCGCTCTTCGTCGCCGACCGGTGACTCGTATTTCTCGGCCATGACTTGCATCCGCCGGTCGTCGTACCGGAGGTCATACCGTTTTCCCAGCTTGATGCGACCGGCGGTTTTCTTTGTGAGTCCAAGTATGAATCCGCTGCCCGACGTTTCACGTACATGAACAATCGTGTTCGATGAGCCCACTTGCAGCGAGGCGTCGGAATTACCGATGACTTTGCACCGGTAGACCTTCTCCACTGCGTTACTGGGTACGGTTCGATAGGTGTGCTCCGGCATGAGACCGAATGGGGTGTAGATCTGGTGGAGGCAAAGCGAACACGGCGTTCGCGTGTCGAGAACTCGACAAACTGAGCAACGCTAGCTCTTAATCCAGGCCCCGGGGCAATGTTCACTAGCCCCCCCGACGGAAAATACCCGGTAAGGTGTATCGATTCTGACGGTTGCTCCGGCCGTATCAGCCGAGACGATTAAAACGAACTCGACCATTCGCATGCGGGACTCGAGGCTGAACGATACCCATCAGGTGTACTTTTCCCGTCCACCTGAATCCCCTCGAGTGGTGATGAGTCGACCAACGATTGTCTTGATCGCATTGGGTGTGTGGGCTTTCGGTATCGCTTATTCATCCGGCACCGCGTTTGCTCAAACGTCAGCCCTGCCGTCATGGAAGTCTCCCGTCCAGCGTGAAGCCTGGCAAAACCGCCCCGCGACGCAGCGAGTCAACGACCCCGTCCAACTGCGACGTCAATTGGCAGAGCAAATCGCAATGTTGCGCAAACAAAGCGACGCTGCCGGGGATTCGCTGCTGGACGATTCGCTGCTGGACGATTCGCTAATGGGCGGATCGCTTGGTGGAGCCGGAAACCTCCTGGGAGAGTCGGCGGATACTCTTCTTTCACCGCACGGTCTCTCAGGTGAGAAAGACCCACTTGACGCTCTCGGGCCCGCTCCGGGTGACGCCGCCAAGAAGGGTGACAAAGATGAGCCCGATCCGCATGAAGCACTTTGGACCGAATCGTGTTATCCGTCGGCAGAATCGTGCCGTCAGTGCCATCCGGTTCAGTACGAGCAATGGCGCGCAAGCGGTCATGCTTACGCATCGGTTTCACCGATGTTCAATCGCTTCGAACAGACCATTACCGAACTTTCAAACGGAACGGTCGGCAGCTTTTGCATGCGTTGCCACTCTCCCGTCGGCACACAACTCAAAGTCCCTCGCACGACGAGCATTCTCGATGCACCACCGATCGTCCGCGAGGGCGTGACGTGTGTGGCTTGCCACCGAATCAATGAGCACTACTGGCGTAGCAATGGTGACCGGCGAATCGAACCCGGTGACATTCATGCTCCCGTTTACGGCGGGAAGGGGGGTGAAGGCGTTCGCGCCGCGATTGCAAACCGAAAAGAGTTGAAGCTCAAGTTATCGCCGGACGAAAAAGGTCCCGGGCAAGCCATCCATCGCGAGGGGCGTTTCTTTGCGCCGCTCAAGAAAAGTGACATTTGCGTGTCCTGTCATCAGGTCGCCGTTCATCCCGGGATTTGGCTGGAAGTCGTTCACGCACAGTATCGCAGTGGCCCCGCCGCGAAACGTGGTGTGACTTGCCAGCAGTGCCACATGGGCGCTATCCCTGGAAAGCCCAACGGATACGACGAAGATTATGTGGCGTATGTCGGCGGGAAACCGTACGGTGAAAAACGTCCTCAATCAAATCACATGTTTTGGGGGCCCGGCCTGTCCATCGCCCACCCCGGAATCTTCCCGCATAACCCCAAGGCCCAACAGTACACGCCGCGCGAGTGGTTGCTGTTCGATGAGGAGTCTGGCTGGGGCACGGATGCGTTTGAACAACAGGTGCGCGCCAACCCTTCGCTTGAGAAGTCCTTGCCCGCGCCCTGGGACAACACGGACGACCGGATTGACGGACGAAAGATTATCGATGCCAATTTGGCCCGCTTGGACCAGAAGCGCGCCGCAGCCATCCAAACCATGGAAGGAGGGCTCAAAATTGAAGGGCCATTCTTCAAAGACCAGCCCCTGGCTGGGGCACCATTGAAATTTCATTACCGTGTTTCCAATACGAGCGAGGGACACAACCTGCCGACGGGTTCGCTGGGAGCACAACCGCAACTCTGGCTCAACGTCGCATTGATCGATCCGCACGGGCGACGCGTTTGGGAGAGTGGCTACCTGGATCGTCGAGGCGACCTTGCCGACATGCACTCCATTGAAGTGGCCGAACATCGAATCGCACGCGACAAAGACCTTTTCAATTTGCAAACAAAGTTCCTGATCAACAATGTTCGCGGGACGGACCGAGAAGCGTCGCTGCCTTTCAATTTCTCACTCGATCAACTCGTGTTCTTGCGTCCCGGTGCGGTTCCCGTTTCGGTATTGAATCATCCGCCACTGATCCGCATGGAAGCCCACTCGATTCCGCCTCTTGATCATCGAACGGCCCGCTACAGCATCCCCGCCCACTTGATGACAAAAAGCGGTCCATACCGTCTGAGCGTTCGGATGCGTAGCCGAACGGAACCCATGTACTTTATGCGCCAGGTGAAAAGCACGCCGGCAATGATCCGCCGAATGCTGGATCACACGCTCGATCTTCATCCGTCCAGCCATACGTTTTGGGTGCGGTGATGAATCAGATTCGAGCCTTTATCGGTGTGTCGCTTGCGCTGCTGGTTAGCGACGTCACTGCGCAGAGTCCGCTGCGGTTGCCGCGAGCTGTCTCGTCCGCACAACAAACGTCCCAGAGTGCACGCGTCAGTTTGCAGGAGACGCGACAACGCAAAATTGAGCTCCAGTTGCAGCGTGCCGAGCAATGGATAAACCAACACGCGACGACACCGCAAACTCAAACCACCGGGGCTCGAATTGACCAGACTCCGGAAACGCAGGCTCGAACAAGCCAGACACCGTTGACGGCATTGGTCGTTTCGGGAGACCTATCAGGCGCGGTCGGCACGAGTCCGTCTCCAATGGGAAAGCCACCGGAGAACAGGCCGGACAAAACCCCTCAGGACAAAGCCCCTCAGGACAAGGACCCTCAATCGGAGTCCCTTGCCAAGCGTGACTTTACGCTCCACCCGCGAATCGATACTTCACTCACCATTCCGCACGCCAACGCCAACGATTTTTCGCCCACGTGTCACGATCCGAACGCCCTCTACCATGACGCCGACGGTGAGCAATGGGTTTATGACTCGAAATTTGATGTCCCCACACAGCATCCTTGGATCGAATGGGGACGCGTTTGGTACGGCGATGGCATCACGCCAAGGGGCAAGGACTGGTTCGGCCCCATGAACATGGTTCGGCCAAAGTTCTACGCGTATGGTGATTTTCGCACCGGGGTTCAGTCGGGACGCAATCTACTGGGACGCGCCGACAATTTTGCCAGCCGCCTCAACTTGGATCTCGATCTGCAGCTCACCGACACCGAGCGATTTCACGCTTTTGTGGGGCCTCTGGATAAACAGAATCGTTTCACGCGAGTGGAATTGGTCGACGGAGACTTGCGATACCGCAATGAGATGAACTTCACGCCCGCCACCGCGTTTTTTGAGGGCGATTTAGGTGTCATGTTAGGCGCCGCAAAGAATCAGTCGTCACCGTTTGAATTGCCGATCACGATGGGCTTGATGCCCCTTCTGTTTCAGAACGGGATTTGGATGGAAGATGCCGTCAGCGGCCTCGCTTTTGCACTGCCAGCCAAGCACAGCCGCCTGCTGAACTGGTCCAATTTTGACGCGACCTTTTTTGCCGCCTTCGACCAAATCAACAGTCCCGCCTTCGCGGACAACAGTGACGCTCAAGCGTTCGGCACCGCTTGGTTCATCGAAGCTTACGGCGGGTATATCGAGGCAGGATATGCCTACCTCAACCATCGCAACGATGACTCACTCAGCTATCACAACGCCACCATCAGCTTTACGCGCCGATACTTTGATCGGATCAGCAATAGCGTTCGTGTGATCGTGAACACCGGGCAAGAACGTGAACGGCAGAACCGAACGGCCGACGGGGGTTTGCTCCTGGTCGATAACAGCTGGATCACATCCTCACCGTTAACCGTCGTTCCCTACGCCAATTTCTTCTACGGCTGGCGACGCCCCCAATCGGTGGCGCGTGCGGGTATTAGCGGCGGAATCCTGCGGAACACGGGAATCAACTTTGATACCGATGGTTTGAACGGATTTGCGACGCTGGACGTGACGGCGGCCGATACCGGTGGCTGCGCGATCGGAGTCGACTTGATCGGAGACCAACTGGATCGGCAATTGCTGCTGGAATTCGCCTATCTCAATCGACATGGTGACTTGTCGGTCGCACAGGGCAATCAATACGCTGTGGGGGCGCGGTACCAGTTTCCGATTAGCAACGCGACTTTGCTACGTTTTGATGTGATGCATGGTTGGCGAGACGGCGAAGAAGACGTCTACGGAACCCGCATGGAGTACCGCTGGAAGTTTTGACCGTCCTGCCTCTGGATCATCTCGGAGCCTCACGTGAAAATTACTTTTCTTGACACCGCCACGGTCGCCGATCTTCCGCAAGAGCTGGCGCGATTCGAATCGCTGGGTCACTACCAAGGATACGAAGGAACGGAACCTGACCAAGTCATCGAACGGTTGGCGGATAGCGACATCGCAATCGTCAACAAGGTTGTTCTCGGCGAGGAAGAGCTATCGCTGCTTCCGAAATTGAAACTGATCTGCGTCGCCGCGACGGGCACCAACAACATCGATCATGCGGCCGCGAAGTCACGTGAGATCCCAGTGCTGAATGTCGCCGGATATAGCACCGAGTCCGTGGCACAGCTGACACTGACCAGCCTATTCGCCCTCGCGATGGACCTGATTCACCTCAACGACTCCGTCTACGACGGAACCTACACGAATCACTCCGCGTTCGCGTATTGGCGACAGCCGTTCTACGAACTCGGTGGGGCACGCTTTGGCATCATCGGACTCGGTACGATCGGCAAACGAGTCGCGAAACTGGCAGCCGCTTACGGTGCGAACGTGGTCTATCACTCGACCTCAGGGAAGCACACCGATGACCCGGATTACCAGCATGTTTCTCTGGACGACTTGCTCACCACCAGCGAAGTCGTCTCCGTTCATTGCCCGCTTAATCAAGCCACCGAGAACCTGATCGGGACGAGTGAACTCGCGAAAATGCTCTCGTCCGCTTATCTGTTGAACCTCGGGCGAGGTGGGATCGTCAACGAAAAGGACTTGGCAACCGCCATTGATTCCGGCGAAATTGCCGGCGCGGCCTGTGATGTTTTTTCAAGCGAGCCGATCCCATGTGATCACCCGTACTTGTCAGTCAAAAACCGAAATCGGCTACTCTTGACGCCACATGTCGGCTGGGCAAGCGTCGAAGCGAGGACCGAGTTGTTGGCTGGCGTTCGCCGAAACATCCAGTCGACGTTTTCGGCTTGACCCAACTAACGGCTAGCAACATTTTCGCCGTTCAGTCTTGTTCCGTCAACTGAAGTGCAAGGTCCTTCGCGCCTCGCAGATCCAGCTTGCCGGTTCCGAGTACCGGAATCTTTTCAACTTCGAAAAACGCATCGCGAGCTGGAATGAAGAGATTCGGTAAGCCTTCCTCGCGGAGATCCTTGATGATCTGTTCCACATCCTTCGCGATCGCTCGGTGAAGCACAATCAAGCGTTCGCCTTTCTTGGGATCGGGAGTTGCCGTGACGCAAATTTGAACGACATCGTCTTCCTCATCGTTCGCCGCAGCTTCATCCTCGCGACTCTCGGACTCACCCAGACTGCGACTGATTGCTTCTTCAACCGTCACATGCGGTACCATTTCGCCGCCGATCTTTGAGAATCGACTCAGCCGCCCGGTGATGTGAACAAAGCCTTGTTCGTCCACGTGTGCGATGTCTCCCGTCTCATACCAGCCATCGCGAACCGCTTTGGATGTCAGTTCAGGTTTTTTGGCGTAACCGAGCATGATGTTCGGGCCGGCAATCAAAAGCATGCCATCTTCGCCGGCGGGTAGTTCTTCGCCGGTGTCGGGAGAAACGACCTTCGCACAAACGCCCGGGACCGGCCGTCCCACAGATCCTTCGATTCGGTCGGGTTGAAACTTTGCGGGCGAACGACTGGGAGGAACATTCACGGAAACCAACGGACTCAATTCGGTCGTTCCATAGCCTTCGATGGGCCGGACTCCGAACCGTTTTTCAAATGACTCGAACAGATCGGCGGGCATCTTTTCGGCACCAACGACGACGACATCAAGTTTGGAAAACTGTTCGGGCTGGATTCGCCGAATGTAGCCCCGCAAGAACGTCGGAGTTCCGAGCAATACCGTCGCGCCGTACTTCTCGGCCAACTTACCAACCTGACGAGCGTCCAACGGATTGAAATGGTAGACGCCACAAGGTCCCAGCGTTTGGGCTGCCCAAAGTGTGACGCTGTACCCGAAGGAGTGAAAGAAGGGCAGGACGCCCAGGATCACATCCTGTTCGTTCAGTCGGACCACTTTGTCGATCGCGGTCACGTTATGACTGACATTCGCTTGGGACAACATGACTCCCTTCGGCATACCAGTCGATCCGCTGGTGAAAATCATAGTCAGCAAATCATCCGGTTGGATGCGATTGAGCCCGAGAATTCGGTCCAACAGGAATGCGGGCACCAGATAAGCTTGAAGAAAGGCGACCAACTTGTCCGACATCGAAACCTTGTCTCGAAGCGACTCCAGCGTCACCACATCTGAGTTGATTTCCAAGTCAATTTTGCTCAGGAACTTTTCGCTGGTCAAAACATGTTTGATCTCCGCTTCTTCAATGCAATGGTTGATCACGTCGCTTGAAACCGTGTAGTTCAAGTTTGCCGTCACGCGTCGATCAAGCGCGAGGGCGACGTTCGTCAGCACGCCGCCAACACTGGGTGGTAGTAACACGCCAATGTTCTTTTCATCACGGCTGAAAACCTCACGAGAAAGACAGCGGCGGAGCGCGAGTGCCTTGGTCAATGCCTCGCGACCTTTCAGGGATGCTCCCGTGGAGTCGGCCACCTGCAGTTTCCCACTTCGTTTTCGCCAAGCGCGAATGATCGCGCGGGCCATCGTTGGATACTCATTCCGGTTGTCTTTTTCCGCACGGGCGCTCAGTTGGTGCACACGGGATCGGATCAGTTCGATGGGCGTGTCATGCGGAACGGGTTCGCCCACATAGACCGTGACGCGTCGGCGGAACTTGTCCGG
>JBCBOO010000183.1:0-13337 GCA_039821235.1 Planctomycetota bacterium
ATTCAAACGCCGTTGGCCAAAGCGTGCGTGAACGGCATGCTCGGCTACGCGGACCGCGCCGACGACGACTCGGTACCGGACCGTTGGCAGCGTTACTTAGCTTTGATGGAACGGCTGGAGCGTCTCGCATCAAACGGCCGGTGGGTTGATCACCAAGCGATCATGGAGTCGGTTGCAAAAGCGATTTATAAAGATGCACTCGTCACATTTGAGTTTGAGAACTCGAGCCCGTGTGTTGAGAAGATGAAATCGCGAATCGAGCTGATGAATTCAATCGCGAGTCGACCTTGGTTTCAGAGATCCATCGTCATTCAATCGGAGTACGGAAAACTTCTTGGCTTAGTTTGCTTTTTGTTACCACTTGAAAGCAACATCCCCGAGTTGAAGACGTTGTGGAGAGAGTGGTCATCGCAAATTCTGAAATGCTGTCGGGAACGACCCTTGAATGAATCGACAGTGAGTCTCTTGATGACCGCAACCAAACATGTGATTTCCCGCGAGAGCGAGAGCAAGCCGTTGGCGAGCGAGGTCCGCATGATCTTGACATCGCGTTTCGGACGTGATTGATTTTGATGGTTTGAATTTCAAAAGATTTAAAGTGGTCCGCGCATCATCTTCTCAGTCACTATGCCGGCCTGCGGCTTGACGTTTGCCTGGTCGTATGGAAATCGCTAGGTCAACATCCAGCGTGCTGCGGCGCTTCCTCAACCGTTGTCGATCTCGATCGATGCCTTGCTGGGTCCACCTGCCAGCTTGTGAACTGAAGTATCGAGACCGACCGATCCTGCGGCGACTTTACTGGCTGTGTGGCCCTCGTTTTCAACGCCTGCGAGCTTCACCTTTTTGAAGATCGCCACGTCGATTCCCGGTCTGTGAACGTCACTCTCTTTTGTTTCGTAAAAAGAGGTTTCGATCATGCCACCAAAGGTCTTCCACTCGGATCCGCGCATCGAGGGTGGTCGATCGCGGAACAAGAATCCCGCGATCGGCTGCCCGTCTGCTCGTCTACAGCGATTGATTCGAGCCATTGCAAACCTTTCGGCCCGCGCCGATCTCTCCGCGCTCAAGCAATGCGTTTCAGCGTCGGAACTGACGATCGACGATGTTCAGCCATTCGTGAGGTTTGATACCGGTTGCTACCAGCGGGTCACGCTCGCGACCGGTGGTGATAACCCTGGGTTTGAAGTCCTTGTCTTGGGTTGGCGGCCCGGCCAGTTCAGTCCAATTCACAACCATCGGGGTAGCGGCTGTTGCGTCAAGATTTTGCAGGGCATCGGCCTGGAAACGACGTACGCGCCGCACGGTGATGACGGCTCGTTCATCACACAGTCAACCTGGCGCGAGACCGGAGACGTTTTTGCCGGGGAAGATGACGACACGCATTCACTTGGAAATGCAGCGTCCGCCGAGATCGGATTGGTCAGTTTACATGTTTACCGACCACGGTTGACCCGAATGGAGTTGTTCGCGATTCGACGGGGGAGATTGCGAAGAGGCAATTAGAAAGACCTCTCCGGAAGCACGAAACCAAATCGCATGCCAGGAACCTTTGGCTTTCCGACAGATTTGTTTCGTCGCCGCACGATCCCAGCGAGTGAATTTAGTGCGAACCGGATGCACCGGAGCATCTGGTCTTCGTAAACCTTGTTGGTGGAGGCTTCCTCGTGAATCATTTCGTTACACTCGATGACCCAAGAGATGTCCCGGCATCCCCCACGCCGGACGCTGACCCGCGAGAGACTCGCGACGAAGTAAGACGATCCGCATCTGACGATATCAGCCCAAGCCTCGAACAGGCCCACTCAACGTGCCCGCGTCAGTCGATGTCGGACCTGCCTGCGTGGATGCAACCTTTCTTGACGTGGATGACCGGTAAGCCATTGCCGGACCAACAGCCGTGGTTCGCGATCGGACCAGTCCTGTATGTCACTTGGACGTTGTTGCAATTTGCAACCGGTGTCGCGTTGAGCGCTATCGGAATGCTGTTCCCCAGTCACGCCGGTTTGCTGCTGATTCCGGCCGGATGGATGCTGACGATCGCCGCGGCTCGCACGATGACGGACACCCTGCTGCACCAAGCGGCACACAACCAGTTGTTCCCGCGACACCCTCGCTGGAACAATGCCATCGGCGACCTCTGTTCGATTGGTGCGATCGCGAGGGCCCTGTGTAAGTATCGACCAGAACACGTTGTCCACCACTCAAGATTGGCGGAGACTGTCGACCAAGACATCCGTTTCTTGCTGTCACTCGGCTTTGTTCCAGGACGCTCGATCGCCTGGTACTGGTGCCGGATGGTCTTGCAATTGATTTCACCGTCGTTCCACGGCCGAGCCATCTGCCAACGTCTGAACGCCAATCTGACGAGCGGCGGATGGTGCCGCCGCGTTGTGTTCGTATTGACTTGGTCGATGGCCGTGGTCGTGGCAATCGGTTCAGCAGCACCGGCGACCTTCGTTGTCGCGTTGCTGTTTCCGTTGACCGTTGGTGTTCAAGCCGTGAACTTGATCTACGTGCTGACCGAACACCGCTGGGTTCGAATCCGATATGTCGGCGAAAGTTGCCGGGTGATGTTGTGTCGAATGACCTCCGGCCGATTCCTCGGAGCCGCTTACCCGAATCGCTCGTCAGATGGTTGGTGGAAGTGGCTTCGTTGGTGGTTGTGCGTGCCGCTTTGGATCTCGCAGCGAATTGTCATTTGGGCTGCAGACACTGTTGCTCACGACGACCATCACCGACATCCGCTTTCCACAAATTGGACGCTCGCGATTTACGAGCGACGCGATCATGCAGCCACTATCGGAGCGCACGACCCGCCCTACACGGAGATTTGGGGCGTGTGCAACGCAATCAACGCGACGTTCGCCTCGTTTGCAGCATTTCCCGCTGGTTCGAAGCTCGGCGATGCCGTCGTCATCGACCAGCAAGAAAACGAAGAGGTGTCAGCGTGACTCAAATAAATAAAACACTGATCAACCAATCGAAAAAACGCTATTTGGAAAACGACTTCCTTTGGCGGTTGCTGCAAGGTGCCAACGGCCCAGGTCCGATGCGAGATTGGAGGGTGGCTGAGTTGCAGGCAGTTACCAATCTGATTGTTGCCATGAAAAAAAAGGTTCGGGTAATCGACTTCGGATGCGGTGACGGTCGGCATTTGATTGAACTCGGCTCAATGTTCGATCTTGCGGTCGGCATCGATCTCGATCCCGAACCTCTTCGTATCGCGCGTGAGAACGTGGTTGGTCAATCGGGGTTCCAGTTTTTGCGACGAAACATGGAATGCCCCGAACGCGTGCTCGATTCGGACGACAAATTCGACATCGCAAGCGAATTACCATCTGTTCCAAAGTTTGATCTGGCGATGTGCTTGTGGAGTTCTGCGTTTGCTGCGGAGCCGACTACCGTCTTCCAGGCAATGAAACGACAGGTCGTTCCTGGGGGACTGGTCTTGCTAACCGCCTACGGAGAGAAGAGCGTCCCGTGGCGGCTAGGTTTCTACGAAGCGATCGGGGAAGGAAAGTCGGTTGCGACGCCGGACGGTATCCTGATGGCATCGGGTTCGGTCAGTGCAATCTGCACCCCCGAATTGGCGAGCAAGCTTTTCGGTGAGGAGATTGAAATTGACTTTTTCGCAAATGGCGAAGGTCTGCTGATCACACATCGCTTGCCTACCCAGGAATCAGGATGAAAGGATTTGACGAGGGTGTCTCTACGGAACCGGCTACAGGTGGTCACAACCGTAATCAACTGACGTTTCGGTTCACTCTGCCGCTGGAATCTATCGTCCGATCAGGAAATTGGAGAAAGAAAACGGGACGAGAAAGAAAACGGGATGGAGAAAGAAAACGGGATGGGGGTTGATTCTTCGGAGAAAGAATACGGGACGGGGAAAGAAAACGAGAAAGAAAAGGGGACGGGGTGCGCCGGGATACCACCGAAAAAAACACCTATGTTCACTGTTCAACCGGCAAAACGACTCGAGAAATGTTTGCTGACACCGGTTGCCGCCGCCTTCGCATTTGGACTAGTCATTCTGCTTACGGTATCTACGAGAAGGGCCTACCAAGCGACTAGACTGATTCTTTTTGGGCGCGTAGCTATTGGGGAAGTAGTTGGCGTCAGGAAGAGTGGTGAAGGTCGGTCGTCACGGCCTTTGCTGCTACCTCTCGTCAAGTTTGATGCGGAAGGTGAGGAGTTCTCATTCCAGGAAGAATCTGGGGTTTGGTCCGCTCCGAAGGTTGGCTCTAGCGTTTCAGTCATTTACGAACCGAGAAACCCGCAATCTGCTTCGATTTACAGCTTTTGGTATCTCTGTTCAGGAGCTCTGTTTGGTTTTGCCGTCTTAATTCTCTTTTCCTTCGGTTTTTATGTAATCATGAGAAGAATTGCATCTTCCGGGAAGGGAGAGGCAACACCTAAGAACATGGTTTAAAAGGCAACTCGACTTCGTATAAGCCGGGTCGACATCAAGTCCATTATTGCAATGTACATGACCGCCTCTGAGTATCAAGGTTTGCGTCGAAAGCGAATCAGAGCAACCTCCCGAGCAAGTCATCGTGATTTGATGTTGGTTCACCGAATAATTCATCAAGTTTCTTGGCGCCTGCGACGACACGCACCCTGACCAGGCGGCGATCGCGGAAACGCCTGACCAAGCCGAACGCACCAGCGCCTACGACCGCTTGAAGGCCCGATGGGGTGCTGAGATTCCCTCCGCGGCGTTTGATCTGAAACCTGTTCCGACCGAACACGCGGGCAGGCCTTCAAATCCCCCCTTCCCCTTTTCTTGTTCTTCCCCTTTTCTTGTTCGGTGTTGCCGTGGGCGGCGATTACAAACGCCTCGAGGACTCCGGTGGCAACATCGCAGTCACGGAGGCGGAAGGTGCCACCCACCATCTAATAGCCCTCCAATGCGGACGCTCAGCACGATGTCGTAACCTTCATCGCACCTCCGCTGGAGGCCGAAGTTGATGGCTAGTCGTTCTTCGTAAGACGCTTTCATTCTCTATTCCAAACCGGTTTGGAAGGGGGTGGTTTTCGGATTGCTGAGGTGATAAGTTGATTTCATGTTTCAATTATACCACTCATGAAGGTTTGCTATGCCTCGAACTGTGAGGCCGGATGAAGCCGGTTGTCCTCTATCACACGATCAATCGTGGAAACAATCGGCAAGAGTTTTTCCATAAGCCGGAAGACTACCAGGCTTTCCTGCGGACGCTACGAGAAGGGCTCGGCAAATACTCCGTCGACCTCTTCTCCTTCTGTCTTAGGATGACGCAAATCTCTTGACGGTGTGTCGCTATGTCGAACGCAACGCGTTGCAGGCAAAGATGGTCAAGAGAGCGGAAGACTGGGCCTTGGGGTCATTGCATCGATGGCATCATAAATCTGATCGCGATCCAGCTCTACTGTCCACCTGGCCAATTCGCCGCACTCCTGGCTGGACAGACAAGGTCAATCAAGCGTTGACAAAATCTGAACGTGACGCGATTCACACCTGCATTGAACGAGGGCGTCCCTATGGCACAGAAGAGTGGATCGAAGAAACGTGCGAGCGAACTGGTACGTGGTCATCGATGCGACCGAGGGGAAGGCCAAGAACGAAGCCGAAAACCCCAGTCGTGCAACCACCGCCGAAATAGTCGCGGATTTCGCTAACCCCCCCCTTCCCCTTTGCTGATTCTACCCCTTTGCTGATTTTGTGACAACTGCCGGGCTTGGTGATTCCTGTGGCGGCGAGATACGAGCTTACCAACTGTGAGAGTGTTACCGGATGGAACGCGTTGCCGCGGGACGTCAAAAAGATCACTTGCATGTCTTCGTCGATCAGTGCGGGCCGGCCGTCGTAAAGATACTTAGCAAGCCATTCGAGCGCGCGGTTGCCGGTTGGTACGACTCGGTCTTTGCGGCCTTTGACTTGGCGGATGACGACTTGACGCCGAAACGTTGGAAGGCGGATTACATGGTGGTCGACGACGTGCTCGAACCGGGAGGAAGTACTTTCGAGAGAACGTCTTTGGTCGTCGAGTCGGGTGTGGCTCAGATTCAGACGGCATAGACAACTGACGGTCAGGACCGGCTAATGCTTGGTCGTTACGTTTGATTTGCTTCCAGCCGATCGCTGGTTGTTGCGAAGTTCTTTCTGGAAGGCTTGCATCTGATCCGCCAATTGCTTTGCCTTCCTCGGATAGTCTTCAACCAAGTTCCGCTGTTCACCGAGATCATCCCGGAGGATGTAGAGAGCGGGAGTCGAGCGTTTGGAAGAACGAGAGCGGCGTTGCTTGATCAAAGCCTTCCGCTCAGCACGAGGAAGATTCCGTTCCTCTTTCGTCAATTCGACTTTGGTGGAGTCGTTCGCTGAAGAAGTGGATTCTTCGAGGATATACTTCCAGTCACCGACGCGAATGCCTCTTGTGCCAGCGCCGCGCAAATAGAAGAACGCCTGATGCGGGGACTGGGCATCACTGCCACAAACGAGCGGTCCAAGATCCCGTCCATCGATCGTTCGGTCTTCCGGCGGACGCCCCCCCGCCCAGTTCACGAGCGTGGGCAGGACGTCGATGATAGACGACGGTTCGTTGACGACTCGACCGCCGTCGATTCGACCGGGCCAACGCATGATGCAGGGAACCCGGACTCCGCCTTCAAAGCTGCTACCCTTTCCGCCTCGCAGTGTCCCAGCGCTTCCTCCGGCAGTGAGTTTGGGTCCGTTATCAGAAGTGAAAATGACGAGCGTGTTCTCATCCACGCCGTGCTGTTTGATTGCCTTCAACACTTCTCCAACACTCCAATCAAGCTCCTCAATGACATCGCCATAGAGTCCACGATCGCTCTTGCCGCGAAACGCATCTGACGCATGCAGCGGAATGTGCGGCATGTTGTGCGCGAGATAAAGAAAAAATGGAGCGTCTTTGTTGTCCGCGATGAAACGGATGGATTCCTCGGTGTACTTCCGAGTGAGTTGTGTTTGATCGGTCGAGACCTCCACGACCTCGTTGTTTCGCATCAACGAGCAGCGAGTTGTCTGAAGAGTCTCGATTGACTCACGGCTGAGGCCGCCACCGAAGAGGCACTTCTCGGCGAAATCCTTGCCTTCAAGTGTGAATGCAGTGTTGTTGGAGGCGATCGTTCCGTACCAAGAATCAAAACCATGGTGAATCGGGTACTGGTCTTTTCGATAGCCCAGATGCCACTTTCCAACGATCGCAGTGGTGTAACCTTGACCCTTCAAGCACTCGGGAAGCGTGATTTCATCATGGCTGAGTCCGGTGCTGTTCCGCTCGAACAAAACGCCGCCAATCCCGACTCGCTGCGAATAACACCCGGTCATCAAAGAGGCACGTGTCGGCGAACAGACGGGAGAGACATAGAACGAAGTGAGTTTGACACCTTCCTCAGCCATGGCATCTATGTTCGGCGTCGCAATGTCCTGCGCCCCAAAACACGCAATATCACCATAGCCAAGGTCGTCGGTGAGGATGACGACAAAATTCGGAGGTCTGTTGGGAGACGAGTCATTCGCAATTGCAACGTTAAAGCTGAACGCGACGGCGAAAACAAGAAACAGGGAACTACCGAAGCAACTCAAATTGCCAAGGTAAATCGACGCAAAACAGAAGCGATTGCACATGCCCTTCTCCAAATCCAAAAAATGTCCGGGTCGCGATGGTAGCCGACGCTTCCGGTTGGCCGACCGACCTTGCATGCCGTGTCAGCCCGGATTTGTGTTAACAGATTTCTCAAAAAGAAGGGTCTTGCAACAGTCCGGGTTCAAAAATCATCGGTTCCACATCGACCACGTTTGGATCACACTCCCATCCGCCCCCCAATGCTTGATACAAGGCGATTCGCTGCAGAGCAAGAGTCGTTTTGGCAACCACCTGCTGATCTTGGATAGACAGCCGAGATCGCAGTGAATCCAAGACGGTTTGATAACGAGTTAAGCCCCGGGAATAGTTTCGCTGCGCCAGATTCACCGCTCGCATAGCGGACGCTTCTGCCTGATTCAACAATTCAACACGACGTTGCTCTTGCTCATAGGCCACAAGAGCATCCTCGACTTCCTGGATCGCAGAGAGCACGGTGGATCGGTAACTCCAGATCGCTTGATTGACCTTTGCCTCTTGTCCTTCAATTTGGTTCAGTACGTTGCCAAAGTTAAAGAGGTTCCAGGAGAACGCCGGTCCGATGTCATGGGCGAGACTTGGTGATGTAAACAGCGCTCCGACGTCGGTCGAATCGACCGAGATCGTGCCGGTGAGAGACAACTGTGGGTAAAGGTCCGCGATCGCAACACCGACCCTTGCCGTCTCTGCGGCGAGTTTCTGTTCCGTCGCAAGAATGTCTGGACGGCGTCGGACGAGGTCTGCCGGAAGGCCCATTAACAGTTCGTTGATCGGAAACGGAATTTGTGACGTGGTTCCCCATTCGCTGCGCAAATCACGAGGAGGCACACCCAAAAGAACCGAAAGCCGATTTTCCGATTGCTCCAGAGCGACATAAAGCGCAGGAATCGTAGCCTCAAGAGCCAGTAGGTTGGTTTTCGCTTGCTCGGCATCGATGGCGCCCACCAAGCCCGCAACAATTCGCTGCTCGACGGCATCCAGTACCTGACGTTGCAATTCGAGATTCTCTTTGGCGACACCGATTCGAGTCTCGATGGACCGAATGGTGATGTACGCGGATGCGACGTCACTTTGGAGCGTTAACAACACGGCAGCGCGATCGTTCTCAGCAACGTGAATTTCAGCATGGGCCGCCTCGGCTACTCGTCGGAATTTCCCCCAAAAGTCCAACTGCCAAGCGGTCGTGAACCCAAGTGAGTAAAGCGGGAACGAGTCCTGTGAGAGCAATGAAAAAGGGCTGCTGTTTCCGCTGATCTTGCGGTAACTATATTCACCGGTTCCCCGAAGTTCCGGAAAGCGTTCCGCTACAGCGACGCCGAAACGAGCACGAGACTCGATCACACGAAAGGCGGCTTCCTTCAGGTCTGGATTGGAGCAGATTGCCTGATCGACAAGTTGGTCGAGAATCGGATCGTTGAAATCCTTCCACCAACAAGCGTTATACCGAAGATCAGTTTGCCTCTCGGTGTAACTCTTCCAAGTAGGGTCGCCGGAGAAAGACGGGACAGATTTGTCCGGGCCCACCTTGCAGCCCATCAATAGACAAACTCCAAGCATCAGGGCAAGCGTCAGCGGAATCCTTCTTCGTCCTGACTTAATCATAGGTGCGGCGTCTTCGAGAATCCATTCTCTGTTTGAACCCAAATTCGATACCCTTCCGACGCGACAACCTCGAAGGTTCCGCCTTCTTCTTTGGTCCCGCACGCCTCGGGACTCTCCGATGATCAGTTCTTCGGCGGAAACACGTTTCTATTCCATTTCGTCAAAGCGTGGGGTGTTTGCTTTCGCAGACCCTATGACTGATCATCACTGCATAATGCCACCGTCTGTTGGATCAGCATCCGCTGACTTTGGCTGTTGAAGAATCTGGGTAGGGGCAAGGATGTCCGAAGACGGACACTCTTCGATGGATTTGACGACCTACGCTGTGAAGGACGTCTACATTTTGTGTCTCCAATTGGGATCCAATCGAAGGCGGGTTTTCCCTCGACCTGCTGACAGAGTTGCGAGAATGATAAATGCATACCGACTGCTAACCGTTTCATTATTGGTTGCGGTCATTCCCCCGCCGTCCACCTCGGCGATTGATCCCATTATTCCCTACGGGATCGCAAGACCACGGCAACACGTGGAAGTCGCACCACGGATGCCTGGCGTTTTAGTGAGCCTTCACGTCTCGCCGGGACAGTCCGTTAACGCTGGGGAGATCATCGGTGTGATTGATGATGCGGTAGCAAAAGCAACCGTTCGGGCCGCACTGGCCGCTGCGGAACGCACAGCGGAAATCGAGCAGGCGCGGCACCGACTGGATTTCGCGGAACGACAACATCAACGCTATGAGTTAATAAAACATGGCAATGCAATCGCGGAAGTTGAATATGACAACGCGGCGACGCAGCTGAACGAGGCGCGTGCTGGATTGGCATCTGCAATTGAGAAACAGTTGCAAGCCCAGCGAAATCTTGAACTCGAACAGGCCAAACTGGAACGGCACAACATTCGAGCGCCGTTCGACGGACAGGTACTCAAGGTGCATCGCCAACAAGGCGCGTCACTTTCGCAAGAAGACTCGCTTGTGACACTTGTCAACACGCGGCAGCTCCAACTTGAACTTTATCTCCCGCGGACCACCGTGGAGTCTCTTCGCACTGGTCAAGAATACAACGTCGAGGCCATGGCCCCGATCGAAAAACTCGTGTCGGCGCGGTTGCAGTTTGTCTCTCCGATCATCGAGCCGGGAACGGGATCCTATCGTTCAATTTTCCTGATCGAGAATCCAAAATCCAGTATCCCGGCAGGTGTAAAGATGCGCTTCGTATCGTCGTCGAAACCGGGCGCTGACAGAGTTCGGATTCCAAGCAAAGAAAAAGGCCATGAGCACTGAATCTGGGAATCTGTCGCAATCGAGCCCAAGCGTCCCGTCCAATTCGTCGCTCGAACTCCAGGTCGATACGCTCGAACCCAGAATTATGCTTTCAGCAAGCTGGTCCGACGGCGACATCGATGTCAGCGATACACTGGAAGTCGATACATCGGATCCCAACGTCCAGAATGAACTTGCCAATGAACTCACGCACGACCAGGCGGATGACGGTTTCTTTGACGACGATGATCTTGATACTCACCCGTCGGAATCAGAGGATCGTGGATCGGAAGTAGACACCGCAGTTGCTGAACCAGGTCAGCACGTGGTGTTGATCGATGGAAATCTCGATGACATCGACCAACTTCAAGCTTCCGTCGAAGATGGTCTCGTCATCGTGCTGGACAGTGAATCAGGAACGGTGATTGATGCGTTGGCTCAAGTCGAGTCGGCTGCTGAGCAAGGCAATTTTCAGATCGAATCACTCTCCGTATTCTCGCACGGCGAGAGTGGGAGAATTGAATTCGGTTCGGATTCGATCCGCCTAGGGATGTTGCCCGAGCAACAGGATGCTTGGTCGTCTCTTGCGGACAACTTCTCTTCGGATGGCCAAATTCATTTCTATGCATGTGACGCCGCAAGCGGGACCGAAGGGCATCAGTTGCTTGACGCGATTTCTGACCTTACAGGTGCGGATGCGTTTGGGTCGGATGACTTGACGGGCACATCGGGTGACTGGGACCTCGAGTACTCCTCCAATTCGAACATGGAGTTCTCGTCCGGTTCATTGAGTTTTGAGATGCTTGCCAACTACCAACATGACCTGAGTGGGCAAGCTCAGTTTTCAGATGTCGACCAGTCAAAAGACGCGGTTTCAGAAGATGCAGCGGAGGGCACGTCGGTCGGTATCACGCTTGAAGCATCGGACAAGGGTGACGAATTAAAGTATTGGATCGTTGATGAGAAAGGAAATCTCGATAGCGATTCAATCTTTGCAATCGAAGCTGGAACCGGCGTTGTCTTCGTTCGTGATTCGGGACGCTTGGATTCCGAAACGGCAAGCTCGTATCAAGTCCGAGTGCAAGCAAGTAACGGGGAATCGACGACGACCAAGTCGTTTACGATCGATGTTTTGGCCGTCGACAAATCGAATCACAGTGACGGAGACTGGCGAGATTCATCGGGCCAATCAATCTCAGGTCCAACGGAAAGTGATGATACGTTCAAGGGCACATCAGGAAACGACGTCGCGGAAGCACTCGGCGGAGACGATATTCTCTTTGGTGGCGAAGGAGACGACTTTCTTGAAGGCGGCGACGGGAATGACAAAATCGATGGAGGTACTGGTGATGACATTCTCTTTGGCGGCGAAGGTGATGATCAACTGACCGGTGAACGAGGAGACGATCTGATCATCGGAGGTGAAGGATTCGACACCATCAGTTTCCAGTCCGCTTCATCGGGGGTGAAAGTCAATCTCGAAAACGAAACAGCGGTGGGGGATGGCAGTGACCGCGTCATTGGTTTCGAGAAGGTGATCGGAACATCATTCTCAGATCAGATTGTTGGCGATGATCTCGCGAATGAGCTCATTGGTGGGGATGGAAACGACGTGATCGAAGGAGCGTCTGGCGACGACACCATTTCCGGCGACTCGGGGGCGGATCAACTCGATGGTGGCGCGGGCAACGACAAGATTTCCGGGGGAGCAGGAAATGACCAACTCCTTGGGGGTGACGGAAGTGATGTTCTGTCTGGTGATAGCGGACAGGACAATCTGAAAGGCGGTTCCGGTAAAGACTTCTTGGACGGAGGATCAGGAAACGATGTCATCGATGGGGGATCAGGTGACGACTTGATTCGAGGAGGCACTGGGAACGACTCGCTTGTTGGAGGTTCGGGAGTCGATACCGTCGATTACTCCGGGTCAAACGCAGTATCGGTCGACCTCGGCGCTGGTATCTCGTCAGGCAATGGTTCGGACGCACTAGAAGGAATCGAGAACGTCATTGGGTCGTCAGAAAGCGACAAGTTGAGTGGCGATGAGGGCTCGAATGAACTGCAAGGCGGTGAGGGTGATGACACTCTTCAGGGCGGAGGCGGACTGGATACGCTTCGAGGTGGCTTTGGGAACGACACGATTTATGCAGACGAGACGGACCAGGTCTTCGGAGACGAAGGGATCGACACCGTCAATTTTGAGACCGCCAAGAATGGCGTGACCTTTGATGCGTCGGAAGCGTCAATTGAAAACGTCGTCGGAAGTCACTACGACGATGTGTTCTCTTTTTCGAACGCAACGGATCAAGACATCTACCAAATCGACGGTGGCTTGGGAGCCAACACCATCAATCTTTCTGACTTTGACGTCGGCGACATCACGGTCAAAGGAGACGTGATTGCCGTTTCGTTGAGTGACGGTGGATCTTTCGAGATCCATTTTTCCGATATCAACCATATTCACGCCGGAGGCGTCGATTCGCCAACTTTGAGCATTGACGACTTCACTGTTCAGGAGTCCTCTCGCGTTGAAATCGCCGCGATTCCGTTCTCGGGATCGAATGAAGCCATTTCCGTTTCATGGAGTCAAGTCTCCGGGCCACCCGTTGAAATAGCCGACGCAGAGACGACGCGCCCGTCTTTCGAGACGCCGAACCTTGCGGCGGATTCCATGATCCGATTGAAGGTCGAGATCAGCGACGGTGAATCGACGTCGACGGAGTATGTCTCAATCAACATCACGGCAATCAATGATCCGATATCGGTTCAGATGGGTCCGGATCAGCAAGTCAGTGAAGGGGACGTTGTTTCGCTGACCGCTTCAGTGGATGACCCCGAAGGCCGCTCGA
>JBCBOO010000184.1:0-13332 GCA_039821235.1 Planctomycetota bacterium
GTTCGGCGTCCGAAAAACGCTCGCGATCGATCTCCATTTCGGCCTGCAGCAGCAACGCAGGCTCGTAGGTGGGATTCCCGATCAAGGCCGTGTTGAGAGCTTGGATGGCTTTGGGGCGGTCGGAATTGAGAAGCGATCTTGCGAGCAGGTAGTCAAATCTCGCGTCACTCAATTCCAATCGCTTGGCATTGAAGACCGTCTCCGAGGCGATTCGAAAATCACCTTTGTCGAGTGCGAGTTCGGCAGTCGCGATCAAGGCTTCGACGTTGTCGGGATCATTTTCAAGGACCCGATCATAAAACGACTTCAGTATGATCCTTGCATCGAGAATGCCCTTGGAGAAATAGCGTCCGGCAGCGATTAACGTCTCCGCGTTTGCATAAGCGAGTTGCCCGGACTGCAAGTAGTTTTCGATGACTTCCGCTTCCCTTTTCGCTCGCTGCGGTTGTCCATTGAAATGAGCGACGCCCACGCCGATCCGCCGCAGTGGCACGCTGGTGGGGTAACGTTTGCTGGCCGCATCGTAAGTCTCGAGCGCGTCGGCGTACTGGCCGGTGGCCATTTGGCACTCAATGAGAAGTTGCCACCAAGAGCGATTCCAGATACCGCGTTCGACTTCGGCCGCCGCCAACGCTTGCGCCTCGGCGATTTGACCGGCGCGAAACAGTTTCTCGGCGTCACTGAAGCTGGCGGCGCTTGCGGGGATTGCCAGCAACAGCGATAAGAGCACCGCAAGACGCAGGCAGCGGGAGCGAAACCGCCGAAGGGAGTCTGTTGCAGCGAAACCGCCCAAGAATCTGCCCCAAGAAATCAAATTTGGCGGAACGAAAGTGAATCCCGACACTTCAAGTCCTGTGGGGCAAATGGAACGGGCCGCGAACCTTGAATCACGAGTTACGGAATGCAAAACAGATAGTGACAAACAAGACGCCTCGTCGCGGATAGGGATGGGCGAATCCATGGCTGGGTGAACGGACGGGCCGTTTCGATTGTACCGTGTTGGGTATACGCCGTTGGGTATACAGTGTTGTGAAGCGACAGGTTGATTGATGAACCGGCCGTCCCACTGGTGGGGTGAGACAACTTGTGGTTCCGCATTGTCGGGCGGCTTCGGTGGACCATCCGTCTTGCGGTGTCGACTACACTACAACTTTGGCGATCGACAAGAGTTTCGAAAAATCGAGGAGGATGCGCCTCGAAGGTGTTTGGGACTCGAGTCGATCAAACTGAATTTTTCATTTGGCAAACAGACGCAGGTCTCCATGACGGTTGATTCAGACGGGAACGGTGCTCCTCCCCACGGCGAACTCACTGAGGCCGATGCGGCTCGGTTGAACGAAGCTAAAAAACAGATCGCCGAGCAACTCGGCAAGGTGATTGTCGGGCAAGAGGAAGTGATCGAGGAGATCATGATCGGGCTCTTTAGCCGCGGTCACGTTTTACTCGAAGGCGTACCCGGGCTCGCGAAGACGTTGATGATTAGCACGCTGGCGCAAACCATGGATTTGTCGTTCAGTCGAATCCAGTTCACGCCCGACCTGATGCCCGCCGACGTGACGGGAACGGAAATCATCGAAGAAGATCGTACCAGCGGTCATCGAGGGTTTCGGTTCATGGAAGGTCCCCTGTTTGCCAACGTGGTTTTGGCGGACGAAATCAACCGTACACCTCCGAAAACACAGGCATCGCTTTTGGAAGCGATGCAGGAACGTCAGGTCACGGTGGGTCGGACGCAACACCCTTTGCCGGCACCGTTCTTCGTCTTGGCGACTCAAAACCCGATCGAGCAGGAAGGAACGTACCCGCTGCCGGAAGCGCAGCAGGACCGTTTCATGTTCAAGGTCTACGTGGACTATCCGTCGTTTGACGAAGAATTCGAAGTCGCCCGTCGGACCACGGGCACCGAGACCAGCGAAGTCAAGTCGGTCCTGGGTGCGGATGAGATCATTCGTCTTCAAGAGTTGGTACGGCGAGTTCCGGTGAGCGATCACGTGATTCGATACGCACTCTCGTTGGTTCGCCAGACGCGGGTCGGAGATGAAGGCGTGCCTGACTTCGTTGATGAATTGGTCGGCTGGGGCGCTGGTCCTCGTGCGGTCCAGTTCCTGATCTTGGGTAGCAAGGCTCGCGCGCTGCTCGAGGGCCGTTTTCACGTTTCGATCGATGACGTTCAAAAGCTGGCCAAACCGGTGCTTCGCCACCGCATGGTCGTGAACTTCGCCGCCGAGAGCGAAGGCGTGACCAGCGACAACGTGATCGACCGCATCGTAGCGGCAACTCCGACGACCGAAGACGAGCTTTCGCGCGATGCCCGATTCCAAAAAATATTTGCGTCCTGAAGTCACCGGACGGATTCGGCGGATGGAGTTGTCCGCCCGCCGAGTCGTCGAAGGTTTTCTTTCCGGCATGCACCGCAGCCCGTATTTCGGGCAATCGATCGAGTTCCTCCAGCACCGGCAATACACGCCGGGCGATGAGCTGAGGCACATCGATTGGAAGGTCTATGCGCGGCAGGATCGACTGCACATCAAGCAGTACGAAGAAGAAACCAACTTGCGGTTGACGCTGCTGGTCGATCGCAGCGCCAGCATGGCGTACGGTGATGGGGAAACAAACAAGTTCGATTTTTCGGCCTCGATCGCTGCTTCGCTCGCCTACTTGGCTCTCCGACAAAAGGACGCCGTTGGCTTGGTCACGTTCGACACCGAAGTCCGCGAAACGATTCCCGCGCGCAGCAATCAACAGCAGCTCGCGAGGATTTTGGCGCAACTCGATCAAGTCGGCGCCGATGGGCGGACCGACTTGGTCCGCGTCGCAAAACAAATCGGCCAAGCCCTCCCACGTCGTGGCTTGATCGTGATCGTTTCCGATTTGCTGGGCATCGATTCATTGGTCGAAGGCATGCGTGTTCTCCGCGCCCGCGGACATGATGTTGCACTCTTCCATGTGCTACATGACGACGAAGTCGACTTTCCGTTCAGCGGTGCGACCCGCTTCGAAGGGCTGGAGTCCGACGACCTCCTGAATTGCAATCCGAGAGCACTGCGTGAAGGTTATCTCAAAGCGTTGGATGAATTCTTGTCCGAGACTCGGAAAGCGTGTGGGCGATTGTCGATCGACTACATCCAAGTCCGAACCAGTGAACCGCTCGACGCATTGTTGGCGCGATTCCTTTCGCGGCGTGTCTCGCTTCCCAAACTGCGACGGTAAGGAGGCCGACGAAACGTGTTTCTCTACCCCGCATTGATCGCCGGCTTTGGCTTCGTCGCCGTTCCGCTGTTGGTCCACTTGATCAACATGTTGAGGCATCGACGAAGACGCTGGGCGGCGATGGATTTTTTGCTCAGCAGCTATCGCAAGCAAAAACGTTGGTTGCGACTGCGACAGTTCCTGCTGCTGCTTTGTCGGCTTTGTGTCGCTGCGGTGCTGGTCGCGATGCTGTGTGGCTGGACCGGAGGTCGTCAGATTCTGGATTTGCTCGGCGGCCAAACGACCCACCACGTCTTCATCCTCGACGACAGCTACTCGATGGGCGATGTCAGCGGTAGCGGTGAACAAACCGCCTACCGCCGAGCGCTCGGTGCACTCGAACAGCTGACCCAACGCCTGATCGCCAGTGAAGGAAATCATCAGCTGACGGTGATGCGAGCCAGTCGGGCTTCGCTTGCGGTACAGGGAGGTTCGGAGTCTGGCGACGCGGCGGCGGATCTGGCCGCACAAACGCTGACCGCGGATGGCAATTTGATTTCGCGTTTGGTTGCGACGGACGTTTCCGCGATCCGAACCGACTTGGTGTCCGCATTGGAGCTTGCCGGTGAGATGGCCGCATCGACGCCCGCCGACGAAGCGTACGTTTACATCGCCAGTGACTTTCGCTCGCAGGACTGGGCGGCACCCGACAGGATCGCCGAATCACTGCAAACGTTTGCCAGCGATGATGTCGCCATTCGAATGATCGATTGTGCGACGCTTCCACAACGCAACCTTGCCGTCACCGAGCTCAAGCCGGTCCAAGACGTGTGGGTTGCCGGCGTCCCCGTCGTCGTCCGTGCCACGGTCAAAAACTATTCGTCCTCGGTAGCGACGAACGTTTCGCTCAGTTGCCGCGTGATTCGTTACGGCGATTCTGTCATCGACGTCGAACCCGGGGAAAGCTACAGCGGGGACGTCGATTCGTTGCCAAGTTTGATCATCGAATCGCTCCCTCCGGGCGGAGAAATTACGAAGACGTTTCAGGTCTTTGTCAATGAGACGGGAACGCACGCGATCGAAGTCGCTCTCCCGGCCGATGCATTGGCAATCGACAATGTCAGGGCCTGCACGTTGCCGTTGTCCGATGTGGAACGCGTGCTGATTATCGACTCGGATTCTCGTGAAGCCAACGCCTACACACTGGCGGCGGTGCTGGATCCCGGCAGCCAAGTACGCATCGGAGCCGTTCCCGACATTAAGCCACCTGCCTTTCTGCGGAGCGTGACGGCCGAGATGCTGTCGGCCTACCGTGCGGTTTACTTGATCGATCTACCCGAACTGAATGAGTCTGCGTCGATCGCGCTCGAGGAATACGTTCGGCGTGGCGGCGGATTGGCTTGGTTCTTGGGCGACGAAGTCTCCGCCGCGAGTTACAACCAGAGTCTGCTGGGCGAAGAACGTCGGCTGTTACCGGGTCGCTTGGATCAAATCGTCGAGCTGTCCGTTGGCGAGGGCCGCGGGACCGGTGACGTCTTGTTCGCTGACGAAGACACGCTCTTGGATCCGCTCCGCGGTGCCGGGGATGCGATCCTGTCGTTAATCGGGATTGCCAAGTCGTGGACACTCGAGCCGCTTGGGGAGACAAATGATGTCGCATCCACGTCGACCGCATTTCGTGTCGTACTGAAACGTCGCGACGGACGCCCGCTTGTGACCCAGCACGAAATGGGTGCCGGGACGGTGGTGACGGTTCTCTCTGGGCTGGACACTCGCTGGACCAACTGGGCGGGCGATCCAACGTTTGTCCCGTTTCTGCTGCTCACCAACGCGAGACTTTGGAGTGGCGCGGCGGCGCAGACCTCTCGACGATTGACGGAAACGATCATGAAACGATTGCCCGTTCAAGATTACTTTCCCGAAGTCAAACTCGTCTCCCCTTCGGCGGCGCCGCCACGTGTCGTCCTGGAATGGGTCGCAGAATCGGGTGACCAGGATGCAGCCACGCTCACCATTGATCCGGTCGAACGGCTCCTCGAGAGTCAAGCCAACGTCGACGACTTGCTACAGCCCGGTATCTTTGAATGGGCAATGTTAAAAGCCGATGGCGGCAGCCAAGTGGTTCCCGATGTCGCCGTCATTGATCTTGGTGAAGGAGACTTGAGCCGCGTCGATGCCAACGAAGTCCGGCAGGCGCTTTTGCCAATCGAAGTCGACTTTTTGACAAGCGACGACTGGGGGCAGCAGAACTCATTCGCCGGTGGTTCGTCACTGGGATTGATGTTACTTGCTCTCCTGGGACTGCTCTTGGCCGCCGAACAGACGCTGGCCTACTGGGCCAGTTATCACACGCGAAGCACAGCCGGTCCGCCCTCGCTCGCATCACCGAGTCGCGAACGAGGCACAACCGGATTTGGACTTGCCGCCGGAACCCGCGGCGGGAGGGTGGACGGATGAACGAAACAGAATTCGGTGCTGCGGCAACCGCGAAACGAGTCGTTTACGAATTTGCTCGTGCGGCCAACCTGGATGGATGGTGGTGGTGGGCGCTGCTGATCGCGTGTGTCGCCTTGCTAATCGGTGGTTGCGTCCGATTTTATCGACGCGATGCCATGGAGTTACCGCCTCCGACCCGCAAAGCATTGATCTTGCTCCGCTTGACGGTGGTTCTGGCGCTCGTGTTTTTCTTGCTGGATTTGCAGCGAAGAACACAACGAGAAATCACGCGGCCCAGCGAAGTTGTCATCCTGGTTGATACCAGCCAAAGCATGTCTTTGGCCGAGTCGGATGCGATCGGCAGCGAAACACGTGCCCAGCGAGCGGCCGGGTTATTGAGCGAAGACGCACTGCCCGAGCGGTTGGCCGAGCAGCATCGACTGAGTGTTTATTCGTTCGGCGAAACTCCCGAGCCGGTGCTGTTGGAATCGCGACGCGGCGACGCTTCCTCGATGGTCGCCGACGAAGACACGAGCGAGCCGGCCCAACCGACGAGCGTCTCCCCTTGGATCGCGATCGGCGCCGTGCTGTTGTCACTCGCAGTCATCTTCGCACTGTCGTCCTTGATTCATGGCGCCGGGACTCGGCGGATGACCGCGGCAGAACGCGGCGATGGTCCCACTGGCAACGCGACGACCGGCAAGCTGCTTCTGGCGACGGTGGTCTGTTTGATCGTTGGAACCGTTTTTGTCGCCGGGGAATACAGTCGCAAGGCGGACCAAACCCTGATGGCACTGCTGGGCGCACCCACCAGTGACGCTGCCGCAGAGGCAACGGAACCCTCGGAATCAGAGACGACTGACGATTCCGTGAAAGTGCTCGATTGGTCGGAAGCCGTCGTCGCTGCGGCGTCGCAGAGCCGAATCGGTGATGCCATCACCAGTGTCTTGGCCACGCATGATCCCACAACACTTGCGGGCATCGTGCTGGTCACCGACGGCCAGAACAACGGCGGCAACAGCATTGCTACTGCGACAGCGACGGCACGTCGTAGCGAAGTTGCGGTGTACCCGATCGGACTCGGCAGCAGCGAGCCGCCCACAAATGTGCGGATCGTTGACTTGGACGCACCGAGACGGGTCTATCCCAATGACAAGTTCTTCGTCTCGGCGGTGCTGCAGGCGACCGGCGGCAAACCGATGAAGATCACCGTTCAATTGCTGGACGGTCTGGACGACAGTGCCAATGCGAATGCATCCGCGGGCGATGAATCTCTGCCCTCCGAAGTCGTCGATTCCCAAACGATCGAGCTAACCGGCGATGGTAAACTTGCAGGAATCAAGTTCGAACTGGAACCGGAGTCCGTTGGTCGACGCCGACTTGCGTTGCGTGTGATTCCACCGCCGCAAGATCAAAATAAAAACGACAACATGCGTGACACGCGTTATGAAGTCGTTGCGCGAAAACTTCGCGTGTTAACGATCGCTGGTGGGCCAACGCGTGAATACCGATTTGTACGCAACCTCTTGTTTCGAGAGCAATCGATTCGATTGGACACGTGGCTGCAGTCTGGCCAACCCGGGATGAGCCAAGACGCCGACGAGTTGATCACCGAATTTCCCGCCACCGCGGCCGAACTTTTCGAATACGACGCGATTGCGATGTTCGATCCGGACTGGACACAGATTCCCGCCGAAGCGATCGATTTGCTGGATCGGTGGATCGCGACGCAAGCGGGCGGACTGATCATTGTCGGTGGTCCGGTTTACCACCCACGCTGGTTGCGACTCCGGACAGACCCACGTGTGTCGAAAATCGCGGGTTTCTTTCCGGTCACGTTTTCCAATCGCAGCTTGATCGTCGGGACGGGACGCGAAGGCGGCGAAAGCGCCTGGCCACTCGAATTCACACCCGAATCGCGTCGCGCGGAGTTTCTGTGGGTGACCGATGAACCGGCAGCCAGCTTCAATGCCTGGGAATCGTTCGGAGGAGTCTTCGATTACATCGGAGTGAAAGCCGCAAAGCCTGCGTCGAAAGTCTACGCGTATTTTTCGGATCCCACGACTCGCGTCGGCGAAACGTTGCCGGTGTACTTGGCCAGTCAATTCTATGGCGCCGGACGTGTCTTCTTTCAAGGCAGCGGCGAAATGTGGCGGATGCGCCGCGAAAGCGACTCGTATTTCGACGCTTACTACACCAAGTTGATTCGTTGGGTCAGCGAAGGAAGGTTGTTGCGGGATAGCAATCGAGGCGTGCTGTTGGTCGACAACTCACGTGCGATGGTCGGTGACACCATCACGGTTCGCGCCGTGCTGACCGACGAGCAGTTTGAACCGCTCACCGTGCCCGAAGTCAAAGCAAAATTGTTGACGCCCAGTGGAACCATTGAAGACGTGCGGCTGACGCCCTCCGAAGGCGAATCAAAACCCGGAACCTACAGCGGTCGTTTTGTGGTTCGAGCTGCCGGTAATCACGAGCTGCGCCTGACGCTTGGTGATGCACTCGATGAAGTCCTGCTGCGACAGAACGTTCAAGTTCGCTTGCCGACGATCGAACTGGAACGTCCACGCCGTAACGACGAGCAACTGTCAACCATCGCGTCGCTCACCGGTGGAACCTATTGGCCACTCGGGGACGACCTCAGCGGCGAGTCGTTGATGGATCAGTTGGATGAAACCGTTCGCCCACAGCCGCAGACGACGATTTTGCCTGGTACCCCCGACCCGCTCTTCACCGAACGACGCAACGCGAGTCTGCTGTGGCTGATTGCCAGCGTGCTGACCATGGAGTGGGTCGTCCGTCGTTTGCACCGACTTGCGTAGCGTTTTGTCCTCCCCGATTCCAAGCTGAACTTTCAAAGCTGTACTTTGCCGATGCCGTCGCTTGACCCCAAACTTCGAACACTTCTTGATGACGTCCGACGACGAATTCGCCGGTACGTGATCTGGGATTCGCTTTTGGCGGTTGCCGCGATCGTGTTGGCCGCGTTCTGGATGGGGCTGCTGGTCGACTACCTTCCGGTCACCGTGGGCGGCAGCGAGATGCCTCGCTCTGCGAGAACCCTGTTGCTGTTTGTCGTGGGAATCGTCGTTCTGGTGGTCGTCGCAAGGCTATTGCTGTCGCGACTTGGACGCCCTTTACCGGACGAAAGTCTCGCCCTGTTGCTCGAACGCCAGCACCCGGAACTGGAAGGCAGGCTGGTCACCGCGGTGGAACTCAGTCGTGCCGGTCGCAGCCACGATTCGCATGCCCCCGAGTTACTGCAGTTGGTTCACGATCAGGCGTCACAGAAATCCTCGGCGGTGCAACCGGCGCGGATCTTTCGTGGCCAGCCGCTCATCCGCAAAGCGCTTGTCGCCGGGCCTCTGTTGTTGCTGCTGCTTGTGTTTGCATTTGCAAGTCCAAGTGCGTTTGCACTCGCCGCCAAACGGTTGATGCTGTTTTCGGACAACCGTTGGCCGCGTCGCGCGAGCTTGGAAATGGTCGGGGTCGACGTCCCGGTCGTGACCGCTTCCTCGGAAGAGCAACTTGATCCCGCGCGGCTTGTTTTTGAAGACGGAGTGATGAAACTCCCGGTCGGCAGCAGCGGAATACTTCGCATTCGAGCGGCCGCGGAAACCGCCGAAGTGCCGTCGGTGTGTACGGTCTACTATCGCACCGACGATGGCACTCGCGGGCAATCCAACATGCGTCGTGTCGGTCGCATGCGTGATGGTTATCAATCGTTTGTCCTGGATGGACCGCCGCTGAGCAATCTGAATGAGTCCTTTGAGTTCTCGGTACTCGGCTTGGATGATCGCTTGACCGACTTTCGAATCGAGGCGGTTGAGCCACCCGCGATCACTGGGCTGGATGTCGGCGTGCGATACCCCGACTACCTGCGGGCCGGATCGGCTACCGAAGGACTCGCCGAAGGCTTTGACTCCGAAACGCAATATCAGGCCGGCTTGCGGATCAGCGAAGGAAGTGATGTCACGCTTCGGCTGGCTTCGAGCTTACCCGTGGGCGACATCGATGCTGTGATGGAATCGGGCGGTGTCGAACAAGTGATTTCGGGCGCGAGTTTTTCCGAAGACCGGCGGAGCTTTGAACTGAAACTCGTCGATTTTCGCAGTCCCACGGCGATCCGAATCGTCCCGCGAAACCCGGACGGCATCAGTGCCCAATCGCCCTACCGCTACTTCCTGGGCGCCATCATTGATGAACCGCCATCGGTTTCACTTGCACTTCGCGGCATCCAGTCCGCCGTGACGCCGGTCGCGATGCTTCCACTGGAAGCCAACACGACCGACGATTACGCCGTGACCTCGCTCGACGCGTTCGTGGCGTCACAGCCGGCCGCCGCCGAGGACATGGAAACGGAGCAAGGCAGCGCGGATCAAGGAAGTGCGGGCCGACGAAAAATCATCTCGCGAAAGATGACTCCGGACCGCGACGGAGATGCCCAACTGGTCATGGACCTTCGCCAGCTTACGAACGACGGCGTGATCGAAGAGTTGCGTCCCGGTGATGTGGTGCAAGTCTACGCGGAGGCCGAAGACGGATTCGATCTCGATGGAGCCATGCATGTCACCAGCAGCGAGATCTTTCGACTCCAAGTGGTATCCGCAGAAGAGTTGCTGGCATTGCTCGAACGGCGTGAACTTGGTTTGCGAACCCGCTTGGAGCAAACCGTTACCGAGACGCAGGGGCTACGTGACCAATTGGCAAAGTTTCAGGCAGCCGGATTCGACATGGAATTCGCCCCTGGCGAAGAAGACACCGAACAGGCTCGCAGTCGACAGCTGCAAGTCCTGCGTCTCCGCGTCCAGCAGTCGTCCTTGCAAGTCAGCAAGACAACCGAAGAATTGACCGGCATTGCGGAATCACTCGACGACCTGTTGCAAGAAATGGTCAACAATCGAATTGACTCCACCGACCGCCAGGAAAGGCTGGGCTCTGGCGTACGTGATCCGCTTCGTCAAATTGTTAGCGCGTCCATGCCGAAACTGAAGTCACAGGTCGAGGCGATCGAGGCCTCGGTCTCTGATCCCGAAACTGCGACGGCGAGAACCGGCAATGCCATCCAAACCGCGGACCAAGTCTTGTTGGAATTGACCGCTGTTTTGGACAAGATGCTTGACCTGGAAAGCTACAATGAATTGCTCGATTTGGTGCGTGGGTTGATTCAGGACCAAGAAAAGCTGAAAGAAGACACGCAACAAGAACGCAAAAATCGCGTCAAAGATCTGTTCCGATGATCCCCGAGGTATTCACGGTGACGCCGACTGCCCTTTCTACATTCCGACGCGCCGTTTTGACCGGATCAGGCGTGGGATCTCAGTGGAGACGCTGGTTCCTCTGCTTAGCCGTCGTCTTCACGTGCGGTGTGACGACGTTGGACGCACAAGAGCCTGACGACAAGACTTCCAATGACGAACTGGTTCTTCGCCAGGGTGGAATCGTCGATCGCTATCAGAAGCTCGAGGAGCTCTTGCTCAGGCTCGCCGATGTCGAAGCGGCCGAGAACCCCGAACGTGCATCGCTGCTGCGACGTGCCGCAAAAGAGTCTCGTGAGAGGTTTGTGCTGCAACAACTTCGGTCCGCCAACGAATCGCTTCGCAACGAGAAGTTCGCCGATGCCGTCAACAATCAAGACTCTGCAACCAAAGGGTTGGCCGAAATCCTCAAGCTGTTGACGAGCGAAGATCGTGCCAACCGAATTCGAGATGAGAAGAAACGCATCGCAGAGATGATCAAGGATCTCAAGCGGGTCGAGCGTTCGCAGCGGAGCACTCGCGCTCGCACCGAGAATGGTAGCGACACCGAACAACTGCGCAGCGAACAAGAATCACTGAGTGATCGGAGCGAACGACTGAAACAGAAGTTCGAAGACGAAATTCCGAACAGCGAACCGAATGGTGATTCGGAGTCGGAGGACAGACCAGAGTCAAAGAGTGATTCGAAAGAAAGTGATTCGCCCGACGGCAAGTCGCCGGAAAAAGCCGACGGCGAGTCGCCGGAAAAGGCCGACGGTGAGTCGTCGGAGAAAGCTGACGGTGAGTCATCGGAAGAACCAAAGGGCAAAGAAGATGAGCCCAAGGAGCCTGCCGACAGCGACTCGAAGTCGGGCGATCCAAAGGAGAGCGAATCATCCAAAGAAAAAAGTGAATCGGGCGAAAGCAAACCGTCCGACTCATCGTCCAAGCCCAACGAGTCGGGTGACCCGCAACCGCCAAGCGGTCAACAACAAAGTGACCAGCAACAACAGCAATCCTCTCAACCGCAGTCGCCCGAACAACAGGCTCAGCAGCAACTGGAGAAAGCGATCGAACGCATGCGTCAGGCGGAAAAGGAACTCGAAAATTCCAAACGTGACGAGGCGGTCGAGCAACAGCGTGCCGCGGAAGAAAACCTCCGCCGCGCGATTGACGAACTGGAGCAAATCTTGCGTCAGCTTCGCGAAGAAGAAATGCAACGCGAGCTCGCAAGATTAGAAAGCCGTCTCAAAAAGATGGCCGCAATGCAATCAAAGGTTTATGACGACACGGTCGAAGCATCCGCCACGCCGAAAAGTCAACGTAATCGTCAAACGGATCTCCGTGCCGGTGAGATCTCATTCGAACAGAAAAAGATCACCGTCGAAGCGGACCGTGCGATGCTCTTGCTACGCGAAGAGGGCTCCAGTGTGGCTTTTCCAGAGGTGGTCGCACAAATCCGCGACGATAGCGAGCGGATTGCTGAAAGACTGGGCAAATCCCAGATCGATGCTGTAACGCAGGGCATTCAGCAAGATGTGCTCGCCGCCATCGAAGAAATGGTTCAGGCACTTCAGCAGGCTCAACGCGATCTTGAAAAGCAAAAACAGCAGGGGCAACAGCAACAGGCACAGGCCGGACAACCCGGCGAACAGCCGCTTGTGGGGCAGATTTCGGAACTGAAGTTGATTCGAACGATGGAAACCCGAATCAAAAAAACAACCGAGCGTTATGCCGAACTGCTACAATCGGATGATACTTCGGCACAGGACTTGCTCCCTCTGCTTAAGAACTTGTCCGAACGCCAATCGAAGTTATACAAGATCACACGAGACTTGGTGCTCCAGCGAAACCAGTAACGACACCCTCACAAAGGCGGATGGTTGTGATGCCGAATCGACGACGAACGCACCGATGGACGCGTTCCATCACGAGACCCAATAGCCTGAATCGCATGCTTCCCATCCAGGTTGGGGTGATCTGTCTTTCGCTCGTTTCGTCGTTTGGACTTGTTTCTAACTCATTCGCCGATCAGGCCGTTGCGGTGGACACATCGTGGGAACCACTAAGCGGCGAAGATTTGACGGCTTTCGTTCAAGGCGCCCTGGATAGCTCGGGAGCCGCACCCAGTGTAGTCGTTGAAACGGTCGATCGGTTTCGCAATGACATTGAATCACTCGGGCGCGATCCGCTGGACGCACTCATCGACGCAATTGGTGAGATTGCAGACTCGGTCAAATCAATCTCGGATCTGACTCGCACCGATCCGCTGTCGGCAGCAGCCAGTATCGATCCGAGCGAAGCCAATTATGCGGAGCTTGAGGCGCTGCCAATCGCGATCCGCATGTCGGTCCGAACCTGGATGGGTCGCGAGCTGGTTCGCGGAAGATTCTATGACGAGGCCTTGCCGGTCATCGCCGAAGTCGACGCCGCACAGTCGATCGACCCTGCCAGCGCACTCTTCTATCGA
>JBCBOO010000185.1:0-13327 GCA_039821235.1 Planctomycetota bacterium
TTCCGATGACCTTCAGATGTCCGGCTTTGACATTGCACGAACACTGTCGGCCATCATCAGTTCTCCCATGGCTCGTCGAAGTGTGCCCGAAGCGCTGACCGAAGAAAAACTGCTGGTCGCTAGCGATGAGGAAAGGATGCGTGCCGTCGAGTTGGCCGGGGCGTTTGCGGCCGCGATTCAAGCACCCAACTCCTCTCGTAAACAGCGAATCGATGTCGCACTGCGAAGAACCGGTGGGCGCTTGGGCGGAAGCGATCCGGCAACCATCCTTGCGCAACCGATTCCTTCATCAATCAGTCAGTCACCTTCGCCGATCAGTTTGCGTCCCCTGACGTTCCAGCAACGAATCGGAGTGGATTTCCCGAGTGACGACGCGCCGCTGCCGGTGTCCTGGTTGCGTTCCATCGATGACTACGACATGCAGGTCCAACACCTCGTCTACATGACAGGCGGCAATCGCGTTTCGGATGAAGTGCGTGAGATCGCGGACTCGCTGAACGCTTCGGGATCAACAGAAGCGGCATTGCACCGTCTCTGGTGGATCTTGCGTCGGTAAACGACAATCGGGGTCATTGGTGACTACTGCTTCATCAACTTTTAAAATGAAGGTTGGCTTTTGAGTAGCACGGCTCTTCGAGCCGTGAGATCTCGACTCAGCGAGCCGAGCAACTCTCTCTGCGGTTGCCAACCGACGCTCGCAGGGTCTCACACAACTCTTCGTCTCGTCGTTATGCTGGAGGCGTGATTCACGGCATCTGGCTTCGGGTCGTAAAACCACGAAGCCTGGCGCCCGGAGCCCATGCCAGCGTGAGGGAGAGTGATGAGTTTGGAGATGTCCGAAGGACGTTCATTGATGGGAACGCCCGCCTTTTACCGGTCCAGTGGAAAGGTCTCGCCGGTCAGCCTGGTGGTCGCCGCGTTGGTTCTGGTCCCGCTTGCGATCGTTCTTGGGATGGTCTACTCCGCCGCGGTGGTTTACTTGCCGTTCATTAAACTCCGGGGCCTGGTGACTTTCTTCACCGGACTCCTGCTTGGCGGCATCGCCGGTAAGCTCTGCTACAATCTCAAGTATCGAAACCGCCCCCTCGCATTTCTGACCATCTTCGGATTCATCTTTTTAGCCTACTACACTTCGTGGGCGGTCCACCCAGCCCTGGTGATTGGCAGGGGGAAACTGGGCGACGAATTTGTCAACGCGTTGGTCAATGGTTTTGATCCGCTACTGATTTACGGATGGATGCAAGACATCTTTGACAACGGAATTTGGGGGATGGGCGGAGGCAACGCGTTGGCTGGATGGGCCGTTGTCGGAGTCTGGCTGCTGGAAGCGGGATTCATCTTCATCGGTGGCATGATGACCGGTCTCCGCACTTACGGAAATCGTCCTTTCTGTGAACCTTGCAATCGATGGAACGACGAGACCGAGGATCTGGCCGTTCTGCCGGTTTCGCGAACCGATCCGGCTTGGAATCAAATCCAAAACGGCAACTTCGATGCATTGCGAAAGCTTCAGATCGATGAGAACCGAAACAACTCGTATGTCGAACTGCGTCTCGCGGACTGCCCGTCTTGCGATGAGAGTGACTATCTCTCTGCGATTGGCATTACGTTGACGGTCGATAACGGAGAGCTGAAGAAGAAAGAGAGCGCGATTTTTCGGCACTTGAGCGTCTCAAGAGAGCAACGTGACGAAATCGTCGCCTTTGCCCAAGCGATGGCGGAAGCCGTTGAAGAGATGAACCATGCAGCCGCGGAGGATTTTCAATCGGCAGACGGCGAGGCAAACGAAGGAACAGACGAAAACCCATCTGAGCGCCCTGTTGATCCCCCGTCATGACCCAGCCCCGTAAATCGATCTATCGTTCGCGCGTCGATTGGTGGATCGCGTTGATGCTTGTTGCCGGTCCGTTGATTTGCGTCGTGTTGACCGCGGTCATGTTGTATCGCGGACAAGACCGAGATGCATTGATTTGCCTTCTCACCGGCGCTGGAACGCTCCTGCTGACCGTCTTGCTGACGATCCCATGTCGGTACACGATTCTTTCGGACACGCTATCGATTCGATCCGGGCTGATTGTTCAGCGTGTACCGATTGACCAGATCCGTAATGTCGAACCGAGCGGAAGCTGGCAAAGCGGACCAGCGTTATCACTTCGCCGCGTCAAGATCAGTACCGCTTCTCGGTTCTACTTGGTGTCACCCGAGGAACGCGAACGCTTCATCGAAGAGTTAACCGAAGCGGTCAAGGATTCGAAGTAGCGGTCGGGTTCAACCACCTGTTGTTAGTCACTTACCCACACATAGAATGTCTCGTGTTTGGTACTCGACCTTCGACTCTAACGGCAACAGGAAACAAGCTGAGATGACCAAGCGTATCGTAGTAGCAGAGGGCGATGGGGTCGGTCCGGAAATCACCAAAGCGACGCTTCGTATCATTGAGGCCGCCGGAGCTCCGCTGGAGTGGGATTCGATTCAGGTGGGCCAGTCGGTCTACGAGCAAGGAAATAGCTCGGGGGTTCCCGCAGAAGCCTGGGACCTGATGCGAGAGCGAGGCGTCTTGCTGAAGGGCCCGATCATGACCCCGCAGGGCAAGGGTTTTAAGAGCGTCAACGTCACGATTCGCAAGACGTTGAACATGTTTGCCAACGTACGGCCTTGCAAAGCTTACTCGCCGAGCGTCGCGTCGCCTCACCCGGGCATGAACCTCGTCATCGTGCGCGAGAACGAAGAGGACTTGTACGCGGGGATCGAACACCGGCAAACCAACGAAGTTCACCAAGTCCTCAAGCTGCTCACACGGCCCGGGTGCGAGAAAATTGTTCGCTACGCGTTCGAGTACGCAAAGGCCTACGGGCGCCAGAAGGTCACGTGCATGACCAAGGACAACATTATGAAATTGACCGATGGTCTGTTTCATCAAGTCTTCGATGAAGTTGCTGCCGAATACCCGGAGATCGAATCCGACCACTACATCATTGATATCGGCGCCGCACGATTGGCGGCGAGCCCCGAGATTTTTGATGTGATTGTCACGCTAAACCTCTATGGAGACATTCTGTCGGATATCGCAGCGCAGATCGCCGGCTCGATCGGGTTTGCCTCCTCCGCCAATGTCGGTGACACCGTCTCGATGTTTGAAGCCGTCCACGGTTCAGCGCCTGACATTGCCGGCAAGGGCATTGCCAATCCGTCGGGTTTGTTGATCGCGGCAACGCAGATGCTGGTCCACCTCGGTTTGGCCGACTACGGCGAGAAGATCAAGAATGCTTGGTTGTGTGCGATCGAAGATGGAATTCACACGCCCGATGTCTACCGCGATGGGCTGAGCAAGCGAGAAGTCGGCACCGCAGACTTTGCCGATGCCGTGATTGAGCGATTGGGTCAATTACCAAAGATCCTGCCCAAGGTCCATTACGAATCGCACCCCATCAATGTCAGCTACCATCCGAAACCGGCTGAAAAGAAACTGATCGGCGTGGACGTCTTCCTGGATTGGGACTGCGACAATCGCGATCCCGAAGTCTTGGCAAAGAAGTTGCATGCGGCCGAAACGGATCACCTGAAGCTCCGTTTGATTACCAACCGAGGCGTCAAGGTTTATCCGGAAGGCATGGACGAGACGTTTCGCACCGACCACTGGCGTTGCCGATTCCGCAGCAGCCAAGACGATCTCCCCTACGGCGAAGTCTTGAAGTTAATGACCCAGATCACCGAAGGCGAAATGGACATCATCAAGACAGAGAATCTGTGCACGTTCGATGGTCAACCCGGGTTCTCGATGGGACAGGGAGAATAAACGGCGCTCCCCCATCGTGAAGGAAGGATTGTTAAAATCGACTAATCGTCAGTGTTGACGACCGTTCTGTACGAGTTCCATCCCGTTACCGATTGGCACGATGATGACCGGAATCCGTTTGTTTTCGATCGTGGTTTGCATGATCCTCCCCGGCATGCCGGGGCTCTGCCAAGCCGATGAGAATCCAAGTGACAACAAGGAAGAGTCCACGATGAATCAGTCTGTTCTTCTCAAACGGTGGGCCGGACCTCACGGTGGTGTGCCGCCCTGGGATCTGGTTCGGCCCGAAGAATTCGTCGATGCATTCGAGCAGGCCATTGCCAACACGCAAAAAGAGATCGATGCGATCGCGGATCTGGAAGGACGCCCGACGTTTGCCAACACCGTCGTGGCGATGGAAAAGTCAGGCGAAATCCTGGGGCAGATCGAGGCCATCTTTGGCGTTTACTCCAGCAATCTCAATCTTGGTCCCATCGGCGATATCGAACGGGTCGTCGCGCCGAAGCTGTCCGCCCACGCCGACTGGATCTATCAAAATCGAAAATTTTTCGAGCGTTTGCGAGCCGCTTATGAGACTCGCGGAAGGGAGTCATTGACGCCAGCCGAGAATCGCCTTCTTGAAGAAACGTACAAGGAGTTTGTTCGCCGAGGTGCCAAGCTGAACGACTCGGACAAGGCGAAACTTTCGCAGATCAACACCCAGCTCGCCCGGCTTTTCACCGACTTCAATTTAAATGTCTTGGAAGATGAAAAGCGATTCGTCACTTGGATCGAAAACGAATCCGCTCTCGCAGGCTTGCCCGACAGCGTTGTCGCGGCCATGAAGCGGGCTGCGGAGGAACGTGGCAAACCAGATCAATGGGCAGTCACAAACACCCGTTCCTCCATGGATCCCTTTTTGACGTATAGCGAAAATCGGCCGCTGCGTGAGACCGTCTGGAGGACCTACTACAACCGCTGTGACAACGGCGACGAGCATGACAACAACGCGATTATCACTGAGATCCTCGCGCTCAGGCGTCAACGGGCAAAGTTGCTCGGATACGAATCGCATGCACACTGGCGGCTTGATTCGACGATGGCAAAAACACCCGACGCGACCGAAGCGTTGATGCAAAAGGTCTGGCCCAAGGCGGTCGCGCGAGTCGCTGAGGAAGTCGCCGACATGCAGCAAATCGCTGACAGTGAAGCCAAGGCGGCGGGCACCGAGACGATCAAGATTGAGCCGTGGGACTATCGGTTCTACGCGGAGAAAGTTCGCAAGGCGAAGTACGATTTGGATTTCGGAGAAGTCCGCCCCTACATGCAAATGGAGAAGCTTCGTGATGCCATGTTTTGGGTGGCAGGTGAACTCTTTGATCTGCACTTTTCGCCAACGGTGGGGATTCCTGTCTTCCACCCCGACGTCACCGTTTGGGAAGTCACCGATGGCGACGGCAAACATGTCGGACTCTGGTACTTTGATCCGTACGCACGCCCCGGAAAACGAAGCGGCGCTTGGATGACGGCTTACCGAGTCCAAGAGAATATCGATTCGCCCATCACACCGATCGTCTCCAACAACTGCAACTTCGTTCGCGGAGCTGATGGAGAGCCGGTACTGATTTCCTGGGATGATGCCATTACGTTGTTCCACGAGTTTGGGCACGCGCTGCACGGACTGTGCTCGCAAGTCCAGTATCCCTCTCAAGCCGGCACCGCAGTTGCCCGCGACTACGTGGAGTTTCCGTCACAGCTGCTCGAGCATTGGCTGGACACGCCCGAGGTGATGGAGAAATATTGCGTGCACTACCAGACCGGTGAACCACTGCCGCAAACGTTGGTCGACAAGATCAAGAAAGCGTCGACGTTTAACGAAGGGTTTGCAACGGTGGAGTACCTTGCGAGCGCGTTGGTGGATATGAGGCTGCATACCAGCGACCAAGAGCGAATCGATCCAGACGCGTTTGAACGTGAGACGCTCAAGGAAATCGGCATGCCTTCCGAGCTGCCGATGCGTCACCGAACCCCGCACTTCTCTCACCTGTTTAGCAGCGATAGTTACTCGGCCGGGTACTACAGTTATCTCTGGTCTGATGCGTTGACCGCCGACGCTTCGGAAGCGTTTGAGCAAGCCGGCAGCTTCTACGATCCGGAGCTCTGCAAAAAACTCCGCGAGAGTGTCTTTTCGGTCGGCGACACGGTGGACCCGGCGGACGGTTACCGAGCGTTCTTGGGACGCGATGTGGATACCGCCGCATTGCTTCGCAAGAAGGGGTTTGCTGAATAAACAACGGTGCCACAAACACAAGGACGTTCACCCGGGGTGCAGCCGCTCGTTCAAGCGATGCTGCACCGCTATCCGTTTCTTTTTATCGCAATCGCAGCCTGTTTGGGCGTCTTGCTCGACCACGTCTTCAAGACGTTTCTGGGTTCCGGTGAATCCTTCCCGTTTCGCTTGCGTTGCTGGGGAACACTCGCGGTCTGTTTGGTCGTCGTTTTAAATGCCGGCGTGATTGTCGGCCGTCGCCGGAAACGGAAGACGACTGGGTTCGGCCGGATTTCGGTAAACGGGGTGTGGCTGATTTGTCTCTCCGCTCTGTGGCATGGATACTGCGATCACCGCTATGAGTCGGCGGGTGTGCTGCGTTGGATCCGCGAGAACGATCAACCCGCGATCCTGCGCGGAACTTTGGATTCGACCGTCACGCTGCGTCCTAATCCGATGGCAAATTTGGAGCGTCGGGAAGCCGTCCCCCAATTGCAAAGCCAGCTAACCCTGCGCGTCGATTCGGCCCGTGACGGTGGCCTTTGGCGACCAACGTCTGGACGTCTGTTGGTATTTGCAGATGGCGATTTGAGCGATCGTTTACCGGGTGACCGGCTCCAAGTGATGGGCCAGGTCCGACGGTTCAACGCTCCGAGTAATCCAGGTGAACCCGACTTGCGGCCGATGTATCGGCGACGCGGACTTCACGGCAAAGTGGATACAAAGAACGCGGACAGCATTCAAAGTCTGACATCGGGGCCGTCCAACCTTTCACGTCTGATTGCGTCCGTTGCAGGTCGAGCTCGACAAACTCTGTTTCGCCACACCGATGAAGTGACGGGGCCTCTTGCGGTGGCATTGATCGTCGGGCAACGCGAGTTTGTGGAGCCCAAAACTCGCGACAAGTTGTTGGCAACCGGGACGGCACACCTGCTGTCGGTCAGCGGGATGCACTTGGCGATTCTTGTCATTGGTGTGTCGAGCTTGATTTCACTGGTGGGGCTACGAGGTGCCGCCAAGTTTACGATTGTGATCCTTTTCAGCATGTTCTACGTGGCCGTCACGGGCGGTCGACCGCCGGTGATGCGAGCGGCAATTTTAGTGGGCGTGCTCATCCTCGCCACCGGCTTTCGTCGCCCCAGCCAGCCGCTCAACACCCTGGCGGTTGCCGCACTTGTTCTGATCGCGATCAATCCAGAAAACGTCTTTTCGGTCGGCGTACATCTGTCGTTTCTCGCCGTCGTTGTCTTGATGCTGGCGGGCAGGACCATTACTCCCGCGGGACTTTCGGCGGAACTGGAATTGAAACGCGATGCCGAGTTTGATGCATTACTGGATCAATCGAGTGGACGACTGCGTTGGCTGATCAAAGCGGCTGGACGCCTGGTTGTTCAAATGGCATGGCTCAGTGGATGCGTGACAGCGGTGAGTCTGCCTCTCATTTGGTCCACCTTTCACTTGATTTCCTTCGTCAGTGTTTTGACCAATGTGGCGGTGTGGTTTGGTCTGGTGATCGCGTTACCTGCGGGCGTGACCACCGTTGTCTTCGCCATGGTTCATCCCTGGTTGGCGATGTTGCCCGGTGTCGTTTGTCACGGCGCGCTCGCATACATGTGGTGGATCATCGATTGGGCCGCAGCGATTCCAATGGGTCACCTATGGCTACCCGCGCCACCCATTGTTGCGGTGATTCTCTATTACTTGGTTCTTCTGTGCAGCTTGATGGATCGCACGCGCAGAGGCCGATGGATCCGCTTGGGTTGGTTCACCGTTTGGTGCTTGGCTGCGACCGTCACTGCGACTCGCCCTTCACCGATCCCACCGGAAACGCTGGAAGCAACGTTTATCGATGTGGGACATGGTACAGCCGTCGTCATACGCAATGACTCCGGGGCCGTTTACCTCTATGACTGTGGAAGGCTCGGGAATGCTCTTGGAACAAGTCGCGAGATTGACGCGGCACTCTGGTCCATGGGCATCTATCGGATTGACGCCATCCTGCTGTCACACGCCGATGCGGATCACTACAACGCCTTCGGTTCACTCTGTGATCGGTTTGACGTTCGCCGAGTCATCCTGCCGGCTGGAATGTTGTCCAGTACTGACCCGCTATTGGACACCGTAAGAACCGCGATCGAACGGCATCAAATCGAGTTACGTGAGGTGTCCGCGGGAGACAGTGTGAGTGCAATCGGAATGGACCTTCAGGTGATGCATCCTCCACCTCACGGCGTTGGAGGGGATGACAATGCGAATTCAATGGTCTTGCGCGTCGACCACGCCGATCAGTCGTTGATCCTGCCAGGTGATCTCGAGCCGCCGGGAGTGACGCCGGTGACGAGTCAGCCCCGTCCATTTCCCGGCGGAGTCCTGATGGCACCCCATCACGGCAGCCTCACGTTGGATTCGGCGCAAGTGCTACGGTGGGCACGTCCTTCGGTTGCAGTCGTCAGTGGAGGGACCCGTGCTGGCCGACCAGAAGTTGCCGCCATGCTCTCTGTCACCGGTTCCGAAGTGGTAACCACCACGAACGGCGGAGCCGTGCGAATTCGAATGCACGCAGACGGCCGCATTGAGGTTCGTTCTTGGCGCAAATCCCCTTGGTGAGCCCCTCCCTAATACTTTTGCTGAGTCCAGGGAGTCTGCGATTCAATCAGTTGAATCTGCTGGTTCGTTGCAATGTTCTCAATTCGCTGAGTTTCGCCACTCGGCCAGCGGACCGTGAGCTGCTTGATGGTGCTCTCGCTGCCGGTGCCGAAAGTGAGGGTCGCTTCATTACGGGACATGTATCCGTCACCGGTTTGGACCGTTTGAAGGAGCGTTGCGTTGCCGACGTCAATCTTGACTTCGGTGCCGATCGCGTCTCGACCGGACCGCGTTCCCACCAATTCGAGACGTAAAAAGTAATTGGGTGATTGAGTTTGGTTTTCCAGCAACACCGCGGGTTCTTTCAAATCACTGATTACAACATCGACGCGGCCATCGTTATTGAAGTCGCATTTCGACATGCCTCGCCCAAAGTGGTTGCGATTCCAGTAGTCGTCGTCCCCCAAGTCATCGAGCGACTCGAACTGGCCGTTCCGCTGCAGCAGAACCTGAGTCGGCATCGCGAATGCCTTTCCCTTGGATGTGAGGTCTTCGACGTGGCCGTTTCCGACCACGAGGTCCCAATGAGAATCGTTGCCCAGATCAATTGCTTGCACGCCAAACCCGAGCATCGAATGAGAGAGTCGATCTAAGTTGTGGCGGACGGCAGCATCGACGAACTGCCCCGACTGGGATTGCATGAATTGGTTGGACCATTCGCCCTCGAAGTTGCAGATGTGGATATCGTTGCGTCCGTTGCCATCAAAATCTGCGACGGCTATCCCCATGCATGCCATCGGCTTGCCATTGGCCCCAAAAGCGAGGCCACGGCCGACGGCTTGATCCATCCATTGAATTCCATCGCTCGACGGATTGTTCGCTTTTGAATCACTGTTCCACCACTGGTTCGCATAGAGATCGTTGGCAACAAAAATATCATTCGCGCCGTCACCATCCAAATCCGAAACGACCAAACCCAACCCGGCGCGTGCGTCGCCGTCGTTCGCTTGCCCCAATAGCTTCGCCGAGACCGTTCCATCGGAATGGGTCACCAAGACTCGGTCCATTGCAGGCTTGAAGTGCAGTGGACCAGGCAAGATGAACTCACCCTCAGAGTCTTTGACAATCGAGTCGAATGCGGAATCATCATCGACGTAGTTGATCTCGACGATATCCGCCAATCCATCCCCGGTGACATCCGCAATCGCCGCACTGCTTGTAAAGACAGACGGCGTTGTCAGTGACGTGAGTTTCGCTTCTTGGAACGTGCCATCACCCTGGTTGACCAGCAACTGGTTCCGACCCAAATTGCAAATCAACAGATCCGGAAAGCCATCCTGATTCCAGTCACCCGACGTAACGCCGGTGGAATAGCCACGGTTGTCGCTGAGTGACGGTTCGATCACATCGCGAAATCCCTCCTCGGTCCCGCGATAAAGTGCATTCGGATCATCCGAAACGTTTCTAGGAGGATCCGTACCCGCCTGTGCAAAGTAGAGATCGGACCGGCCGTCACGATCGTAGTCCAGGCAACACACGCCGCCGCCAAATGCCTCGAAGATCCGAAAGTTTCGTTCGACCGGGTAGGGGGCATTCTTGTATTGAAATTGAACACCGAGGTCTGCGGCAACGTTTTCAAATCGGACGTCAAATTTCCCGCTTTCAATCGAATGCCCCGCCTCGGTGACGGACACCGTGTTTTCTTGATCCAAGCTTGCAATCCAGTCGGTTGCGACCTTGAGGTTCGGACGTCCTAACCCACAAAGCAACTCGTCAAGGTTCAAGCCACGAGCATCTTCTTCGAGCACGGATCGTTTGTACTTAGCCACCTTTGCGAGCCCGCTGGGATTCGAACGCTGAATCACAAATTCCTGCCATGCGATCGACTCCAAGGGCCGACCGGCAGCCATCAACATCTCGGAGATTTCGATGAATTCGCTTGGACGCAATTCGGCGGTCGATCGCGTTCGCTGAATGGCCTTCCGAATTCTCTCCAGCAAGCGGACGCGGTCACGAAACCGTTGGGCCGCCTCCGAACGGTCTTGGATTTCGAGTGCCTCGACCATTCCGCGATGAGCCTCGATGCTACCGGGCTCCAATTCAATCGCTCTTGCGAACGATTCGACGGCTGCATCGCTTCGCCGGCGATTCGCCAATTGGCCCGACGCAATCCAGTAGTCGGCGTAACCTTTGATTTCACCGGGGCCTCCGGCCAGTGCTTGGGCGAGCGGTTCGTCCAACTGTGCCGAGGCAAGGACCCGTGCTCGAAACGCGAGGAGAGATGGAATTCCCGAAGAACGAACGACGTCCCGCTCCAGCCATTCCATTGCGGATCGTGGATCACCTTCAATTAGAAAGGTGGCGGCAACGGAAAGTGGACTTACAGACGCGGTTTGATCCGAAGTCAACGCTTCGATTTGGTCTCTGGTCATTCGCGACCGAGTTGGGAAAGCCAGAGACACAAGTTCGGACAATTGAAGTGGCTCTGTCTTGACCAGTTCCCTTGCCTGTGCGTTTGCTTCGGCAAAAAATCCGCGCTCTTCGCACAGTCGAATCAGTTCTCGCCGGGTCGCTGCCCGTTTTGGCCGCCGCTGGACGAGTTGCTTCAGCAGCTCGATCGCCTTCTCGTCTTGCTTGATGGACACAAGCAACTCGGCGATCTGAGCATCAATTTCATCCACGCGATTCGGTTGGGATCCGCGAAGTTGCCGGAGGGCTTCGATCGCCTGGGCTTCCCGCTGCGTCTCCCGGTAGACGCGGACCAGTAGGAGCGTCGCCTGGACGTTCCCGGGCTCTTCGATCAGCCTGGAGCGAATCGCATCCTCGGCCTCCTCGGTACGACCCTGGCGCAGTCGTCGCGCGATCTCAGCGAAGTCCATCGAATCGGATTGATCGCTCGTCTCTTCGCCGGCCGAGACCGCCGGCGGTCGAGCAGGAGTCTCCGTACGGCCACATCCCGAGAGCAGTGTCAACAGGAGAGCAAACACCGTCGACATCCAACGCAACTTTGATCCGTAAAGTGGCTGAGTCAATCAACAGGCTCGCAAGGGTGGCAGATGACAGAACAACCCGTGGAGACCGTCCCGGGGACGCGAGCCGAATCGATGCATCAATGCATCAGGCGATGGATCTTGCGAACCGGAGCTCGCACCGCGACTTTGACAGTCTCCGTTGACCGACTACCGACGTCGGGACTTCTTTTCATCCTTCATCTCGGAAGAATATTGCTGCTGACCCTGCCGAATTTCTTCCAAGAAATCTTCGGTCGGTTGCTCAATAACGGTCGCTTCGGAGGAACCACCACATCCGACTTGAACCATCAAGGCACAGGGCAAAAGGAGAAAGGCAAACAGAAGTCGCTTTGTCATGGAATTGTTGTTGTTTGAGGGGAAAGGTTGACAAGAAGCCCCGCATGCTCGATGGGAGCACACGGGGCATCGCGAGGGAGGATCGAGCTTACTGGTTGAGTTGCTCTTGGATGACTTCACGAGAAGCACGCGTACCGAGAGAACCCCACAGTCCGTAAGGGCTTTGCTGCCCAGGAGTCGACGGACCGGTTTGACCAAACTCGACCATGTGGACCGATTGGTTACCGGCTTCGATCGAATCGGTCAGGAAGATCACGGCACCGTCACCCATCAGCACATGAACACCACCTTGGTGACGGCTACTCGGGGGAGCGATTCCTTCCTGCCCAGGCCAGTCATTCTGCCAGCATGCCGCCGAGTTGGGCGGAGTGATGGTGAACATGGCGGTGTGGAACGTTTCGCCATTGCTCCACTGGAATCCACGACCATAGATGGATCCGCCACCGTGGTCACTGAACAGGAGCGTTCCGGGAGCCCAGAAACTGGGTCGCTCGGCATCAATGGAACCGTTCTCGTAGCAAACGTTCGGGTTTGCTTTCACACCCGCCGAGTTCCGTGCGCCTTGGGTCCGGATGTCGCGGTCGCCCAGGTCCGTAGCGATTTCGCCACAGAGAATCGTGTTGGACAGGCCATCGAGGATGTCACGGAAGCGACGCTCGGTGTGTGCGGTGAAGGCACCACGCTGACCGGCCTGAGACCATTGTGCGTCGGCACTGTTAACGACCAGGACGTTATTGACCGGACCCGTTTCTGCTTTGGAGAACGAATCCCCGAGGCAACAAGCGTAGTTGGTTCGGCCTTGAGCGGGCAAGCCAACGCCTGGGTCTGAAGGACAACGCAGGGTGGGGATTTCCGTCATGGCCGGCGGATAGGTGAAGCTGCCCGGCTGGCTCGGCTTGGGACCGAAGGGATTCCAAGAGGGAGTTCGGATGGAACCGTCCGCAAAACTTGCATTCGGGTTGGACATGGATTCCCAGACGGCCTGCTGCTCCATGAACGGAAGCAAACCGACGAGATAGCTGAGCTGGCTCTGGTTCGTGTTCTCCGTCGCGTCCCACCAGTTCGCGGTAGCCGGATCGAGGCCGGTACCGGACTTGTGCGTCGGCAACTGCTTGTATGCCGAGTGGTAGTTGTGAATTGCCAAGCCGATTTGGCGGAAGTTGTTGCTGCAGCTCATGCGCCGAGCCGCCTCACGTGCCGCTTGGACCGCGGGAAGCAACAGACCAACAAGAATGCCGATGATGGCAATGACCACGAGCAGCTCCACGAGTGTGAAGCCGGATCGAGGCTGATGTGAACGTGACATCGAGGGGGACCTCATGAGGAGGG
>JBCBOO010000186.1:0-13281 GCA_039821235.1 Planctomycetota bacterium
TTCCCATCGCATAGATATCCGTCGCCGGCTTGCTGGCCAACTCCGAACCCTCGGCTTGCTCGGGGCTCATGTACGCCGGTGTTCCCAAGACCGTTCCTTCGCTGGTCAAGCCGGAAGAGGACTCGGGGTAACTGGCCAATCCAAAGTCCAAGACCATCGGACGATCTTTGTCGATCATCACATTGGCCGGCTTGAGATCGCGATGCACAATTTCCTTGGCGTGTGCGGTGGCGACCGCGTCGGCGATTTGTGCCATCCAATCCGCGGCTTGATCGCAATCCATGGGCGAGTTGGTTTTGAGGTACTTCGCCAGTGACGGACCGTCGATCCATTGCTGAATCAGAATGGGCAGCCCGTCTTCGATCAGTACTTCATGGACTTGGACCACGTTGGGATGGGAGATGGCGGCCGCCGCGCGAGCTTCGTTTTGAAAGCGTGCGGCCGTGGTCTCACTCATCACGCGGGTCGCATGCGGAACCTTGAGTGCGACCCAACGATTCAGGCGGGCGTCACGGGCACACCAAACCGTGCCTGTGGCACCGGTACCCAAGCGTTTGCGAATCTCGAACCTTCCCAGCCAAACCTTGTCTCGATCCAGTTTGGCCAACTCATCCAACTGCCCCGGCCGTGGCGTGCGTCGACCGCCCGCTTCCTTGGGACTTTCCTTCAGGGTTTGCTCGCGAGTCTCTTCGGCTTCGCGATAAGCGGCATCGATCGCGTCGAGCTCATCGGAGAGTTCTCCACGCCATGATTTGGGAACACCGACTAGAAAGGGAGCTCGGTCGACGTTTCCGTCCTGCAACGATGCTTCGTATTCATCGCAGAGGCGGTCGATCGCGATCCATTTATCACGTGAGTCTTGGCTGCTCGGTTCAGGTTTCCCGGTATTCATCAGAGCTCTCAAGGATGGGGATCCAGAGCCGTCGAATGAGGTTCAGTTTTCGTTCGACGGTTCGAGTCGCACATCCGAGCTGTTCGGCAATTTCTTCGTTCGTGAATCCGTCCATCTTCAGCGCGACGATTCCGCGAAGTGTTGCCTCGGAGAGTTGTTCCAAGAAGTATTCGATCGCTTCGTTGGAGGCAACTAACTCGTCACCAGAACGCTGGGTGCGATCGCGAACGGCCTCCAAGGGCACCTCTTCGCGTCGTCTCACACGGGAGGGTTCACGTCCCGTTAATGAGTCGGACGCTGCGGGAGCCTGAACGGGCTCTGGAACATCCTCAATCCCCAGCCGATTGCGAGCCACCGGAAAACTCTTGGTCGACTTGCCCTTTCCGAGAGAACGATGCGTGTTGAGCGAGGCATTTTGGTCGGCGATCGTTTGCTTGGAAGACGTCGGGGGATCCTCGACGACTTCTTCCGTTTTGCTCTTTCGACGCCCGCCCTCGCCACCACGACACTGCGCATTCTCGTAGCGCACCGAATCGATCGCCTTGTTCCGCGTCAGCCGGGCGAGAATCGCCCAAGCCTGACCGCCGCTCACCAGGGCATCCAATTGGCCGGTCTCAATGCGTCCAAAGAAGCTTCGGAAGGCGCTCTGCGCGACGTCTTCTTCGTCGGACAGTCCGCCTCCGGGTTGTAGCCTGCCACGGGCGACCCGCTCGACTTGCTGGCGATACACTCGAAAGAGCAACGCCGCCGCAGCATCACGCTGCTCGTCGTTTTCAGCTCGTTGAAGCTGGTGCAGAATCTGAGTGATGGAACTTTCTGACATACCGAATTCCGGCAGAGTTGGAAAAGCCACGCTCTTCGAACGCGGAAATCTCCGTTCCGTGCACAAGCATTTCGCTCGACAAGACATTAATCGAGGCCCCAAGGCGGTTCATCGCCCGTTCGAACCGCGATTATAGTGGCTTCAGTCTCTTTCGTATATCAAAGATCTTCAGGATCTTGCAAACCATCTGACCACAAGATCCCTTCAAACGGCCGCCAATCAACCTGCACCGCCACCCGGGGGGACTCAACTGCGACGGCAGCCGACGCGATGAATCCCTCTCGTGGCCGAAAACAAACAAACTTCCAGGTGCGGTGGTCGGCCAAATCGGAGTGCAGAAATTCGACAGTCGGCTCGTCCGAGTCGACATTGTGGAATGCGAAGTCCGACAGCGGGGTGTGAAGCCCCGTCCCGATCGCCTTGATCAAGGCTTCTTTCAACGTCCAGATCCGAAGGAAGCAGACTTGCCGATCCGCGAGATGCAATGAGTCCAAGTAATCGATCTCTGGAGGCGAGAAGTATCGTTTCGCAAGCTCCGGGCTCGTGTCGCGGGAAAGCGATTCGACATCCACGCCGACCAAATCCGCTGGGCCGTTAGCAACTCCACAAATGACCAGACCATCGGTGTGGGCAATGTTGAACGGTTGGTCGGCTTCGGCGGGCGACTGAACCGTCGGTTTACCGTACTTTCCCGGGGTGAACCGGATCGCGTCCGGCGCAACAGCGTCACCGCCGAGTAACTTCCTCGCCATCGCGCGCCCCACGATGTGTTGATTCCGCGAGGTCGTTCGCCGGAAACGATTCGCTTCCTCACGCTCGGCTGGAGGCAGCAGTCGCTCGCACTGTTGTTCGAACTCGCCTTGCCATTCAGATTCGGCCGCAGCATGCCAGACCCGCACATGGCAAGCGTCTTGGGAACCTTGCCCGCTACTTGACGTCTTGATGGGTCTGCCTCGACTGCATCTGCAAAACCACCGGCCGCAACTCACCGGCCAGGAAAAAGGAACCACAAATCACCAGCAACGGAGGGTTGGCTCGATCGACGTTGCCAGATTTCTCTCGCACCCGTTTCAGCCCCAATTCGAATGCTTCCAATGGGTCAGCCAATTGATGGATGACCACTGACCGAGACTCGGCTTGTGAGCCCGCCGCGTCCATCGATTCTGACCGCTGGGAACGAAAGCACTCGGCTAACTCGGCCGCAGCCACGGCGCGAGGGTTGCTGACGAAACGTGTGCAGATCACTTCGTCGGCGAACTGCAAAAGGGTCGAAGCCATCGCCCGAACATCTTTATCGCGGCTGGTTGCGAAAACGAACACCAACCGGCCACGGGTGGTTCCCACTTCGGAAGAGCCGCCTGAGGAGCATCGTTCCTGAGAAGCCCGAATTGCCTGACAAAGCGCGGCGACGGAGTCGGGATTGTGAGCGGTGTCGACGATGACTTGGAAATCACCTTCCAAACCGGTTTCGGATTCACTTGGCTGACGTGGCGAGGCGGCAAAGCGGAAACGCTCCATTCGTCCGTCGCACCGCAAGTCCTCCGATAGGCCTCGAGCGATCGCGGCGTGGGAAATGTCCAGTCCTTGCCGACGCAGCAGCAGTGCCAATGAAATCGCGACCCCCGCGTTGCGAGCCTGATGCGCCCCCTCAAGAGCAAGAACGACTTCGATGATTTCCTGCTCGTCACCGAGTTCTGACCGTATCGGACGATAACGCAGCCGCTGGACCGGTTTGCCATCGAGAACCTGCGGCGTCGATTCAATTTTGAACGACGTGCCCAGCTGAAACACAGTCGAGCGACGATGTTTTGCAATGTCATTGGCGACCTGTTTTGCCGTTGGCTGAGCGATGCCCGAAACGACGTCCACGCTTCCCTTGATAATGCCTGCTTTCTCGGCCGCAATCGCTTCAATCGTGTCGCCAAGAATCCGCTGATGATCGAGGCCGATGGACGTGATCGCGGCAACCGAGCTGACGCAGACGTTCGTGCAATCCAGTCGCCCGCCCAGACCGACCTCCAGCACGATGACGTCACACTTGGACTGCCGGAAGTACAAGACCGCCATTGCCGTCGTCAGTTCAAAAAAAGACGGGTGATGCCCGGCTTGCTCCATCGCAGTGACAGCAGGCCGCATTCTCGAAACCAAGTCGATCAGGGATTGCTTGGAACAGGGACGATTGTCAATGCGCAGACGCTCCTCCAAGTCGGTCAAGTGGGGCGACGTATACAACCCGACGCGAAACCCCGCGGCCGTCAGGATGCAGCTGACCATTGTCGCCGTGGAGCCTTTCCCTTTGGTGCCGGCGATGTGCACCAATGGGACCGGCGGACGACGTCGCTCGGGCTGGGCGAGAAAATCGGACAAACCCAATCGGCGAAAAAGCTCCCGTGTGCCCTCCAGCCGAAACGGCGGATGGTTGTCTTCGGTAATGGGCCTGGCGACTTGGTCAGTCCCGATCTCCTGGGGCGGGAGTGGATTGCGACGCTCGTAGTCGATCCGCCCGAACAAGAATTCGAGTGCCTGGGCATAGCCATTCGGTACCGCCTGGGGAGGGTCCGTGCGGCTCTCGGTCGAATCGATGGAAGGAGGGCTCACGTCGTAATCTATGAGTGACTTCGTTCGGCGGCGGCGGACATCCACCACGTCGCAAGAGCCTGCTCCACTGGAAAGCCCGCTCCGCGGCGCATTGTGGCACCTTCGACGGAACTTTGGCAACGCGGCGCCCTGCCGTTGCCCCGCCGGCGCACTGCCTCTGCTCGTTCGGTCACTTAAACGGTCCGCCGCCCAAATTGGACGAGTGAGCCGGAACCGTTGAAAGCTGAATGTGCGTCGAACATCGGCAATCTGGGAACACAAACGCCCGGGAACACAATTTCCGCGAACACAGTTGGATTCAGATGCGTAGCCACAGGACTCGCACAAATACTCCAGCGTTTGCCCTACTTTCTCCTCTGGAATTTTCATTCGTGGATACCGATTCAACCGCCGTTGCGGCCGAGCAGTCTCCGGCTGAAAACGTCGCCGATCAAGTTTCCGCTACCGCTGCAGCGGGCAGCGACGTGGTGATCGAGACACGTAACCTGAACAAAGTCTACAAGGACTTTTGGGGGCGAAAGAAAGTTCACGCCGTCAAGTCGCTGGACATCGAGGTCCGAAAAGGTGAGATCTTCGGCCTGCTTGGCCCCAACGGGAGTGGGAAATCCACGACCATCAAACTCATCCTCGGGTTGCTCTTTCCGACCAGCGGACGCGTGCTGGTGTTTGACAAGGATGCGACCGAGACCCGCAAGAACGAACGCATCGGGTACCTCCCCGAAGAATCTTATCTGTATCAATTCCTGAACGCCGAAGAGACGCTGGACTTTTATGGGCGGCTCTTCGACATGTCGGGCCAGCAGCGAAAGAAACGCATCGAAGAGCTGTTGACGCTCGTCGGTCTGCAAGGTGCCCGTCACCGCCAACTTCGCGAATACAGTAAAGGGATGCGTCGCCGCGTGGGACTTGCGCAGGCACTGATCAACGACCCCGACCTCATCCTGCTGGACGAACCCACCACCGGTCTCGACCCGATCGGTATCCGGGAGATGAAGGACCTGATTCTGGCGCTGCGTGAACAGGGCAAGACGGTGCTGCTTTGCAGCCACCAACTGGGTGACGTTCAAGACGTTTGCGACCGGGTCGCCATTCTGCACCAAGGCGAACTCAAAGAACTGGGGCGCGTGACGGACCTGCTGAAGGTTCAAGAGGTCACCGAAGTCCACGCCAGTGGACTCAGCGATGACGCGAAGAACGAGATCCGAGACGTGATCGCCAAGCACGGCGGTGACCTTCAATCGATGGACAACCCGACCGCGACGATGGAAGACCTCTTCCTGAACATCGTCCGCGAGAGTGAAGCTCGTCCCGGTGCCCGGCGCGTTTCCTCGTCTTCCGAGGCCGAAGCGACGGATCAGAGTGAGGACAAGGCGTAATGAACTTGCAACCGGACGATTTCTGGACTTTCTCCGAATGGCTGCTGCGTCCCGGGAGTTTCCTGGAAAGCGCCATGCTGCAAGGCGTCGTGCTGATCATCCTGGCAATTGTGCTGGGTCTTACCGTGGCATACGTCATTTCCGCGGCTCGCTATGGCCCCGGCGAAGGCTTTTACGCCGTGGCTCGCGCGGTTCGAGACTTTCTGTTCAGCGACCTACCCGGCACCAGCCCTCGCCGGATCTTCGCGCTCGCCCGACTCGCTTTCAAAGAAGCCATTCGGAGGAAAGTCTTATTCGTGATCGGCTTGTTTGTGGTCATCCTCTTGCTGGCCGGCTGGTTCCTGAACCCCGAAAGCGACAATCCCGCGCGGCTCTACATCAGTTTTGTGCTCACCGCGACCAACTACCTCGTTCTCGCGCTCGCACTTTTCATTAGCGCCTTTTCGCTTCCACAAGACATCGAAAGCCGCACGATCTACACGATCGTCACCAAACCCGTCCGCGCAACAGAAATCGTCCTCGGACGCATGCTCGGATTTGTCGGCGTTGGTACCGCGATGCTTGTCCCGATGGGATTGGCGAGCTTCGTGTTCGTCGATCGAGGACTCGATCACACTCACTACGAAGTCGTCGAAGCGACCGAGGAAAACGGTGTCATCACCGGGACGACCGACTACGTCCGGAATCATCGCCACACGTTCACGATCCAGGAAGGCGAGACCCAAGGGTTGACGGACATTCGACGCGGCCATCGCCACGTCGTCACCCGCAAAGATGATGGTTCATTCGTCATCGGTGATCCCAGCGGCCACCTTCGCGCACGCGTGCCGGACTATGGTGAAATTCAGTTCTACGATCGTAGCGGTGAACCCAAGGAAGCGGGCATCGACGTCGGCCAGGAACGTCTTGCCGGCGGATACGGGTCCGCCGGAATCTCACGTCTGATTGGAGTAGCCAAGGGGACACGAAAGTTGGAACACGGCTACGTCGAAGGCGGAACGCTCGGCATGGCCGAATTCACCTTTGACAATGTCACCAAAGATCGTTTTCCAGGTCCGATCGACGTCGATTTGTCCATTCGTGCCTATCGTTCTTACAAAGGCGATATCGAGTCAGGCATTCGAGGTTCGCTGACGATCAAGAACCCGGATACAAACGCAGAGTCGAATCCGATCGCCTTCGTGGTCGATGAATACGAGATCGACGAAAGGCGTCTACCCCTCGAAATCGAAGGCACGGATGCAAACGGCGAAACTCGAACACTGAGCCTTTTCGATGACTTGGTCAACGAGGATGGCGAGCTGCAACTCTTGCTGCGATGCCTGGACCGAGGACAGTACCTTGGAGTCACCAAAAGCGGCGTCTACCTTCGTCCGGCCGAATCCACTTTCGCCTGGAACCTCACCAAAGCTTACATCTCGATCTGGTTGCAGATGACGATGATCATCGGCTTCGGTGTGATGTTCAGCACGTTCCTCAGTGGCCCGGTTGCGATGGTCGCCACGGCGGTTTGCGTCTTGCTTGGTTTCTCCGCCGAAAGCATCTACGACACACGCTATTACATTGATTCCAACATCGAGCGTGGCGGGGGGCCGATTGAGTCCCTGGTCCGGTTGGTGAAGCAGGATGCCCAGACAACCCAACTGGACGTCGAAGGGGTCGCCAACACGGTGATCAAGTCCGCCGATGCGTTAATCGTTTACACGCTTGATGCCGTCGCAACAGCTCTTCCCAACTTGCCTCGAATGGTGGGCACCGCCGAGTATGCGGCGGGCGGGGTGGATATTTTTGCAGCCATCCTGGCACGTCTCGCTGTGGCGACGTTCGGTTATGTGCTGTTGGCCTTTTTGATCAGTTACTTCTTTTTGAAATCTCGCGAGATCGCGGCATGAACCAGTCGACTGCTTTTCGTCGCAAACTCATTTACCTGGTCATCCTGATTGCCACGTTGGTTCCGCTGTACGTACTCGGACAGCCTTCCGACGGCACGGAAGATTCCGGAGGTCAGCTCGCGCAGATGCGACGCGACTTTGAAATCTCCGAAAGCGACTTGGGTGAGATCAGTCCTGCCAGCGAAACGATGAAGCTCGCTTCGCTGGGTCTACGGGGTGTGGCTGCGACGCTGCTTTGGGAAAAGGCCCACGAGTACCGCGTGATGCACGAGTGGGATCGCTTGAAGGCATCGCTCAACAACATCGCGTTGCTTCAGCCTCACTACGACAAGGTTTGGGAGCATCAGGCTCACAACTTGGCGTACAACGTTTCCATCGAGTTCGACGACTATCGTCAACGTTACGAGATGGTGCGTGAAGGAACCGAATTCCTCACCCGCGGCGTACGTCAAAATCGTAAAGCACCTCGTCTGATCTGGTACACGGGTTGGTTCTACGGCCAAAAGATCGGCATGTCCGATGAGAAGCGTCAATTCCGCAAGCTCTTTGCCGATGACGATATCTTGCACGCCTCGCTGGCAGATGAAGGCATCGCCGTCGACAGCAATGAAGCACTGGGGCCCTACCAGAAACCGGACAACTGGCTTGTCGGTCGCCTTTGGTTGAATTACGGCTATGGCATCGTCGATGGAGGAATCAAGATTCGCCGACAAACGCCTTTGAATTTCTACGAGACAGGCCCCAAGTGGTCTTTCAAGTACGCCGAGGCAATTGAGAAGGAAGGCGTCCTCGACCAGCGGGCCATCAGCGCTTGGACACGCGCGTCGGAAAACTGGGAACGCTTCGGATCGCGAAGTATCCCGACAACTTCGCCGTTCACGATCAAGCTGGGACGCGTCGACGAACTGCGGCAACAGCGAGCCGAGAAGGTGGAAGCGTTCCGTGCACTCGGGACGGACATTTACGATGAGATGAAGCAGGAACGGATGAAAAACCTCCCTCCCGACCTTCAGAAAGTACTCGACAAAGCTCCCGAGGACCGCACCGAAGCAGGAAAGCAAGCGGTCGCGGATCTGGAAAACTACCAGCCCAACATGCAGGAAGTCGTCAAGCGTTTGCCGGCCGCCAAGCAGCTGGCTGCTGTCGAATTGATGGAAGAGATGAAGGATCTGGACGCACGGATTTCGAAGACCGAGGGCTACCGAAAGCAGATCAACTACGTCTACTGGAACAGCCTCGCACTCGCCGAGCAGGAAGACCGAACGGTCAATGCTCGCAAGCTGATTTACGATGCCGAGAAAGCGAATGCGGATGCCGAAATCGATCTCGCAATCAAGCTGTACGAAGAGGCCTTCGAAATCTGGGCCGAGATCTTTGACGACTACCCGATCCTGACGATCGATGATTCCGCGGAGGACCTGTTCCAGTCCATTCGCCGATACATGATCGCGATCGACTCACAGGAGTTGCCTCCCGATTTCCCGCTGACGACGTTCGCGCAGATGATGAACAACGAAGTCGGGATCCAAGACGCCAAGCTCTACGAACGTGTCCGGAACGAGCAGGCGGAATTGGCCAGGAAACGCAAGGAGGAATTGGCCGAAGAAGAGCGTCGCCGCGAAGCAGAAGGCGACTCGGCAGAAGGCGGTGAGCCTGACGATGAGACGAAGCAAAGTGACTCGAATGCAGCTGGTGCGGCCGAACCCATGGAGGAAGCAAAAGAAGATGCTCCCGGCGACGGCGAGACCAAAGCGAAGGACGAATCAGCGTCCAACGAATCGGCAGACCCCGAAATGACCGAGAAGCCTGCCAACGAGGACAAGTCTGCCACCGACAAGCCCGAGTCCGACAAGCCCGAGTCCGACAAGCCCGAGTCCGACAAGCCCGAGTCCGGCGACCAACCTCAAACGGAAGAAAACTCGGCTACCGAGGAGAAAGGCGGTGATGAAAAGACCTCGGGTGACGAACCTCCGAAGTCGGATGAGTCAGCTGGTACCGCTGGAAACGCCGGTTGATCGGTTGCGTTTCCGGCGTTTGGCAAGTCGCGGAAGGAAGAAGAGGTAGACGCCGGTTCCCCAAAGCACGACCAAAATGACGGCGGTCGGCAGGAAAATCCACATCTTCGCTGCGTCACTGAAAAAACTGCCGTCGTGCAGACTTTCTATGAAGTCCGACCGGCGATAGGCGACCTGCAAGACCTCTCCGGTGGCGGCATCCAGTTGGACCTCCCAACGATTCTCGCACCGCACCTTGAGCATCCCTTTGCCAGGGCGAACATCGAGCCGATCGATGTCTTCCCAGCCCTCCACGCCTGCTTCCGGTACACCGCGGGTAATGGAAAGGATTTCATCGAACGAGAGGCTTGGCAATTCGGCCGTGCCTTTCTGAGTCGTGGGCTGCACCCAGCTCGACTGTTTCTTCAACTGCAGCACCACACCGGACAACAACACCACCAGGGCTGGAACGGCAATCACGATGGAGCCCCAGCGATGGACCAAACGGTTCAGACGCGATGGTTTCATTCAGCAAATCCGGTGAAGAATCAAAGAAACGCAAGGGACTTGGGCAGTCGTTTGCGAAGTGTATGGGCGCGTCCAACACACGCCCGCGGAACGTTTAGCGACAGTTTACTTTCGACGCTCTTCGTCCAGACCGTACATCTTGAGTCTTTCACGGAGCGTTCCCCGGTGAATCCCCAACAGTTCGGCCGCTTTGGCACGATTGCCTTGAGTGTGGGCGAGAGCCATACGGAACAAAGCCGGTTCGGTGGCGGCAAGAAATTCGCCGTGCATTGAGGAGGGATCGCTCCTTTGACCATCGAGCCAACGATGAGACCACGCTTCGATGGCGGCTTCCAAACTGGCTTCCGAGGGCTCGGTTGATTCGCCACGTTTCGGCTTTGGCGCCGGAAAGTCCTCCAGTCGCAGGGGTCGACCACGTGCGATCACGGCCGCATGCTCGATTGCACTGCGCAGTTCTCGCACGTTGCCGTGCCACGGCCGATCGCGGAGGGCGGACAGCAACGTTTCATCAACGGCAGACTCCACGTGCTCGTAGCCCATCGCATCGAGGAAGTACAAACAAAGGGCTTGCAGATCCTCCGCTCGCTGGCGGAGCGGAGGCAATTGGATCTGCATCCCCGTCATGCGGTGAAACAAGTCTTCACGAAAATCACCACGCGTAACGGCTTGATGGAGATCGCAATTGGTCGCCGCCAAGATACGAACGTTCGCGTGCCGCGGTTGGATCTCGCCGACACGAGTGTATTCACCCTGCTCAAGAACACGAAGCAGCTTGACTTGAACACTCAGTGGCAGGTCTCCGATCTCATCGAGCAAGACCGTTCCGCCCTCGGCTTGTTCGAACAATCCCGCACGGTCCTCACCGGCGCCCGTAAAAGCACCGCGAACATGCCCGAACAATTCACTTTCCACCAAGTCCGGGTTGAGTGCCACGGGGGCAATCGGAAGGTAGGGTTTTAACGCGCGATCGCTATGTCGATGAATGGCCTCCGCAACCAACTCCTTTCCCGTTCCCGTTTCACCGGTGATCAAGACCGACAAGTCGCTCTCGGCGACCAACGCGATTTGACGAAACACCTGCTGCATCGCCGCGGATTGCCCGACCAGGGTGGACGGTTTGACCGAAGAGGGTGCGGCTTTGCCGGAACTCGTCTCTGTTCTCGGTCGGTCTTGTAACGCACTGCGACAGGCGTGAAGCGCATCCTCCAATTTGATGGGCTTGGTCAAGTAATCGGTGGCACCACGTTTGACGGCCGCAACAGCCGTTTCCAAATCGCCGAACGCGGTGATCACGATGACGGGCGCGTCATCGGTCGCGCTCAGAAAACTTGGTAGCGCCGACAAGCCATCTTGCCTTGGCAAACGAACGTCCAGAACCACGAGGCCAAAGCGTTGCCGCTTGGCTTCGCGCAGTCCTTCCTCGGCGGACGATGCCGTCACAACATGATGTCCCTCGGCGGCTAGCATCTTTTCAAATGCCCAGCAGATTGATGGCTCATCATCCACGACTAGGACGCGTTGTTTGGTCATTCGGCTACGGTCATCTCAAAATGGGTCCAATCGTTTTCTCGTCGCCATGTCACTCCGCCGTCCATCGACTCCGCCGCGCGGCGGACGACGGCAAGCCCCAATCCGATTCCCTCCGGCTTGGACGTCACAAAGGGTTCGAAGAGTTCCGTTGCCAAATGTTCGGCGACTCCTTCGCCATCGTCCGAAACGCGTAGCAGCAACGTTGTCTCACGTGGGTCTTTGCCCCGAGACACTTGAACCTCAACCCGAATACGCTTTCCCGACTGCATCGCATTATCAATCAGATTCGTCGCTGCCGCGATCCACGCCGATCCATCACGGATTCGAAACATCTCCGCATCGTTGTCGATACACCAGTCCAACTCCACGTTCAAATGACGTGCAACCGGTGCCATGCTTCGGCGAACATCTTCCAGGCACGTGCCGGCCACTTGCGGTTGGTGCTCACCCTGTCTGCCAGATGCGACGACCAACAAGCGTTGGACATAGTCTTCCGAGTGCTCCATTTCATGAATGGCGATTCGCAGTCCTTCCGTGTCACGTGGCTTGCAGTCACGGGCATGGAGTTCGATCGCCATTCGAGCCCCCGTCAATCGATTGCGAAGTTGGTGGGCCAAGCCACTGGCGATTTGGTGCAACAGTTTTTCACCCTGCTGTCGGTTCACTTCGCCCCAAAGTCGATCCAATTGAATCGCCATTTGATCGACCGAAACCCTCAGTTGGCCGATCTCGTCTTTCGGCTCTTCGGCTGCTGCCTTTTCTTCCTCGGGGTCTTCGGATTTGGTGCTCGTAAAGTCACCCCGCGCGACGGCCTCCACGCGATCCTTCAGTCTTCCCAAACGCCCAACGAACCGAGAGGCCAAGAAAAGCGTAACCGTGGTAAGCCCGGCAATCGTGGAAAGCCCCGTCGCGAGCAGTGGTACCAGCGTCTGTCGTCGCCCCACAATCACCTGTTTTTCATCGAACAGCACAACGACCTCGCGCACACCATCGGTCCGAGTTTCAAAACGCTGCATCGCAAAGACACGTGTGATGTACCCCGGAACTCGTTTCGTGGATGTGAGCCCTTCGCCGGGAATTGCAACGGTCGCATGACGGACCTGACCTTCTGTTCCGATCGAAATCAAATCCGTCTGGGTGAGATCCGCAATCGACTCGATGACTTGCGAATTGAGTGGAAACGCGGATTCGGCCAGCGTTGATTCGATCGATTGAAATCTCGCATTCAGTTCCGCTTCGCTCCATCGCAGTGCTAAACGCGATGCGGCAATCGCGACCACAACGGCCGCTGTCAGGGCGGTCAATAGAATCGGTCCGAGCAACCGAAAGCGAAGGGATCGAAACGAACGAGAATCGGGCAAGCGTGGTCGTCTCCGTGATTTGTCATCAGGGCCATGTTTTACAGGACTGGATTCTATTCGCTATCGGCCGATGGGAAATCCGCCGCCTGAGGTGAAAACGTCGCCACCAATAGCAGACACGAGCCGTTTTTCACCTGCTTTTGAATCCGATCTCCTCTGGCACACCATGTGCTTAAGAACCGGGCGTCAACAAGACTAAACCAACGTTAAACCCTGCTCAAATGCCCCTGATGAATCAAACACGTCGCGCCTTCACGCTGGTGGAACTCCTAGTAGTGATCGCAATC
>JBCBOO010000187.1:0-13218 GCA_039821235.1 Planctomycetota bacterium
GGGCGCAAGCCACGGAACATACACGCTTTTCCAAACCCAACCCGATGACTTGATCGACTCGCTTGATACGCCCGGCAGCACCGGAGGCTTGGCCGTCAACGCCGCCGACACGTACGACGAGAACGAACAACTCATCCTTAATTCGGTAGCGGGGACGGATTCCATGGACGCGATCCTTGCGATCAGCGTCCTGCCAGGTGAAACATCGATCGACAACTGGTTTAGCGAGATCGAAATCAAGGTCGTCGAACCACCGCTTCGCGATCTACCAGAAGAGGCCGCGCCACGCGACCGCGTCCTTGCGCCCTCACCACAGTTCTTCGAACCTCGTGAAATTCTCTTCGGCGAAGGCGAGCGAGAACGAGTGCTGCCGAAACGATACGACACCACCGTCGACGTGGTGACTTGGCACCTCAGCATCATCAATGGTGGGTTTCCGCGTGGCAAGCTGCAAGCCAAAGACGCATTTGTCAAAGTCGCCTTCAAGAACCTGGGTGCCCAATCTTCGGCCAAACAAGCGAAAGGCAGCTGGCGTTTGGTGACGCTTGAAGGCGAAGTCCTCGAGATGAGCAATGCGATGACACTCGGTGCCGAAGACGCCATCGCGCTCGCGGGCGACTTCAACGGAGATGGCGAAGATGAAGTCGCGATCTACGTCGGCGGAGAGTGGTTCGTGGACCTCAACGGAAACGGCGTCTGGGATAGCGGTGACTTGTGGATCCTCTTGGGTACCGAGATGGATCGCCCCGTCGTCGGTGACTGGGACGGCGACGGAAAAGACGACATCGGCATCTACGGACGAAGGTGGGAACAAGACCTACGCCGAGTCAAAGCCGATGCCGGGCTACCTGATCCGGCCAACCGCTCACGACGCTACCTCGAAAGTCGCAAGACGCGTGGCCTCGTTTCAAAACAGATTCGTGACACCGGTCGCGAGCGGATCCTGCGACGCGACGATGAAAACGTCCTTCGTGCCGACGCCGTCGATCACGTCTTCTTGTACGGCGAAGACGTCGACACGCCGATCGCCGGTGACTGGAACGGAGACGGCATTGATCAAATCGGCTTCTTCCGCGCCGGGACTTGGGTCCTGGACGAAGAAGGTGATGGCCGCCGCAAAGAATCCGAAGCGATGTTCGAGTATGGGCGTCCCGGCGATCAGCCCGTCGTCGGAGACTTCGACGGCGACGGAATCGATGAAGTCGGCGTCATCCGAGGCAACGTCTGGATCATCGACACCGACGGCGATCGCAAACTGACCGCCGCCGATGAACGCATCGAGATGGGAAGCAGCGAAGGCCAACAGCCCCTCACGGGAGATTGGGATGGAGACGGCCAAGACGAACTGGGGTATTACCGTAAGGCCGAGTGACCGGTCGTGCTCGGATCATCCCGAGGCTCTCGACGGGTCACCGAAAGCATCGATGAAGAAGAAGAACCCTCTCTGGTCGCTCCACGACCGTCTCTCCCTAAGGAGAGAATTCAGACAAACAACACTTTCTCCCCCCGGGAGAAACGACGCGCTAAAGCGTCAAAGAGGGCTTACTTCTTCTCCAGCAGCTGGTTCAACATCCGTTTGATAATCGCCTCGGACTGCTTCGCACGACGCTCACGCCGCATCTCGACCAAGTCCAGCTTCACGCGAGCCAGTTCCACACGGAGCTGTCGCTCTCGCTGCTCCAGTTCGAACTGCTGCTCAACAAAGGCGCGCAAGCGTTCGACTTCCGACGCGGTCGGTTGCTCGCTCACTTCAACCTTGGCAAACTTCGCCCCGGCTTGCTTGACCTCCGCCAGCGAGACTGTCAGCTCATCCAAGCTCTGCTGCAATACGCCTTGCTTTTCTTCGAAACGCTGTACGATCATCGGAGGATTTCCTGTCGCCAGCCTAAATCCGCCGACGGCCCCTCCCGAAGCATTCCCCTTGGACTCTTCCGAAACTCTTTTTTGGGATTCGATGTTCTTCAGGAGCGCCTTCTCTGCGGCCTGACGCTCCAATTTCTTTCGGAGAGCGTCCAATTCCGTTCGCGCCAACTCGACAGCAATGTGACCTCGATCCTTCGCCAAGTCCGCTTCCTTTTTGCTCTGCGCAAGCTCAATTTCCGCGGAAGCCATCGCGGACTTGACAGCTTCGAGTTGAGCCTTGCGTTGCTCGACCATGCTCTCTCGTCGGGCCAGCTCTTGTTTGGAGGCAAAGCCATTCTCGGCGGCGGCCTTGAGCTCTTTGTATGCCTGCTCCTGCTCGTTCAATTTCGCCGTCGCCTCCACGACGTCGCTTTGGTACGTCCCCAGCCGCATCTGCTGGGCCTCCTGCGAAAGCCGCTCCTGTGCGGCTCGAAGTTCCATTTCTCTCAACTGCACCAATAACTGGGCCTTTCGAATTTCTGTTTCCAGGTCCTCCGCATTGCGATCAATCGTGATCGAAATGCTTCCGCTCCCACCGGACGCTAGTCTCTCTTGCGCAGAAACCGATTGGGTCATCCAGCCACCCACGACCAGCATCGCCAACATCTTCATTGATTTTCGCATCAACACTCTCCTTTCTCACTCGGAACTTAAATTCTCAGAATCACTCAGCCACTGATCAATATCAGACTCGATAGAACGCAAAATTTTGTCATCGGATTCAAACGCTGCCTCAATCCGCTCGACTTGCTCGCCGGAGACAGCAGCCCCACTGGAGTCACTCGTTTGGGTTGAATCTGAATTCATGGACGCCTTTGCTTTGGAAGGGCTTTCAACTGTCGATCGCTTCGTCACGCGACTCCGGTATTCGACGAATGCCTGCCCGAGCAGACCGCCGACAATCAACAAGAACACCATGATGCCAATCACAGTCAGCGGCTTCCAAAACGGATTCGTTGGTGCTCGGGGCGTCGGCGTGCTCGGACGCAACAACGGCCTTGGAATGGCATCACCGCCGGACTGCAACTCACCCAGGCACTTTTCCATCATTTCCGCGACGACGGCCGCGTTTTCCGGTCGATCGTCCGGTGACTTTTGGTGCAGCCAGTCCACCAGACGGACCAACCAAGCTGGAATCTGAGGATTAATCTGCGTCAGTGATTTTGGTTCGGTGTCGACGATCCGCCGGATAATGCCGTAGGCGGTTTCCGCACGAAACGGAGGCCTTCCGGCGGCCATCGCATACAGAACGCTCCCCAATGAAAACAGGTCACTTCGGGGATCAATCGGATCGCCCTTTGCCTGTTCGGGCGACATGTACTGAGGCGTCCCCGCGATCACACCGCTGTGCGTCAGCGTTGCATCGTCGACCGCTCGGGCGAGCCCGAAGTCGGTCAAGACAACGCGTTCGATACTCGTCGGCAAGAGCACATTGGCCGGTTTCACATCCCGGTGAATCAAACCCTGTTCGTGGGCGGCCGCCAATCCACGAGCGATCTGCATCCCAATCCGAAGGACCGACTCGGTTTCCAAAGGGCCGTCACGATCGATGCGCCGCTGCAGCGACTCGCCCTTGATGTAGGGCATGATCAGATAGGGAATCGCTCCGGTCGTTTCAACGCCATGGATCGCGATCACATTGTCCTGAACGACCGCCGCAGCCGCACGAGCCTCGCGAATAAAACGTTTCCTTGCGGCGCCGCTGGAGGCGAGGTTGGGCGCGAGTACTTTGATCGCCACATAGCGATTCAGGGATGCATCAAAAGCCTTGAAGACAATCCCCATGCCGCCCGAACCGATGACACCGCAAATTTCATGCTGCCCGAGCCGGCCCAGCATCCGCGGATCATCGGTGGGATGCAAGAATCGCAAGTCAAACGCCGGCGTTTCTTCTTGCTCGGCCGTCGTTTCCCAATCACGCAGCAACTGTGTTGTCTCACTCCACCAGTCCACGGTCGCCGCAGACTGCTCCAACGCCTTGCGGCAATGTTCACAGTCTTCCAAGTGAGACTCCACCTGGCGCTCGAGCGCCGGGTCGAGTTCCTCGCGAAGAAAAGCTCCCATTCGATCTGCAAAACATGTCTCTTCCGATCTCATTCGCCCGACTCCTGGAGACGCTGGACGTGGTCACGAAGCCGCTTCATCACTCGGCTTCGCGCGGCGTAGACGCTGCCGACGGACTTTCCAAGTTCGTCCGCAACCTCGCCGACTGCTTTTTGTTCGATGCTGGTTTGCCAGAACGACGACCAGACGTCGGGTGAAACCTCACGACGGACCTCGGCGGCAGCCAATTGGAACAACTCTCGTCGAACTTCGGTTTGCAATAACCTCGAGTCCGCGGTGTCCGATTTTGGTTGTAGCTCCAGCAAATCATGCCACTGTGCATCGCCGATCGCACGCTGACTGGACTGTTTGCGAAGGGCATTCAGAATCGCATTTTCGGCAATCCTCCTCAGCCACGTCCGAAACTTTGCGGCTGGGTTTTCTGGATCAAACCGGTCGATCGCACCCGACACCGAGATCAGGACCTGCTGGGCCAAATCATCGGCGTCCGCGGCCTGCATGCCCTTCGCCGCCGCCACTCGTAAAATGACGGGTCGGTACATCGCAACGAACTCGTCCCACGCTTCGACATCGGCATGGTCGTGCAGCCGTAGCAGCAAGCTCTGACGAGTGGCCGGATGTGACATGGACAAAGAAGCTCGGACGCAGAGGGTGACGATCAGATTTGATTCACCAACTTACACACGCCGCTCTCACGGGTTTGACAAGCAAAACCTCGATTTTCGCTTTTTGCGCAAAAGTGGATACGACAGCAGCGCTACTGCCCTCTCCTGGTCGAGTTCAATCCTGATCTAGCGGACTGGCTCGTTGAAGTAGTAGCACAGCCCATCCGGTGCCACGACGAAAAAGACGTTGTATTGCGCACCCTCTCGTTCATCGATGCGGGTGTTGCCGATCTCGATCCCATTGGATTCGAGTTCCGCCTTCACACCATTGATGTCGACCACTCGGATAGCGGCACCGTCTTGCGACGGGTCACCCCCGTTGATCGCGAAACCCATTCGCACGCCATCACGCTCCAGGATGACAGCCGGATGTGGTGCGTCAGTGCGTTCGACTTCGGTCATGCCGAAGTGTTTGCAGTACCAGTCCGATGCAGTGTCGAGATGGGTGACCGGTAGCGCAAGGATGTCATCCTTGTACGGCGCGGCAGATTCAAACGCGGGCTCGGACATGATCGGTCTGCAACTTGCAGGACTTGCGTCCCGCGGTAAAAGTTTTTAACGCAACCGACACCGGCTAGTCGGACTCAATTTCGGCGGACTGTAACCAATCCGTGAAGCTGATGTCGGAATTTCCGAGCAGTGTATCAAGGCCAAAGCCCATCTGGGAAGCGCGACGGAGTGGATCATCGCCATTCCGAAGCTGCACGCGTTTCGTTGAATTCACTGACGATGTTTTTTGGGGCTTGCATTCGCCTTTCGAGTGTTTGCCTTCGCTTCGACCTCGCTGGCGATTGTTTCGCACGGAATCACGGCTAAATCGCGGGGGCAAGAACTTTTTCATTTTTGCTGTCACCGGCGGGTTCTCGAGGCCTATGGGGGATTGAACGGCGAGCGTCCGCGACCCGGCCCCGAAAAACAGGACCCTGTGACATGAAATTGCGATTCCCCCAATTCGGCACTGCCCCCACTGCAAAAAACTCTCCGAATCGACGCAGCCGCAAGCGTCGCAACCTGCGATGCCAGGTCCTCGAAGAACGCCGGTTGATGGACGCCGACGACTCGTTCTCCGAAGCAAACTCGCTCGGGTCCCTATTGAATGATTCGGTGCTGACCGTAGAAAACGGCTACCTTCACCGGATTCATGACGTCGACATGTATTCCTTCCGAGCCCAAGAGGGCCAAGAGGTTGTTGTCGAACTTGATGGACGGACATCCGGCGCACAACAACGCATCCGACTGTTCAGCCCCGATGTTGCCTACGATAACGTCGAGCTTCTAACGACGGTTTCGGATGGCTCCTTGCATTTTCGAGCCTTGGAAACCGCTACCTACTACGTCGGAGTTTCCGAAGCATCGAACGAAATCTACAACCCGGCGACCGGAGGCTGGGATATCCTTCGCAACGGGGCTCGCCCGGGTCGGTATGACCTGACGATCATCGGCGAAGAAGTCAACGCCGAGCCAGAGATCGTTATCACTCACGGTGGAACGAATCTCGTTGACGGCGACCGAACTCCGACGACTCGGGAAGGAACCGACTTTGGAAGCGCTACCCGCGGTGACGATCCGGTGGCACGGACGTTCTTGATCCACAACGACGGCGACGCGGACTTGATCCTCGACAACGCCTACGCACCTAATGGTTTTCAGATTAGTCATAACGGGCAACAAGTGACTGCCTACACAACGCTCACCATCCTACCGGGCGACAGCCGATACGTTCGCGTCGAAATGGCGACCGACGTCGAAGGCATCAAGGAAGGAACGTTGCGTTTTCGCACCAACGACTCCGATGAAAATCCCTTTGATGTAACCATTCGCGGTGAAGTAACCGCGTCTCAGCCTCCTCCACCGATCGGCCCCGTCGATTCGGTTGGCTTGTTTAATCCATTTGACTCCGAGTTCGATCTTCGTGACGACCTGGATTCCTCTTCATCCAACCAGTTCCGCTTTGGTCCTTCGAACCAAGACTACATCCCATTGGTTGGCGACTGGGATGGTGATGGTCAAGACAGCGTCGGGCTCTACGATCCCGTTCGATCGGTCTTCCATCTCAAGAACGGAAACTCCAGCGGCAGTTCGGACATCTACTTCAGCTTCGGTCCGCAAGGAAATTCAGGCTGGACTCCCTTGGCGGGCGACTGGGACGGTGACGGCGTCGATACGATCGGGTTCTATCAGCCCGACCTGTCGCTCTTCCACTTGAAAGACTCGTTCACCGCGGGAGCCTCCGACCAGTACTTCGGTTTCGGTCCCGCAGGCAATCGCGGATGGACGCCATTGGTGGGAGACTGGAACGGCGATGGAGTCGACACCGTCGGTTTCTACGAGTCCGACAACGCGCTGTTTCATCTGAAGGACTCGTTCACGCACGGACCTTCGGATCAGTACTTCGTCTTTGGTGCTCGCGATACAAACTGGGACCCGATGGCCGGCGACTGGAACGGTGACGGAGTCGACACGATCGGGTTGTTTGAACCCGGAGCGTCCCGGTTTCACTTGAAAGACTCGTTCACACCAGGACCTTCGGATCATTACGTCCGGCAAACGACGAGTGCCTGGTCCGTCATGCCTCTTTCGGGAAACTGGAATCCGGGTGACGCGATCAATGATCCGCCCGGCCCGACACCCACCAACCCCATTCCTCTGCCAGAAGTGCCCAACTACGGACGCAGCACCGACTGGAATTTGAACGCGATCGGTGCTCCGGAAGCTTGGGCGGCAGGCTACACCGGACAAGGCGTGACGGTTGCCGTGATTGATAGCGGCATCGACTACTTCCATTCCGATTTGGCAGACAACACGTGGCGAAATCCTGACGAAGGATTCAACGACCGTGATGATGACGGTAACACACTGGTGGACGACTTGATCGGCTGGGACTTCGTGAGTGATGACGCTCTACCCGAAGATGGCAGTGGTCACGGCACGCACGTCTCCGGAACGATCGCAGCACTCCGAAACGGTGTAGGTGCGACCGGCGTCGCGCCCGACGCGACGATCATGCCGCTGCGAGTGCTGGACAATGAAGGCAATGGATACGTCCGCGATAGCGAGTTGGCGATTTACTACGCAGTCGATGAAGGCGCTCAGATCATCAATTTGAGCTTGAGTGCTGACTTTACCCAAGGAATGGTCGATGCGGTTCGCTATGCCGCACGGCGCGATGTCTTGATTGTTGCGGCCTCAGGAAACGATGGCGCGGACGTCCCAAGTTACCCGGCGGTCCTCAGTGCCATGTTCCCCAATGTCATCAGCGTGGGAGCCTACCGACAAAGCAGCGTGACGGATGCGATGTTCCGAGCCTACTTTAGCAATCAAGTGGGCAACTCCGGAGCCGTTCAAGTGGACGCGCCGGGCGTGAGCATCTACAGCACCACACCCAATTCTCGCTTCGGATCGAATCAGGGGACCAGTATGGCCGCGCCCCATGTCTCTGGTGTTGCCGCGTTGGCGCTCTCCGCGAATCCAAACCTGACCGCCTCGCAGCTCCGTGATTTGATCGTCGGTGGTGCGACCGAAAAGGCTATCGGCTCAGACTCGATCGGCATGGTGGACGCAAGAACCACGGTCGCCTACGCGGCCGCGGGCTGGACCACTGTCTCCGCGACCGTGAACTCGGCGAGTGCATCACGAGTCGACAACACAGACGCCGCCATCGAAGCCCTACTCGGACAACCATCGCCGATCGATGGGATTTTGAAGGCTGCCGATGTTGAGTCCATCGCAACTTCGTTCGAATCCGACTCGCATCGAACCGGCACGTTCACGAAATCACTCGAGCTAGAGCAAAGCAGTGCGTCCCACGACACACCCGCTCACGCCGCCGTCGACCAGTTCTTCGCAGATCAACTGGTTTGAGCGGAACTGAAAATCCGAATGAGCGTTTCACTCACCGCCCGAGGCGTCATAATCACCGGAACGGTGGCTCAATGTAAAAGACGTTCCATTTGGAGATTGGTTTTGCCGTATCAGGTTCCCTGTGACTGTGGCAGGACGCATGAAGTAACCACTTCGCAAGCGGGTGGTTCAATCGAATGCCCGTGTGGTCAACTCGTTTTGGTCCCGCGACTGTCCGAGCTCCGTGTCAACGCCGGTGAGACTGCCCACCGACTCTCCGTTCCCGAACGAATCGGCGGAATGATCAAACGCGGCGAGCTTCCCGGGGATACGCTTTGCATCGGCTGCGGTCGGAACTGCGACCAGACGGTCTGGATCAAAATTCAATGCGAAAAAGCTTGGTCTAGCGAGCCAACGAACAAGGATGGCCTGGCCGTATCAGTCTTGGGATGGGTTGGAGTACTGGCCGTTATGCTCGCACCGCGACGCGATTATCGCGCATCCGAGGTCCATGGCCGCGAAATCGTTGTGGATGCACCGATCCAGTGGTGCTCGAATTGCATCGCTCCCGGCACAACCAAGATCCGTTCGCGTCGTTGCCGTAACGCCCTCCGGTCGGTTCCGATTTACTGCGAACTGCTGCGTGAGTATCCCAGTGCCGAGATCTCACTCGATCGTGTTGAATCGAGTAGGTGATCAGCGTGATTGGTCTTGGTCACTTGACGTTGCTTGCGTGACTTCTTTGAGCTCGGCTCGGAGTGACTTCACAATCTCTGGATGCTTTTCGATCAGGTTGACTTGTTCTCCTGGATCGTTTTTCAGGTGGTAGAGTTGGCCGCGAACGTTCTTTGGATCGGATCGCTTCTTGCCTCGATCGCTAAAGCCTCCCGAGCCGTCGCCCTCAATCAACTTCCAGGGTCCCTTGCGGATCGTCATCAAACCGCGACCGCTTTTCAGCACCAAGTTGGGCCTCGAAGGAGATGTTTTCGATTGCCCCAACAGATCGGCCAAGAAACTGAAACTGTCGGGTGCCGCGTTTGGACTTTCAGCCAAGTGTTGCGTCCCAAGCATCTCATCCAAGGTGGCAATGAAATCACAAAAGCTGACCGTTGTTTCGCAGACGGATCCTGCGGCAACACGCCCCGGGTAGCGGACAATCATCGGCATGCGATGGCCACCTTCCCACGCGTCGGCCTTCATCCCTCGGAGTCCGCCGACGCTGTCGTGACCGAAACGCAGTTGATCTTCCTCGTACCACACCGGTCCGTTGTCGCTGGTAAAAACCACCAGCGTGTCGTCTTCCATTCCGCTTTCCTTGATCGCATCCATCACGCGACCGATCATCGCATCGACCATCGTGACAAAGTCACCGTAGAGACCCACATCTGAGCTTCCGCGGAACCGGTCACTCGGCAGCCACGGTGTGTGGGGCGCCGGTAGCGCCAGGTACAGAAACAAAGGCTCGGAACGATCGCCATGTTGATGAATGATCGAGCAAGCTTCGTCGGTAAACGTTGGCAAGACGTCCTCCAACGCCAAGTCGGGTGCGATGCCTCCAGCTCGCCAAAACGCGCCTTGAATCGGCGACCAGCCTTCGCTTTGGCTCGCCTCAATCTGATCGGTGGGCGGTTGGACGGCTTGGCGGTTGCGGATGTAAAAGTACGGAGGAATGTCCGTCGACGCCCGGATGCCGAAAAACTGATCGAAGCCGCGATCGACGGGGCCGCCCGGCAGTGGTTTCTCATACCCAGCTTCTTCCTTGAAACCAAGATGCCACTTACCAACCATCGACGTTTTGTAACCAGCCGCCCGCAGCAAAGAGGGCAACGTGACTTCGCCCTCGGCGATCAAGGGGCGAGTTCTCCAGACGTTGACATCGATTCGAAACGGGTATCGCCCGGTCATTAGTCCGTAGCGAGATTGATGACAAAGAGGCCCCGGTGCGTGAGCGTCGGTGAAACGCATCCCATCCGCTGCAAGCCGGTCGAGATGGGGCGTGCGCACCTTGCTCTCCGGGTTGAAGCAAGCTGGATCGCCAAAGCCCATGTCATCGACAAGGATGAAAACGATATTTGGGTGGCCTTCGTCAGCTCGCAGAGGGGTGGAAAGGCAAAAAAGGCAGGCCAATGCGAAAAGAGACTTCATCAACAGACTCCGGCAACAACGTGCAGTAATGGCCCCGTATCACTTGTGCATCGGGTGACCAGCAGAAACCGTCTATCGTAGCTCACGCTGTTATCGATGTGGTTGCAATGAGATCAATCGGATTGGAGAGGCGTTGCCAGAGGCCTACCCTGGACGATCTCGGTCTCAGCTTGTACCGTCGAATCTTGAAAAGGCACCTGATTTGCAGGAACACAGAGTTGATTCGCCGTTTAAAAGGGTAGAGTTTTCTCGCCACTCCTATTTCTTTCTCTGACCCCCGCTCCGACTGTTGACACAATCCTTTGCCGAACAAGTTCAAGACCGCGTCACCCTGTCGATCACGCGAGTCGTAAATGTCAGCGACTTCAAGTGCTCGGAAGTCGACGGCCTCTTCGTGCTTGAGGGACAAGTTCAAACGCGTGACGAGGCGGAGATGTGTGCCCTTGTCGCACGACTCGTTCCTGGCGTCGGAAAGGTGAAGAACAAAGTCGTCGCACGCGTTCGCTGAACGGCCAAAACCCGCTAGCGTTGCATCTGAAAGACGCCGCCATCTCGGCGGCCTTGGAACCGTGCGTGGAATTGACTCTCGCCAACGGTTGCCGTCATCCGGTACTCCCCTAAGAGCGGCAATCGGGTGCGCGATTGATACTGATTCCAGGTCCCCGGAATCCGCTGCAGTTTGGCCGGGTAGATAAACGGGACAATTTTCGCAAATCGACCCGAAAACAATGCGCGGTAGGTATTCGCATCGACCTGTCGGATGCGTGCGCGAAGGGCTCCAGAATGCCCGGTCGCTTGACTCGACCAGTGACCACGCCACTTACCGCTGGGGCTCGCCGCCTGCGACGAGACTTCAAAGACGAAGGCTAGAACGAACAGGCAAACGCAAACATGAAGGAAGCGAATCATCGGTGAAGTCTCGAGCGGAGTTAACTTGCCATCGCAAGTTTTGCTTCCTGAATCGACTTTTCCATGTCCTCAAACATCTTTCCAGCACCTTCGTGGAAAATTCGTCCGATCAGGAGGTCCGTCAAATTCCCCCGGTGTTCGGGATGGTCCTTCATAAACCGACCAATGCTGAACTCTTTGGTGTAGAAAGCATGGACGAGCTTGCGGACCCACATGGCACCCTGCTTGAAGTCCTCGGACCAGCAACCGAGCTGTGCCTCGGATAGATCTCCCTTTTCGAAACCTTGCACGACCGCTTCGCCGGCGCGGACTCCCATTTCGAGTGCAAAATACACTCCGGAGGAATAAACCGGATCGATAAATCCGAACGCATCGCCGACCAACACCCATCCATCGCCGGAGTGCTTCCGCGTCATGTACGAGAACTCTTTCGCGGTCCGAAGGCTTCCAAGCCGCGTCGCATCCTTCAGACGCGGGGTCAGCCCGGGGCAGCTCGCGAGCTCTTCCTCGAACGTCTCTTCCGGCGTGCCGCGACCCTTCAACAGGTACTCGCTGTCCCCGACGCAACCGATGCTGGTGATCCCTCTGGACTGAGGGATAAACCAAAACCATGCATCCTTCGATGCGGTTTGCAAAATGATCGTCGCACCTTCATTATCGCCCTCGCCTCGGACGGTGTCGCGATAATAACCCCAGATCGCAGCCTTCTTGAGGTCCGGGTTGACCTCCTTGAGGCCAAGCTTGTTCGCAATGAATGACTGCTGTCCGGTGGCATCGATCACCACCTTCGCATCGATCCGCCGCGTTTCTCCCGAGCCATCTTTGACAGTGACGCCCGTGGCTCGGCCATCGTCATCGAAATGCACATCGGTCAAACGAGTTTCATCCTGGCAATCCGCGCCCAGTTCACCCGCTCGGTCGAAAAGCATCTTGTCAAACTCGCTGCGTTCCACCTGCCAAGTGTCGCTGCTTTCGCGTTCGTCGTGCTCCTTGAAGAAGAACGGCGCCGACTCGGTCCCTTTGTGGGTCACGAATTGAACGCTCTTTTTGACTTGCCATCCGGCTTGCTTCACACGATCGGTCAGTCCGAGTCGTTTGAGCGGCCAGAAGGTTTCCGGCATGAGCGACTCACCGACGTGAAAACGCGGCACACGCTCTCGTTCAATGAGCAACGTCTCCAAACCAGACTCCGCCACGATCGACGCAGCAGAACCGCCGGCCGGACCGGCACCAATGACGACACAATCGTAGGCAGATTTAACCATCAGAATTTCGGGCGTGGGGTAGCTGGGTGGGTCGTTGGAAGGACGCGGCTTTCAAAATACCGCGTGTTTCGTGCAAATGAAATCTGGGCGATCGTTCGGCAGGCGCCTTCGCAATCCACAATGAACCGCGAAACCGACGCCGACCTTCACCACGTAATTGTACAAGCGTGCCTACCCGTCCCGCAGGCGCCCCCGGAAAACTCTGTTTCCAGAAGTTTCACGTCAGTTTCACGCGGCGAGAGGCCCATGGTCTCGACCAGCCCGCTACGATTTGCCTCGAGTCGGTCCACTCACCCACTGACTCGTTCCTTCGTTGATGCATCCACTGAGCGACTCCGGGCTATGGGCCAAACCAAGCAAAGGCGGGAGAAACTACGCCTGCTCTTTCAACAACTCAAGGACATCGAGGCTTTCTCCAAACAAGAAGC
>JBCBOO010000188.1:0-13093 GCA_039821235.1 Planctomycetota bacterium
CAATCGTTCCGAAATCGAACTCGAGCTTCAAAACTCGCAAGTTCGAATGGACTTGGCCACCAAGTCCGCTCGGGAAGCCAAGATCGATGAAGAGATTTCCAGCTTGGTTGAAACCTTCAACCAGTACATCGAAGAGCGACGTTTTCCGGAAGCGGAAGTCATCGCCAAGCAAGTCGGTGAGCTGAAACCGGGTTCCGAAATCGCCACCACGATGTTTCAAAACAGTCGATTGAAGACTCGGAAACAGATCATGGAGGAGATTCAAGCGGACAAGGAAGAATCGTTCTTCGGGAACATGGCTGGTGTCGAACGCGCCAGTGCCAACACGGCTGGAATCGATCCCAACCGTCCCATGGTCTTTGGAGACGATCCGCAGACCTGGCATGAGATGTCGACACGTCGACTGCAAGACAAACGGCTGTTCGGAACCGTTCAGGAGCAGCAGCTCCGCGAAAAACTGACGTCCACCCCAGTGAGCGTTCAGTTCCGAAATCGCCCCTTGGAAGAAGTCATCAACGACTTGTCCAAGGTCACGGGTATTCCGATCGTGCTGAATCGTCGCGCCATGGAAGCGGTGAATGTCCAGCCCGACCAGCCCGTTTCGTTGGAACTGGCAAATGAAGTCAAGCTGGAGAGTGCTCTGAATCTGATTCTCAAGGAATTGGATCTGGGTTATGAAATCGAAGACGAAGTCGTTCAGATCACCAGTCGCGAAGCGATGCGTGCCAACGTGGATACACGTGTGTACAACGTCGCGGACTTGGTGATTCCGATTCCGAACTTCGTTTCCAGCTACGAAGACGGACTTGCCGGTGCGTTGCGTGCGGCTTACCAAATGACCAATCCGCAGATGAACGTGCAGATGATGCCGTTCTCTGCGACGGACATTGCCACGCGTCAAGCCAACGCGTTGCAGCCAAGTAAGATGGGTTCCAACATGCTCGGACAGTACAACCCGATGGGTTCTCAGGGCGGCTTCGGTCCCCAGGGTGCACCGGGCGGTGCTGGCGGTGGAGCCTTCGCGGACTTCGATTCGCTCATGAACCTGATCGAAACGACTGTGGTTCCGGATACCTGGGAAGCTCTCGGCGGTAACAGCACGATGGCACCCTATCCTCAGAACCTGAGTTTGATCATCAGCACGACCAGTGACGTTCACGATCAAATCGTTGACTTGATCGAGTCACTGCGTTCGCTGCAGAACTTGCAGATCACGATCGAAGTTCGCTTCATCACGCTGTCCGATACTTTCTTCGAGCAAATCGGCGTCGACTTCGACGTCCAGTTCGATGACAACGTCGGCCGCAACGGTTTGCCAGACGACGACAGTGGTCAGAGCGTCACGATCGGTTGGAACGGGCTGACCAGCCTGCCCACCGATGACCTCGACATTCGGATCGAGAACAACAACTTCCCGGTTCCGGTAGCCTTCGGTGCTCCCGACCCCGGTTCGCTCTCGACCGTCGGTTTCGCGATCCTCAGCGACATCGAAGCGTTTTTCTTCTTGCAAGCCGCACAGGGCGACGAGCGAACGAACGTGATGCAGGCTCCTAAGGTAACGCTGTTCGACGGCCAGATCGCAACGATCTCTGACCAAAGCCAGCGTCCCTTCGTGACCAGTATCACGCCGGTCGTTGGTGACTTTGCGGTCGCCCAACAGCCTGTCATCGTTGTCCTGAACGAAGGCACGCAGTTGAACGTTCAAGGGATTGTCAGTGATGACAAACGCTTCGTCCGTCTGACGCTGGTGCCGTTCTTTAGCCAAATCGGAAACGTGGACACGTTCACCTTCGAAGGCTCGCGAACGACACGACGTAGCAGCCGTGACCAAGAAGACACCAACGGTGACGGAATCGTCAACGCCGACGACGCGGTCGACAGCGAAGATGAAGAGGACATCATCTCCGGTTCGACGGTACAGTTGCCGACGTTTGCTTTCACTCAGGTCAGCACCACGGTCAGCGTTCCTGACGGCGGTACGATCCTGCTCGGTGGCATCAAACGACTCAGCGAAGGTCGTACCGAACGCGGTGTTCCGATGCTCAGCAAGATTCCTTACCTGAGTCGACTGTTCCGCAACGTGGCCGTTGGCCGTGACGCGAGCAGCCTGATGCTGATGGTGACCCCACGGATCATCATCCAGGAAGAAGAGGAGTTCGCTCAGACAGGTTTCCTTCCGGAAAACTAACCAGCAGCTAACGCTTCTTAAATCAACAACGAAAGCGGCGTGTCCCCCAAAGGACACGCCGCTTTTTTCGTACCCGTGAAACAGGCTTCCGGCCTGTACTCATGTCTAGAAGACAGGCTGGAAGCCTGTCCTACGAATCCCTAATCGCGGAACGGCCAGTCGGGGCTGCCTTTGGGGTCCGAGACTTGGCGGAACTTGCCCGGCCCATAATCGCTGGGCTGGAGATTCAATTTTTCAAAGTAACCCTTGGCTTTGATAAAGCCGTAGAACGACGGCTTGTACGCGTCCACGAAACTCACATCTGCTTTTTCGGGGACTTCCAAGTCCATCAGGAAGTAGGCGGCGTTGACCACCATCCGACGCAGGTCTTCATTCACCAGGTCCACGCTGGCACCGCCGGTCGTGCAAAATGAAACCCCCGCGGTCCCCTTCGGTGACCGGTAAGGGTGCAACCACGCAAAAGGTTGCATCGGATCGTTGATGTCGGAGTCGACGATGTCCGAGCTGGGTTCCAGGGTTTCGGTGACGGCTCCACGCAACAAGATCGTGTCCTTGTCGGTCAAGTGTGTGACACCATAAACATCCGAGGGGCAAAACACATCCGAAACGGAATTCAAGATCGGGTGTTCGGCTTGCTTCGGTTCGATGACACCCCGTGCACCTTGGACTTTATGTTTCCCATGGTGATTGACCCATTGTTCGCCCAGCACGAGACGCCCGAATTTGCCATAGCTGATGTCGCCTCCAAATGACCCGTTGCCGTTGAACGCATGCGTGGAGGTCCGAAGTCCGATCAGAGGCTTTCCCGCGTCGAGAAACTTGGTGATGTGAGCGGCGTCTTCCGGCGATGGTGTTCGAAAACGTGTTGCAATGATCATCAGGTCCGCGTCATCGAGTTCGCTCCACCCCACCACACCGGCGGAATGGTTAGGATCGATGTAGGTCCCATCCTCAGACATTGAAAATAGTACCACGCAATCGAATCCGTGACGCTTGCTCAGGATTTTGGCGAGCATCGGCATCGATTCTTCACTTCGATACTCTTCATCGCCGGACACCAAGACGACCTTGCCTTTTGAAATCCCCTCGGCATGGAAGTGCAGCCTGCCTGGGGTGTCGGCGGCGTCATGTGCCGTTGCCTCGGAAGCGAAAGGAATCGAGAGCAAGAATGCGAACAACAACGTGGCGCTGAAGAACAAGCGGCGCGTCTGTATCATAGAATTTGGTTTCAACATGGCGTAGAAATCAGGAAGGGAGAAACAGGGGCGGGGAACGTCCAATGACTCATTGGTTTGCATTCAGTGGACTTGCAACAGCCGAGCCCATCGCAACAACGCTTGTTCATCCAACAGGCCACCCAGTACAACCGGATAACCACTGGTCTTCAGTGGTGTCAGCCATGTGGGGCCTTCGTCGAACGACTCAATCGGCAGCAGCAGTCGCAACGCATTGTCAGGCTCATTTTCACGCAACCGGACCGCGGGAGGTTTCGCACTGGCGGAAAATGCAATGCCTTTGAATGGCTTGCGGTCCGAAAGGGCGATGGCAACGACCATGGTGTCTGCTGCACTTGCATCGGAAAGCCCCAATGCGCCTTCGGACGCAAGTGCCGCCGGACCGACGGGCACCCGCTGGGACAACATGGTTGTCATGCGTGAGACGACGTCAATTTCTTTATTCTGCCATTGCTTTTCCTCTTCGCTGCAGATGGCCAGAACCACCACGCCGGCTTCGGTCGCTACATTGCGCCAAGGATCCAGTGCCGATTTCGCATCACGCGTCTTCGGCGGCAGGAGAAGGACGAGCAGCCCCAATCCCTGATCGGCCAGACTCTCGTCCGGTTCCGGAGCAACATAAGCAGCTTGATTAGAAACGTCGGGAAGCCGCAGTTCGAGCGCATCCCAATCGTTGTCGGATTCTTGCAGTTGCCAATCACCAAGAGTCTCAGTCGGAAGTGGGCCCGCGATGGACTGGGGAGTGATCTGGACCTCAAGAGTTTCGTCGTCGCGGAGAAGCGACCAGACCATCGCCTTGCCGGGTTCGGCGGTGACCAAACGTCGCGAGAGCGTCTCGATGGACTCCACGGCCGAGTCATCGACTTGTTGGATCGAATCACCGACCTTGAGCTTGTCGGCGGCGGGCGACCCGGGCAGCACACCTTCGACCGTCAGCTCACCACCCTCGGATTCTCGCACCCAAACACCGACGCGTTGTGGATCCAGCGGCGGGATCGTGTCGGCAAGCGTGACGTCGATGTCCAGCGTTTGGCCGTCGCGTTCCACGGCGATGGAAATGGACTCGTCGGCATCGAATTGACCGAGAGCCTGTCGAATCTGTTGAAAACGCCATACCTCGCGTCCCGCAATCGTTTTGATCACGTCACCCGCTTTCATGCCCGCTCGCTCCGCGGGAGAGCGGACCCGAACGGCAGCCAATTCGGTGCCCTCCGCATACGGGTCCTTCGTCACCGGGACGATTCCGATCAATCCCTTTTGGATGGTTTCACCCTGCATCAGCCGGGGTAGCTTTTTCTTCAGGACGGGACTGGGGACGGCAAACGCAATTCCCGAGTCGTACCAACTGGTGGCATCGGCAGCACCTCCTTCGGCGACCGCGGGGACCGAGATTCCGATCACACGGCCGTACAAATCCACCAACGGACCGCCATAGAATGCTGGAGAGACGCGAGCATCACATTGCAACATCGTGCCTTCCAAACGTTCGGTCGCGCTCAAGATACCGCTGCTGACCAACGGTGACGCCTCACTGCCGTAGCGGGCGACGGCAACCACGGTCGAACCCACCGGCACATCGATTTCCTCGGGAAGCGAGACCGCGGGGAGAGGCTGTTCGGGCTTGACTCGCAGCAACGCAAGTCCGCGGTGCGTGTCCCTTGCCATCGTCTCGGCGGTCAACCGAGTCCCGTCGGGCAGGACCACGAGAATCGTTGCCGCGGGTTTGCGCAAGACGATTTCGGAGGCAATGACGTAACCTTTGGGATCGATGATGACACCGCAAGTCGCGGCATCACTTGCGACTTCGCTGGCTTGCCCGCGTGTGGGAGCCGTCTCAGCGACACCGATGACTTCGATCGTAACCACCGATTCGAGCACGCTGTTTGCCGCCCGCCGCACAGACTTGGCGAGTGCCGTTCGGTACTCCATTGAGCCTTTGGTTGGAGCCGCCGTCTGAGCGTCGCAGCGCTGCTGAAAAAGCAACACGCCAACGAAGCATCCGGCGATTCCCAAAACCTGCGGCCACGCGTGACCAACGAATCGGGCGATCCGGTACACCGCGTGGGAGGGTGACGGTTGTTGATCGGAAAGGGAGGCATTCACGAAAGCTGTTCTCGCGATAAAAAGCGAAGGAGGATGTCGAGCCGCTTGTTCCAGGTCGACTCTTGGCCCGACAAAACTGGCCGAACGACCCTCGAGAGACTCAGGGCCGAAGCCGAAGCGGCAGGATTTCACTGCCTCGCTGCACGGTAATGGAGATCGCGTCACGACGGTCGACCCGACGCAACAGATCTGTCAACACTTGCTGGTCCGCAATCCGTTGCCCATCGAGCAAGAGAATTAAGTCGTCCTCCTGCAAGCCGGCTTTGGACGCCGGCGAATCTTTCATGACGGCGTCCACGAATGCGGGAGTGGACTCCAGAACATTCGGCACGAGAACCATCCCCAGCGTCGTCAAGTTGTGCGATTGGTCTCGCTTGAGAATCGGGTTGGATTCTTTGGGGACCGTTGTCGTCCGGCCAGCGATGACATCGCCGATTGCCACACGAAGGGCATCGATCGGTAGCGCGTAGTTCAACCAGACTCCGGTTCCACTATCGCGAAGCTCTTTTCCTAACATGCCCACCAGTTGCCCCGTCGCATCCACCACGGCGCCTCCCGCGGCACCCGGATTGTTCGCGATCAGGTCAAGGAGCAACACCCTGCCGTTGTATGCCGTTTTGAATGTTCCACGACGTGCATCCAAGTTGGAAATGCCCGCGATCATTCCCTGCATCACGCTGGCGGGTTCGTCACCGGCCGCGATGCCAAACAGGTTGCTGACCGCCAGCACCGGATCACCCCAGCTCGCCGTCAGATTTTTGGGGACTTCCAAGTAGGGAAGGTCCGACGCATCAATCTTGAGCACCGCCAGTTCGAGAGCAGGTTGAATGCCGATGATCTTGGCCTCGAAACGGCGACCGTCATCCAAAACCACAATTGGTTCCACATCCAGTACATAGCTCCAAACCGTCGCGACGTGGCCTTCGGGTGAAACGAGGAAACCACTTTGGTAGGCTTCCAGCTGCTTCATGCCTCCGGCACCATAGATCTTGACGACCTTGGTTTGGATCGCGCGTGAATCGGAATCGACGGGCGGCTGAGCATGACTGAACGAGATGCCAGTCAACAAAGTCAAAACACACGCCAGTGGTTTGCAAACGTTCAATTTCAGGTTTGAGCCGCGAGGCGTTAGCCGTGTTTGTCTGCAAGAAACTGGGGCTAACGCTGGCCGAATCCAATACAAGTCCAAGAGTTGACGAATCATTCGGCTGCCCCTCCCCGGTTCCACTGTTGCACCGAAAGCTGCAAGACAGGTTCGGTGCCGTAGCGAAGTTCAAGTGAACTCACTTGGTCGCCGTTCCACGTTACCCACAGCTCGGCGGGATCGGTATCACTATCCGCCATGACTTCGATGCACTCCAAGACACCCGTTTCGGGGTGCATCAGCCATCGCACTTCCATTTCTCCGTAGATGCCTACGGTGCAATCACGAAGCGGACGCTCGCCGGCCAACGGGATTGTGCCTTTGTAGTACGTTTCACCGAACGACTTTGGCCCGACACGCAACATGGTTCGCCACGCGTCCAAAGCCGGCAACACACCAGCGATCAGATTGCGATCAATGGCTTCGAACAGCTCGTTCTTATTCGTTGCTTCGAAAACAAACTGCCCAACTTCCATGGCGAATTCATCGTCGCGGACAAGCAACGTGCAGTCCTCCCCGGTCGCCGTTTTCCCGGAGAGCTGCCAGCGATTGAACTGACTTTTCTCATCGCCGAACGGCTTCAGCAACTGTGTCAAAAAACGTTGTTGCTCCAGTCGATTGAAGTGGTAGTTCGCGAATCCCCGGCGTTCTTCGATCAGCTTGGAGGCGGCCTCAGGGATCGAACGCTTCTTCTTTGACTTCGCGGCTGTCTCCTGGCCCGGCAGGTCACCGTTTGGAGCCTTGCCCTCAGGAATGTCAGCAGGAGCTTTGTCGTCTTTTGGATCGTCCTTAGGTGGCTCATCGGGCACGGGCGGTGGTGGCGGGAGGGCGGAGCCCATTTTTTCGATCAATTCGTCCTGACGATGGACGGACATCAGCCGGACCGGGGCGCGAACGGTCTTGCCGTCTTCGCGAAACGCAACGTTCACTCGCCAATCGGCTGGCAACGTTCCCATAATGTTTTGAACTTCGTTCGCGGTGGAGACCGGACGTCCGTCGATCTCCAAAATTTCGGAGTTGTAACGCATGCCGCGACGATACGCGTCACTGGACTCCAGGATGTTGCTCACAACGACACCGCCATCCGGATCGGTCGAAACCGTCGCGCCCAACGTGGCGTGATCCACCACACGACCGCTGCGCAAGTAGCCTAGGAAGTTCTTGGCTTGATTGATCGAGATCGCGTAGCCGACACCCACGTTGACGCGGCCGCGTTTCTCAAACGAGCAACGCCCGACGACGCCCAGCAACTTGCCTTCATCGTTGTAGATCGGACCTCCCGAGTTTCCCGGGTTCACGGACGCATCGGTCTGTAAACAGTCGGCGTATTCGAGCAACGTTCCGGCCGGGTACTGATAACGCCCGACGCCACTGAGGATGCCCCAGGTAACGGTGGGCTGCAAGTTGGTGGCCAGCAGAAACGGATTGCCAATGACCATACACCAGTCACCCGCGCGGGCCTTCCGGCTGTCGGCCAATTCGGCATACGGAAAATCGTCTCTCCCGAGTAACTTGATCATCGCGAGATCGCCCACGGGATCGAGTCCGACCAGTACGGCATCATAGACTCGCCCATCGCTCAGGCCGCAACGCATGAACGTGCCGGCGGGACTTGTCACATGAAAGTTAGTCAGCGCGTAGCCTTCGGGAGAAATCAGCACGCCGCTGCCACCTCCACCCCCACCTGGAATGAAGACGCTCACGGCACTGGGCATCGCGCGATTGATCGCTTCAATGCGCCGCGTCTCAGCAGCTTGAACAATGGGATCCGGTTCAACCCCGGTCGGCTCGGCGGCGGAAACGGAAACAAGACCACTCGGCAAGACGGCGAGCAGCCACAATGCCAGCAGCGATCGCCTTGCGGCAATTGGAAACCAATACTTAGCCGTCACTTCAAAAGCCTCGGTTGAAGAACCCGAACCGTATCTCCGACATCACCATCTTCGCCGGCAACCACTTCAAATCTCACACGCCTGCTCCCCGCAACGGGAACCTGGAACCCTCTCGGTGTTCGTCCGTCTTGGAGAGTTTGTTCCCACACCAAGTTCCCATCCATCTTGATCCGAACGGTCACGTGGCTGCTCGCCGCAACCGATTTGTCGCGAATCACCGCACCACGTAGCGACTGGAATCCGTCATCGATCCGGTACTCCACCGTTCCGCCGGCCGCCGCGACCAGGTCGTCACCGTCGGGGCGGGGCCCGAACCAGCCCGCCATCAGGGCCGGATCAACTCCCGACTTCAGATACGCCGCGTAGTTTGATTCGGCGGGTTCCTGTTGGGCAAGCAAAACGCGACCGGTGGACCAGGCGATCGCTTGGATCTGATCCAGTGGAATGGAATGAATCGTTTCGCCGGGCAGACTAACTTTGATCGCGTCGGCGACCGGGCCCGATTCCAGCTTGGATACAAAAAACTCCGAACCGTACTTCCCGGTGACTTTAATGGTTTTGGACGTCGCAGATTCACCGGCCGTTCTGAAAATCACCCCTTCCAGCCGTTCGATCGGCGCGTCAATTACTTCGCCATCCAAATCAAATTGGAGCGTCTTGGCATCCATCGAAACGACAACGCCTTCGATCGGATCGAGTTGATCGTTGCCGCGGCGGATGACAAGCACGTCGGAACGATTGGTCTGTTCGGTCAGCCCCAACCACTGTGGATCCGAGGTCGCTGTTCCGCCCTGAAATCGAATCGAGCCAACAAACCGCAAGGGAACATCCAGTTTCGGTTGCCCCTTCAATTCAACCGAGAGCACTTCTCCATCCTGAGTGCTAACCGTTCGACTCTTCAAACTCGTCCCATCAACTAGCATTACGTTCTGGGGCGGTCCTTGTTTTGGTTCGCCGACGGGCTCGGGACGAAGTGAGATCAGTTGATCGAAACTCAACGTTTGCGGACTTCCATCCACCTTGACGACGATGCCCGTCTCGGTGATCGAGACCCAGTCCCCGACCAGCACTTGAGTATCCGAACTGGCAGAATCCGAGCGTTCCACGCGGAAGTCTGTCTTCGCGTCCGCATGGAGGGGAATCGAAGCCAGTAGCAGAAACCCGATCAAGCACGGCGCCGATGCCCACTTCGGTTTGATGCTGAACTCCAAAAACCCGCTCCGCAGCGGCAGAGAATGATAGAGTCCGATTTCGCGCCGGATGCGAAATGAAAGCGGCGTTCGATACAAACCAATAACCCAGGCAAGAGGCAAACGTGGTCACCAAAATCCTTCCCGGCGTCGGGAAGTTATCTTCGTGATAGTTTACCAAACCGGGACACCGAGCGGCGCAGACATCTGCTCAGGTGGCGAGGCTTTCTTCGTGGGGTCGACGTCCAGGACCACCGGCGGGGAACGGTCGTCCCTTCGAGACGCAGCGGTCGCCAGACTGCATTGAAAGATAGGCCCGCGACGGTCCTATCGATTCTTGCCTTTCTTTCCACCCGGACGTTTGCGTTTGTTTGGCGGGATCACTTCGCGTACCGTTTCCTTCTGCCCAACTTTCTCGAGCAACTTTTCCGTCAGCGTGGGCTTGGTGGAGCCCTTCGGTGTGGCGGCCGCATCGATGACCAACCCGTCTCCGTCTTCCAGGTTGAAGTGCTTCCCAGAAGGCAACGTTCGCTTGACCAGCAAACGCTCACCGATTCCCCACAAGCTGCTGGCCACGAAGTAAATGCAGAGGCCAGCCGGTACTCGGAAGAAAAACAACCCCATGAAGAACGTCATGAAAGTCATCACCTTTTGGGTCATGCGCGTCTGGTCATCCGTCGCCGGCGGCATGAACAGCTTCTGCTGGGTGATGAACAACACAACTACCAGAATCGGCAACAGGTTGAAGTACGGCCCGAGCCAGCCAGAACCTCGGCCGGCGAAGTAGTCCGGCATCCAATCGCCCCAGAACGAAAACTGATCCGGAGCCGCCAAGTTGGATGCCCAACCGCTCGGTGACCAGAAAGGCTTTTGACGCAGATCGATGTCAACCGACAAGGCACGATAAAGCCCCATGAAAATCGGTAACTGCAGGAACATGGGCAGACAACCCGCCAGCGGATTAAAGCCGACTCGTTTCTGCAACGCCTGCTGGGCCTTCAGGCGACCTTCCATGTCATCCTTGTACTTCTCAGCGATCTTCTTCATCTCGGGCGCGAGTTCCTGCATCTTCTGCGCGTTGACTGCCGCGTTCCGGCTGAGCGGGAACATGCAACCACGCACCACCACGGTCAGCAGAATGATCGCCACGGCATAGTTTCCGACAATGCTCTGCAAGAAGTGCAACAGCCAAGACAGTGGCTTGGAAAAGATCGCGAACCAACCGTAATAAACGAAGTCCGAAATCTGATATTGATCCAAGATCTCGGGCACTTTCGGGCCCGCATACATCGTCAGGCTTTGCTTGATCGATTCCCCGGGGCTGAGTTCCGCGGCCTGGCCGTTGAGGAAGAACGAAACGTTGACCGCACGTTCTTTGTGTTTCTCAATCAGCGTCGGATCTGCCACCAAGTGGGCGCTGCAACGTTCAAACGAATTGAATACCTGCGACTCGGATTTCGGCAGGTAAGCGACCGCGAAGTACTGCGTGTCCACTCCGATGTAGCTCAGCGCTTGCTCGTCGGCACCCGCATCACCAGAGAAGATGCCGTAGTAGGGCGTTTCGGGTTCCTTGCGAATGTCTTTCAGGACCGTCATTCCGCTGATCAGCTGGTGATTGTCCGCGGCCGTTCGATAGACGATGTCTCGTGCCGCGGCACCACTAAAGTTCGGGCTGATCTTGACGCTGTACCACCAGCCTTCCGGCGTGACTCCGTTGGGGCCTTCCAAACGGTATGCGATTTCCTGTGTCCGTTTGCCGAGGTTGACGACTTCCAAATCCATGTCGACGGCAAAGCTGCCGCGACTCACAGTAAACGAACGCTTCATCTGAACGGGTTCGCCACGAAGATCCGCCAGTTCACTCGTACCAAGTGTGGTTTGCAACGTCAGCGTTTGTCGATCGTCGTCTTCGCCGGTCGCTTCCCCTTCCCAGTTGCGATGCTCCGGTAGTGGGAGTCCTTTGAGCGAACGATTGCCGGTTCGAATCGTTTTCGTCCCCAAACGCGCCAGCGACATCAAGCAAGAAAGTCGTGACAGGTTGCCTTTGATTTGATCATCGCCGCCGACTTCCGCGAGCCGAACGAGATCCAAGGGATGCTGCGAGAGCGTGGCTTCCAACAGGATCGGAGTGCCACCAGCAGGCCCCGCGTTTCGTTCGATTTCGACCGTGACTTTCTCGCCCGGTTTGGACGTTGCCAGGGCATCAAAAATCTCAACTTCGGTTCGTACCGGCGATCCATCAACGGCCAAGATCACATCACCGACTTGAATTCCGTTTTCCCCCGACGCGGCAACGGCAAGGTCAGCCGGCGTTCCCGGACCGACGACATTGACTTTCACGCCATCCACCAGATCGCTCGACTCACCGGCAAAGTACCCGAGGTAGCCGCTGCGCGTGTCGACTCGTCGGTATTCCAAATTGCCTTCGTCGTCGCGAGCCGTGATCTCGATACGCTCGATCGATCCACCCTTGCTGGCGAAGTAGATCAGCAAGTTGTAGCCGTCCGCAGGATCCATGGATCCAAGCGTAAACCACTCGGGTGCTCCGATTGTCGATGGAATGCGATCCGGATCGTCTACTTCCTCGCCGTCATCGGATGCCTCGGATTCATTTGCCGTGGCCGCATCTTCCTGATTCCCATCGGCATCGTCCCCCGGTTCGACTTCCGCTTGGGCGGCCGGTTGATTGGGGTTCTGCTGAGGCGCGACAACCGCGCGAAGCGAAAGATAGAAAAAGAGAAATGCAGCCGATGCAACGATGAACGTGTAGGTTCGGCGATCCACGATCGATCCAGGGGACGGGTGTTGTCGGTTTTCGGAGCGAGTTTAGGACCGCCCCCAAAAAGTGCTATTCTGGTCGGCGACCGGAATCTTGGGAAGACGAGCTTTCCGGGCCAAGTTCCGACACGAACAGAAAATCGCGTTAGCCAGTCGCAAGTCGCTTTAAAAATTGTCGGCTGATCAGCTCCAGCTGAATCCACTCCCCCAGCACGCGAAAATCAAGGAGCGGTAACGTCAAGCAGTCCGCTCTCTCGCATTCGGCTGGCGACGAATCGGATCCTGTGGAACTCGCCGCCTGAGACATCGTGTCGTCCACGTCCACGTCGAGGGGCACGGGCAGCGGATCGGTGCGGGGCGCCAAAACTCGATACCGCAGCAATGGGCCCGCTCCCGATGGGGTCTGCGTCACACTCAATGGTTGGTCGCCTGCGATCCAGTTCAAAAGCGGCTGCAAGCACACTTGGTCCGTGATCACGCGAGCTCTCCCCGATTCGAAAGCGACCGAGCGTGCGGCGATGTATTGCAGGACCAGGTTTTGCTCGAAAGACGCCGAGAGAAAG